>CP064999.1:3450333-3764000 GCA_016700115.1 Sphingobacteriales bacterium | reverse complement strand
GTTAAAAGTTTACCAAATACCCGAAGGCAGTAAGATATCAAAAGGCCGACCAATTCAAAACTTGATCAATCTTCCTGCTTCTGATAAAGCAGTAGCCTATCTGACAGTAAATGACCTGAATGATTCTGAAAAACTCAACAGTCATTATATCATTTTTTGTACAAAAAAAGGAACTGTAAAGAAAACAGTTTTAGAAGCGTTTTCCAGACCAAGACAAAATGGTATTATTGCAATTAATATTAATGAAAATGACTCGTTGATGGATGTTAAACTGACTAATGGAAACTCTGACATAATTATTGGGTCAAAATCGGGTAGGGCAGTCCGCTTTCCTGAAACTAAAGTCAATCCAATGGGAAGAACAGCAACTGGAGTGAGAGGAATTACCTTGTCAGACAATGATGACGATGAAGTAGTCGGAATTGTTTGTTCTGATAAATCTTCAAATTCTAACACTACTATTCTTACAGTATCTGAAAAAGGTTATGGAAAACGTTCTTTGGTTGATGAGTATCGTTTGACCAACAGGGGTGGAAAAGGGGTGATAACGATGAATATCACCGACAAAACCGGACATCTTATAGCTATCAAAGAAATTCAGGATAACGATGGGTTGATGATTATCAATAAATCAGGAATAACCATCAGAATGAGTGTTGATAATATTTCAATTCAGGGCAGAAACACACAAGGTGTCAGATTGATTAATCTGAGTGAAGGGGACAATATCGCCGGAGTAGCAAAAATAGGTTACACTCCCAACGAAAATGAAGAAAACAATACTAATACAAACGAAACAACAGACTAATTAATAGGAATTGACTACTTGCTTAAACAAAAGAACGGTAATTTTAAACATTACCCTAATTGTCTTAGTCAAAATCCGTGCATCATTATTGCAAAACTAAAATAAATTCTTTTCAAAGTATGAAAAACATCTTGTTTCTAATCGTGTGCATCGTTGCAACACAATTCATGTTTGCACAAAGTAAAAATATGAACACGGCCCGCAATCACTTAAATAACTACCTTAATTACGACAAAGCAGAAGGAAAAACTGCATCTTTAGAAAAAGCTCAAACAGCAATTGATGCAGCAGTTGAAGAAATAAAAGCGATGCAAAGTGCTAATGACCCCAAATTAAAACCAAAAACCAGTGCCAAAGTCTATTCTTATAAAGCACAAATTTATTCTGAATTAGCTGCTGTTCCAAATTACCAACAGGCAGATCAGGCTTCATCTCAAGCGGTTGAGGCTGCCCGTTTGGCAATTGAAGCCGATAAAACAGAATCCACCATTACTAATATAAAAGTGCTCGAAGATGCTCGTATTAAATCATTTAATGCAGGAGTACAAGGCTACGAAAACAATGATTTTCTAATGGCATATAATAGTTTTTCTAAGGCCTCTGAAATAGCAGAAATTCTTTCAAAAAATGGTCTTGGAGGCATTGATTCATCCTCTATAGCCATGAGCGCTTTTTCTGCACAAAATGCCGGTAAAAGTGAAGAAGCCATTGCTATTTACGAGCGATTGATTTCAATGAATTACAATGATGTTCAGATTTACCAACAGTTAGCTTCTTTATATCTCGCTAAAGGAAATGATGCCAAAGCTGCTGAAATTATTGATGCAGGAAAAGCCCGTTATCCGGCAAGCAAAGATTTTCTGATTGCTGAAATCAATACATTGTTGAAAGCAGGCAAACAACAGGAAGCTATTGCTAAAATGGAGGAGGCAGCAGCTTTGTTTCCTGATAATCCAAGTTTATACTTTGCATTAGGCAGTACTTATGAAGGCTTAACAGGACCAGGAATGAGGGAGAAAGCAGAAAGTTACTATACCAAAGCATTAAACATCAAACCGGATTTCTTTGATGCCTTATATAATATGGGTGCATTGTTTTACAACGAAGCTGCTGATAAAATCAAACAAGCCAATGAACTCGACCTTAGCAAACAAAAAGAATACGATAAATTAAGCAACGAAGCTAAAGGTCTTTTCAACAAAGCACTGCCTTATTTTGATAAAGCTTTGGCTGTAGAAGCTAATGATTTAAATACACTGATTGCTTTAAAAGAAATTCATGCTAATTTAGGAGACATGAAAAAATCTAACGAATATAAAGCCAGATACGATGCTATTAAAAGCAATCAATAGTCTTTAAGAAATATTTATTCCCAAACAAAAAAGCCACTATTTTTCGATAGTGGCTTTTTCCTGACTTTGACAGTTAAATGAGATAACCCGTTAATAATCAATGATAATAAGAAATAAAAAACCGCAATTGTAGTGGCAACTTTTTTTTCTTAGGCTATTGTTTTTAAGACAATATGCTTACATTTGCGGTATGTTTGTAAAAGCCACTAAATCTAAAAACCATACGTATATTCAGTTAGTGGAATCTTTTCGTGAAGGAAAGACTACCAAGCACAAGGTAATTGCCAACTTTGGTCGCCTTGACCAGTTGCGTGATTCAGGATTCCTACTATCAGTTGGGCAGAAATTGCTGTCATTGAATAACACGCCTTGCATTGGGGCAGAGAATTTGCAGGAAACTGCACGCTTCTGTTATGGTCATTTGGTCTATAAAAAAGTATGGGAGCAACTTGGCATCGGAGAAATTATCAAAAAATGTGCTAAGGGAACAAGGATAAAGTTCGATATAGAAGAGGTGATTTTCTATTGTGTGCTTCATCGTCTGTTGAAAAGCAAATCAAAACATCAAGCATTTAAAGATCAGAAATTGTTTTATGGGCAGGAAACATAATTGGGTTGCAAGAAATTTACCAGAAGTTTAGATTTTTTGTGTGATAAAAAAGCAGGCAATTGAGACACAACTGTTTTACCATAAAAAAGGCGTTTATGCTAAGCCCATCGAAGTTGCTTTTTATGATGTAACGAATTATCACTTTGAGACAAACAGAGCAGATGCTTTACGCGAATTTGGGTTTAGCAAAGCTGGAAAGTTTAATGAAGTACAAGTGGTGATGGGCTTATTTATAGATAGCACAGGCAGACCGATAGGCTACGATCTTTTTCCGGTAATACTTTTGATGGTCAGACGATGGTAGATGCGCTGAAAATGTTAGAAAAACAGTTTAATATAAGAAAAGTCATTGTAGTAGCCGACAAAGGTCTCAACTCGAAAGAAAATTTTCATTTAATACGTCAAGCGGGTTATGACTACATTGTTAGTGCCCGCTTAAAATCGATGCCCCAAAAGTTGGTACAAAAGATTTTGGCAACCAATGATATGGAGACAAAGACTGTGTGCGAGGATACGGGTGAAGTAACATTTAGCTGGAAAGTGTTGGATTACGAAACAACCTACAGCGATGCCAATAAAAAGAAACAAAAATTGCAAGATAAACTCCTAATTACTTGGAGTGCCAAAAGGGCAGCCAAAGACGCAAGAGACAGGGAAAGACAAATACAAAAAGCAAAAGTCAAATTAGACAACGGAGCGGACTTGCAAAACAAAAAGGGGGCTAACCGATTCCTGAAAATGGCGGAGAGTACCAATACAAAAGCTGCTGAAATAGACCAAGAACGAATAGATGAAGATGCAAAATGGGATGGTTACTACGGCATACAGTATAGTAAAATGGATATGACGAACGAAGAAGTCTTGGCAAACTACCATCAATTATGGAAAATAGAAGAAAGTTTCCGGGTATTGAAGACCACCCTATCCACTCGACCAATTTTTCATTGGACACCCAAAAGGATAAAAGGACATTTCATGACCTGTTTTTTAGCATTCATGCTCGAACGGACGGTGGAACTAACCCTAAAGTTTGCAAACATCAACTTAAGTCCATGCAGTATTAAAGAAGAACTCAATCAAATGCAATTGTCTGAACTAACAATTGATGATAAAAAGTACTTGCTGAAAGGTGCTGACACAGCATTAACCAACAAAATCCTTTCGGCATTTCGTATCCCTCCGTTCAAAGACTTAGCTCCAGCGAACTAAATAACCCGTTTTGTAGTGGCAACTATGCCATTTTTAGGAAACTTAACTCGCTGATTATCAATGGTTTGTGAAATTTAACTGTCAAAGTCAGGACAGGACCAGGAATGAGGGAGAAAGCAGAAAGTTACTATACCAAAGCATTAAACATCAAACCGGATTTCTTTGATGCCTTATATAATATGGGTGCATTGTTTTACAACGAAGCTGCTGATAAAATCAAACAAGCCAATGAACTCGACCTTAGCAAACAAAAAGAATACGATAAATTAAGCAACGAAGCTAAAGGTCTTTTCAACAAAGCACTGCCTTATTTTGATAAAGCTTTGGCTGTAGAAGCTAATGATTTAAATACACTGATTGCTTTAAAAGAAATTCATGCTAATTTAGGAGACATGAAAAAATCTAACGAATATAAAGCCAGATACGATGCTATTAAAAGCAATCAATAGTCTTTAAGAAATATTTATTCCCAAACAAAAAAGCCACTATTTTTCGATAGTGGCTTTTTTGTTTAAAGACAAATAGGTGTGAATTAAAAAACCTCCACAATTCTACTTAACATAATGTGAATTATAAGAAAAAAGTGGTTGTCACAAATTTCGCTTTATGAATTGACCTTGCACATTGCTCTTGCACAGGAAATTTAAAAGATTTCATCCTGTTTAAAACCGTTATCTAATCCAAAAAATTCCTATTTGTTTGGCATTGCTTTTCCAAAGTTCGAAATCATCTACATTAATCACTCCATCCAAATTACAGTCGCCTTGTAGATAACCGTTACCGGTATCTGTTGCATTGTTGTAAATATTAAAATCGTGGACATTGATAACCCCGTCATTATTACAATCTCCTGAATATATTGCAAACAAATTGGTTGCAATCTCAACTTGTTGGCCTATGCCGAAGGATTGCTCATTCGATTGAGTAAAATCAAAAAAAGTTTGACTTGGCAGGTTAACTGTGGTTGAACTCATTACTCCCAAATGGTTGCGAGCTTTAACAACAATATAATAGTTTCCCGGTGACGCTTTTGGAAATAACAATGGTGCAGGACATCCGCCCCAGTTTGCACCTGAAATAAACCCGTCATTCATCAAAATGGCCGCCACAGAATCTACAATTTCATAAGTATTTGGATCTCTTAATTCTACAACTACCCAATCTACAGCCTCCGGAGGCATGATGTTAAGAAGTTCATTACCCGAGTGAAAAGGTGTTATATTTGTAAAAGGCTGATTGGGTGGAATCAAAAAATTACTTTGCAAATCAGTTCGCATTAATCCGGTTAAAGGGTCGAAAGCTCCTTGCAAAGCAACTTTGATGACAGCAGAAACTACAGTCTTAGGATTTAAGGGCGCTTGAACTGCTGTTGGAATATTACTCTCTGAACTACCGCTACCTAACCTAAGATGGCGTTCTCCTGAATTGGTATAGTACGTTTTTTCTAGTGTTTGTCCGGTATTTGGCGAAGTTATTGTTGGAACAAAATACCATTCGCATTGGGTTCTTGATGTGGTTATATCTAATATGTTATACCCATGCCGGTCAACATCCACCCACTTTACATGAGGATTTAAGAGCCGGATTAAGGTCTCCCCTACTGAAAAAGGAATTCCCGCTGATGATGCACCTGATACAACAAATTCTACACCATAAGAATTAGCTCCGGTTGAGGCATTGTATCCACTTCTTGGCAAGTCGTTCGCCCATGAAGAATGAATGTCTCCGGTTAAAACAACAAGGTTTGGAATACTGTTATTTATAACATGATTCAAAATGTGTGAGCGTTGGTATTGATAACCATCCCATTGATCTGTATTTAAAACAAGCCCAAAAACTACTAAAGGAGCAACCATTACTTGTTGAGCCATGATTTTCCATTGAGTTCCTTCGTTGCTTAAAGCGTTAGTTAACCAATTTAATTGGGTCGTACTGACCATTTTACGAGTAGAACTGTTCAGATTGCCGGTAATTGAAGGTTGTTCGTCCCGTCCTTCGAGTCGTGTATCCAACATAATTAAATCTGCCAGGTTTCCAAATGAAAACTTCCTAAATATTACTCCGGGATTATCAATACTTTCTCGTATTGGCTGCCATTCAAAAGAAGCCTGAACTCCTGCTGCTTTTCGTACAAACCAATCCCCTTCTGAACTCGAGTCGTGATTTTCAGCACCTCCATACCATGAATTATTGGCAGTTTCATGATCATCCCATATAACAATTATAGGATGTTGCTGGCGCATTTTCCTCAAATTGATTTCAGTATGATATTGTGCATAACGAGTTCTGTAGTCTGAAAGAGTAATCAATTCATAAGGCGGATCATGAGGATTAATCCCACCTGTTGGATAATTAGATGTATTGCCGTATTCATAAATATAATCTCCCAAATGCAACACTGCATCAATATCATTTCGCTCTGCTATTCGTCCGTAAACGTTATAAATACCATCAGTCAATCGAGCACATGATACAATTGCCAGTCGAGCATTATTTACATCACCAACAGGAAGTGTTTTAGTACGGCCGGTCAAAGAAAATTTTCCTAAACCAAAAAATCGGTAATAGTAATAAGTGTTAGGCTCAAGTCTGTCAACATCAACTTTTACGGTGAAATCTTTGGAATCGTCAGTTAATACTGAGCCGCAATTTACAATGCTGTTAAAACTTGTATCCGTTGCTATTTGCCAATGCACTAATGTACTTTCAGTTACATTGGAAATACGGGTCCAAATAATTACCCTGTCATCCAAAGGATCACCCGAGGCTACGCCATGGTAAAATGGTGCTAAAGTTTCGTCGAAAACAATTTGAGCTTTAGAAACTTCAGAGCTTAACAAAAAAACTGTTAAAATGATAAAACACTTGCCAAAAATCAAACGCATAGTTTAATATTATCGTAGAAAATAGTTTTGCAAAAATACGAAATCAGTTCGTTAAAACATAGGTCTTGAGGAACACAGCTTATAGTCAAAAAACTATCAGCTAATATACATCAGCAAAATCATGCCTGCAATAAATCCGCCAATAAGAAACAAAGCCAGGTTTCGTTCAATAAATTGCAAGTTTTCGACATCAGCATGTTTGTTGCTTTTTAAAAAATTTGCAGAAAGAATTATTTCTAAAACAACTGCTGCAATGACTGTATATGCTAAAAGATAAATCTTATCCATCAATACCATATATCCAACTTCAGGTAGTGCGTCTGAATAAGATTGCTGCAAAAAAACAGCAGTTAATAATCCACCAATTGGCAATGATATTCTTGCATCAACATAACTTTTAGAAGGGAATATGACCAAACCTCCAATACTTGACAACAAAACAATCAACAAAGGCAGCATAAGTTTAAGAAGAAAATATGAAATTGGACGAGTAATGCCGACCTCTATTACTGCATTACTGTAGTTTCTTTGCCCAATGTCAGAATTTCCAAAATCCGTCAAATAACTATGGGTTTTATTTACAATTTTGCAACCTTGAACATTCCAACCCGGCAAATCAAGTAGTGATCTAATTCTCGAAATATTGTCTTCGTCTGGCAAATAAACTATGGAATCAACTGGATAATCGGTGTTTTCGATTTGAATATCGAATAAATGCCGGTCAATGGGGAATCTCTCCATTTGAAATGGATGGTAAAATCGCCCTTCAACCCTCATGCCATTATATTGATAACCATTTGCTAATAAAGTGGCTGTATCAGAAAAAAGAGTAAAAGTGGTGCTCCATTTTTCAATCAAATTAACAAATTCAATGCTTGTCGGGTCAATATCTCCTTTCCATTTAAACCATAAATATAAATCAGCATAAAATGAATGAGCATCTGCATTGATATCGTAAAGGTTCATTAAATAAACCCCTACATAAACTTTCTGTGGTTTTATATCTGTTTGATAATCGCTTTTTGATGAAATGTAATTGAACTGTAAAATGCTTATCATCAAAACTGCGAATTTCCAAAAATTAAGATGACACATAAACTACATCTATTTGGCTGCAAAATACAAATTATAAAGGCTCAAATTATTAATCAAGTAACATTAACCTAACAAAAACTATTTTTTTACTAGACTTAAAAAATGGTTTTCTGTTTTAAGCGCTTGACTTTTCATAGTAACTTAATACCTTTGCAACTCAAAATTGATGAAACTGTATTGATTTTGATTGTTTTAAATTTTTGATAAACATGAACATACGAGTAAATAACTTAACCAAGCGTTACGGTTCACAAAAGGCTGTGGATAATATTTCATTTGAGGTGAGAAGTGGTGAAATTTTGGGCTTTTTAGGACCAAACGGAGCCGGTAAAACTACCACTATGAAAATCATTACTTGTTTTATGGCTCCAAGTGAGGGTGATGTGTTAATGGGGGACTATTCTATTTTGTCAGATGCCAATTATTTAAAAAAGAGAATTGGTTATTTGCCCGAAAACAACCCGCTTTATTTAGATATGCCTGTTATTGAATACTTAGCTTTTTCAGCAGCAATTCAAGGGGTTTCTAAAGATAAAGTAAAAGGACGCATCCGGGAAATGGTCAGACTTTGCGGATTAGACAAAGAAAAACATAAAAACATAGGCGAACTTTCAAAAGGTTATCGTCAGAGAGTTGGGCTAGCTCAAGCCATGATTCACAATCCCGATGTATTAATATTAGATGAACCGACTACAGGGTTAGATCCAAACCAAATAGTTGAGATCCGCGAATTGATAAAAGAGTTGGGGAAAGAAAAAACTGTAATTTTCAGTACACATATTTTACCTGAAGTGGAAGCAACTTGTAATAGAGTAATCATTATAAACGATGGCAAAATCGTTGCTGATGGAGCTCCTGATGAGTTACGTAAACAGGCAAGCGGTGCAGAAGTCAGTCGCTTGAAAATAGAAGATGGTAGCCCTGACGATATATTAGGTAAAATCAAGAGTCTCGATACTGTTGTTTTAGTTGACTTCAACGGGCAAAGCTATTTGGTTGAAAGTAAAAAAGGAGAATCTTCCCGACGTCAGATTTTTAATTTATGTGTCGAAAACAATTGGGTGCTTACTGAAATGTCGCCAATTGAAAGAGATTTGGAAGAGGTTTTCAGAAATGTAACAATGGGATAAACTACACAAACAAATCTATTATGAACAAAATATTAATCATAGCTAAAAGAGAATTAAGCACTTTTTTTGACTCGCTGATTGCCTATATATTACTGGTTGTTTTTTTAGGGTTTAGTGGATTTTTTACCTGGCTTTATGGTTCAGATGTGTTTCTATCTGGCCAGGCAAGTATTCAACCCTTTTTTTCAATTGCGTATTGGACCTTGTTTTTCTTTATACCGGCACTTACTATGAAAATGTTTGCAGAAGAACGCAACACCGGTACTATTGAATTATTACTAACAAAGGCTGTCTCGGACTGGGATGTCATATTCGGAAAGTTTTTTGCCTGCCTTGCTTTAGTCGGAATTGCTATTGCTTTTAGTTTACCATGGTATCTTACAGTTTGGTGGTTAGGACCTGTAGATCATGGTGCAGTTTGGTGTGGCTATTTGGGTTTATTGCTGATGAGTTGTACTTACATAGGAATAGGATTGTTTGCAAGCAGTATTACAAATAGTCAAATAGTTGCTTTTTTGCTTTCATTATTGATTGGAGTATTTTTTCTTATAATTTTTCAGGTTTTGGCAAATAGTGTAACCGGTTTACTTTCTTCTGTTTTTGATTACATGAGTATTTCCAACCATTTCGAATCAATAAGCAGAGGAGTCTTAGACAGCAAAAATATTTTTTATTTTCTTTCTATTACTGCTGTTTGTTTAATTGCAACCGAGGCCATATTATCTCGCAGGAAGATTATGGAATAACTATTACAGTTTTTTATACAAGCTCAACTTAAAGTATGGGAGGCTCTTTAAACATCGGTAAACTTGCTGGAATCAAAATTCTTGTTCATTGGACATTCCTGATACTGATAGCCTATATTGTTTTCAATGGCTTTTCTGCAGGCAACAATATTACAGAAATTACTTTTCACATATTGTTAGTATTGGCTGTTTTCGCTTGTGTAGTTTTACATGAACTTGGTCATGCTTTGGCTGCCAGACGTTATGGAATTGGAACCAAAGATATTACGCTCTTGCCAATCGGAGGGGTTGCATCATTAGAATCAATACCTGAAAAACCGCAACAAGAATTAATTGTTGCAATCGCCGGACCTTTAGTTAATGTTGTAATAGCATTAGTCCTCAGTTTTATTGCTTTTATTTTTATAGACCAAACCGGATTATCTCCGGAAAACATTGAAGAAACTTTGATTCACCCTAACATAAATACATTTATTGTCAGTTTAATCATGGTGAATATCATGTTGGTTCTTTTTAATGCTATTCCTGCATTTCCAATGGATGGAGGGCGGGTGTTACGTTCCTTACTTGCAATGACAATGGATCGCGTTAAAGCCACAAGTATTGCTGCAAAAATAGGTCAGTTTATTGCCATTTTGTTCGTTTTAGGTGGGTTGTTTTATGTAAAAAATCCTTTCCTGATTTTGATTGGTGTGTTTGTTTTTTTAGGAGCCGCAGCTGAAGCACAATCTGTAACCACAGGTTCAATTTTAACCGGCTTTAAAGTTAGGGATGTTATCCGCTCAAAATTTACCATTTTAAAATCTACTGATACATTAAAAAATGCAGTTGATGAGTTACTTGCAGGTTCTGACCAAGATTTTTTAGTATCAGAGAACAACACTATTTCAGGAATTTTAAAAAGAAAGGATTTAATTAAAGCCTTGTCAGAGAATGACAACAATACTCCAATAGCAGGTTTTATAAACAGCAATCTCCCTGTATTAAAACCGGACGATGATATCAAAGGCATCTATTCTATGATGCAGCAGAACGGTTTTTCATTATTGCCTGTACTTAACGATGATGGCAATTTGATTGGCGTATTAGATATAGAAAATCTTACCGAATTTGTGATGATTCGTACTGCGATCATTTCTCAAGCATAAATTTAAAAACATACATAATTTAGTTTAAACCACCTAATCAATACTAATTATGCTGACTAAAAGCGCTGTTCAGTTAAGAATTGTTCTTGTACTGGCTATAATTATTTTACTGAACATTTTATTTAGCAGGTTTTTTGTTCGCCTAGATTTTACAGGCGACAAAAGATATACTCTCAGTAAAGCCACAAAGAATATTCTAAAAGAATTAGAGGAACCAATCACAATTACCGCATATTTTTCTGAAAATCTTCCCCCACAGATAGAAAAAGTACGCAAAGATTTTCAGGATTTATTAATCGAATATTCAAATCGTTCGGGTGGTAAAGTTGTATATCAGTTTGAAAACCCTAACCAAAGCCAGGAAAAAGAAATGGAAGTTGCCCAACAAGGTATTCAACCACAAGTTGTTACGGTTCGTGAAAGCGATCAGGTAAAACAACAGCGTGTATACTTGGGTGCAAAATTACAGTATGGTGAAAATGATGCTTCCGATATAATTCCAGTCATTCAGCCGGGTGCTGCTATGGAATATGCCCTTTCTACTTCCATCAAAAAACTTTCGGCTACTAATAAACCTTATTTAGGTTTTGTAACAGGACATGGCGAAACCTCTGTTCGGGCTTTGCAACAAGCAATGCAATCTTTGAATGTGCTATACAATGTCGAACAGGTTAACTTAACAGATACTACCCAATATGAAAAATATAAAGGGCTTGTGATTGTTGCTCCAACAGATTCTTTCTCTAATGCTCAACTTTCGCAACTTGATAATTTTTTAGGAAGTGGAAAGGGTATTTTAGTCGTATTAAATCGTGTAGCGGTTGATTTGCAATCCGGTCAAGCGACTTCCATTAATACCGGATTGGAAAGTTGGTTGTCAGATAAAGGAATAAGAATCAACGAAGATTTAGTGATAGACCAAAAATGCGGCAATATCACCCTTCAACAACAACAAGGATTCTTTGTCTTTAATCAACAAGTCCCACTACCCTATCTTCCGCGTTTCGACAAATTTAATGAACATCCTGTTACCCGCGGGCTTGAATTAGTTTTAATGCCTTTTGTAAGTTCAATCAATTACGATGCAAAAAATCCAACATTAAAATTTACCTCACTATTAAATTCTTCAGCAAATTCAGGAACAGAGACAACACCAGTTACGATAGATGTCCAAAAAAATATTGCCAGCTATGATTTTTATACCAAAAACTTAAGTGTTGCCTGTGCTTTGGAAGGAGAAATATCAGGTGGGGTTTCTTCAAAATTGGTCGTTTTTACAGATGCAGATTTTGTAATAAACGGAGAAGGTGAACGCGCTCAACAACAACAACCGGATAATATCAACTTGTTTGTCAATGGTATAGACTGGCTTGCAGATGATACAGGGTTAAACGAATTGAGAACAAAAGCCGTAACATCACGCCCGATAAAACGAGAATTATCAAAAGGTGAAACTCAAACTATTAAAATTGCCATTTTTCTGCTTCCAATTATTTTGGTGATTTTTTATGGGCTTATTCGTTCCCGAATTAGAAAAGCCAATAAACGAAAATGGGAAATTGAAAGATATGGATAATCTAACTCACGTTGATTTTTTAGAAACTAAAAACGCCGGCATTAAATACCGGCGTTTTTTTATCAATCAAGATAAAATCAAAGTATTGAAAATTTATTATTTAGAATTGTTAATCCTATCTACAAGTTTTTGAGTACTTGAATAATCCTGCTTTGATTTAATAGCTAATTCAATTGCTTGATTTGCTGCTTTAAGTGCATCTTTCTTTTTATCCAATTTATACAACAAAGACGCATAAGTATCCCAATTATAATAGGCCGGTTCTAGTTTAACCGATTGTTCAGCCCATTTTGAAGCTTTCTTTAAATCTTTTTTCTTATCTGCATGAAGAAAAAACTCCCATGCAATATTGTTTAGTGTATTGGGGTCTTTTGTTTTGAAATCATCCAAAAAATTTGATGCAGTTGAAATATATTGTTTCCAATTTTTAGTGCCTTGAAAATATTCCAATGATGCCAATTCTATATATTCTCCAGATTTTGATGACCCTGATTGCTTAATAGTGGATAATATTTTATCAAACAACTGGTTATCATGTTTTGTGATTGCTGATTTGAGGGACATAAAAGCTACGCCATTAATTTTATCGCTAACAACTTCATCTCCTAAAGCTTTAACAAACAAAGATTGATTTGAAGTTAGTAAATTAAAAGCCTTTGAATCCATAGTATTAGCCAAATCAAAGACAAATTGTAGATTTTCGGTATCGCTAAGATCTTGTTGATTCAATCCGGCAATAAATTCATTTGAAATATTGTCGTATTCCGGTAAATTTCCTGCCCATAACATCATTATATAATTTCGCATGAAAGGTGCCTCTCTTTTGCCATTTTGATATTCTTGCTGATGTGCTAACATAGCTTTTTCATCATACAATCCTTTCCTGCCTTCCATAATAAACTGAGAAGGCTGCTGATATCCAAGGCTCCGATATAATAAATCTCCATCTCCGTTGATAAAAAGAAGAGTGGGGTATCGGTCAACACGATATGTTCTGGCAAAATCACGCCCCTCTCCTTTTTCAGCATCAATTTTATAGTTTACATAAAACTTATTGTAAAATGAGCCCACCTGAGGGTCAGGAAATGTATTAGCAGCCATCATCTTACAAGGACCGCACCAAGTTGTATAAGCATCCACAAAAATTGGCTTACCTAATTTCCGGGCTTCTGCCTTTACTTCTTCCCAAGTACCATTAAAAAACTGAATGCCTTGGTTTTTTTGAGGAGTTTGAGTGTTATTTTGCGCAATGAGGGAAATTTTACTCAACCCTGTTGATAATAAAGTAAAAACTACTAAGAAAAATATTTTTTTCATTGTTAAGATTTATTTTAAGGAGTAACACAAAAAACAATAGTCTTTTGTTTAAAAAACAATAAAATTTAATCAAAAATAACTACAATTCCCAAATAGGGTAATGATTGAGGTGAATTTGTTCCCCAAAAAATATTTTTGAAGCATCTTCAAAGGTTTGGGTATAATCTGAAACATAAAAGTGGTGCTCCTCTTTTCTGAAATTTAAGCTTAATAATCCTAAATCAGCCAATAGGTCTTTGACTACTTTTGCCACAGTTTCAGTGGAATCAAAGATTGATATAGGATATTTGTAAAAATCTGTAATAAACTGTTTGATAAGCGGATAATGTGTGCATCCAAGAATTATGCCTTCAGGTTTAGAAAAATTATTATCAGAAAGATAATAACTCATAATAGCTTTCATTGTGTCAGGGCTTTTATACATGCCTTCTTCTATAATTGAAGCCAAAGAACCTGTTGCTTTTGCAGTTACATATATAGAATCGTTTCTTTGACGTAATTTCTCTGGATATACATTCGATTTTGTTGTTCTTTGTGTTGCTAAAACACCTACACTTTTAATTCCTGAAAACAATACTGCATCTACAACCGGGTCAATTACGTTGATGACCGGAATTTTACCGCTTATTTGTTTGACTAATGTTTCATAAGCAACTGCAGAAGCTGTACTACAAGCAATCACTATTATTTTACATTTTTTTTGGATTAGAAACTCACTTATTTTTAAAGAATACTGTTGAATGGCTTCGGCAGATTTTTCACCATAGGGCATGTGAGCAGTATCTCCAAAGTAAATTAGTTGCTCATTTGGTAATAACTTAACGATAGCCTGAGCAACGGTTAATCCGCCTATTCCAGAATCAAAAATACCAATCGGGCACTGAGTTTCTTGCATAAAATCAATTTTAAAATATTTCCGGCAATATAAAAAAAACAAGGCTTTCAAACCCTTGAAATTAGGTAGAAAGCCTTGTTTTAATATTGTTATAGAAATAATAGAAACGTTATTGCAGCTTTGCTTTTACAAAAGCAGTGATATCATCATTAGGAGATGCAAACAAAGTTGCTCCTACACTAGTATCAATAATATATTGGTACCCTTTTTCTTCAGCGACAAGTTTAATTGCATCCATCACTTTTTTTCTGACGGGTTCTGTAACTTCGTCTTCGCGTTTCATTAAATCCTGTTGCGCCTTTGCCTGATCTTGTTCTAATTCAGTTTGTTTGCGTTGGAAATATTGTTGTTGTTCGTCTTGTTGTTTCGGAGTGAGTTCACCATTTTGAGCTTTTTGCACAAAAATATTATACTCATCAATAACGGTTTTTTCTTTTGTTTTTAACTGCTCCTGAATTTTTTTTGCAAAGGTTTCCAAGTCAACCTGAGCGGTTTTCCATTCATTTAGAGAATTTAATAAATCTACACTGTTTATATGACCAATTTTTGTTTGAGCCATCAACCCGGAAAAAGAAAGCAATGAAAAAGCAAGAAAAAGCAACTTAAAACTGGTTTTCATGTTCGAATTAGTTTAACTTCGGATTTGTGAGGTTTTAATTAAAAGTATAAGATAAGTTAATGAAGTGCAAAAGTACTATTTATTAGGCGTAATTCCTAATTCTTTAAGTACATCGTCGGTCAAATCATATTTTGGGTTTGCAAACAACATGGTTACCCCGCCTGATTTGTCAAAAATAAAATCAATTTTTTTTCGGGAGGCTACTTTTTCTAACGCTGCATAAACTTCATCCTGAATAGGTTTTACCAACTCTTCACGTTTAGTTTGCAAATCTCCGCTTGGACCGAAACGTTGTTTTTGAAGATCTCTTGTTTGTTTTTCCATTTCCACGATTTCGGATTCGCGTTTTGTTTTTTCATTTGCACTCAATAATACTTGTTCCGCTTGAAAAGCTTTGTAAGCATCTTCAATGTTTTTATAGCGTTGTTGGATTTCTTTATTCCAGTTCTCAACAATGGAATTGATTTGATCCTGTGCTTTTTTATAAGCCGGCAATTGCGCCATTAATCCTTCAGAATCGACAAACCCCATAGTTTGTGCGTTAACAGAATTTATGGCAAAAATAAAAGCGAGAAAAACAATTAAATTTTTCATTTTCTATGTTTTATGGTCGTTGATAAAATTTACATAATTACTTTATATAGACAATCATTTTTCTGATTCGTTTAATGGAAGAAAATCATGAATTACTCAGGTTCTAATCCTAGAACAACATTGAACCGACCTCTGTTTGAAATATAATTCCAAATACTACTATCTGCAGGTAGATTTTTATCAAAACCTACTCCATAATCAAATCCTAAGGTTCCGAACATGGGTAAAAATACCCTCAAACCGATACCCGCAGAACGATTTACTTCAAATGGATTAAATTTCTTAAAAGTAGCCCATGAATTTCCTCCTTCAGCAAATGCAAGTGCGAAAATTGTTGAACTAGGATTTAAACTTAAAGGATATCTAAGTTCGACCGTGTATTTTGCATAAAAAGGATGGCCTACATTGGTAGTTCTTCTAGTTACTTCGGTTGCTTCATAGCCGCGTAAAGCAACAATATCTTTCCCGTAGAGATTGAAATTAGCAATCCCATCACCTCCAACTTCAAAACGTTCAAAAGGAGAATGCCCAATATCGGGATTGTAATAACCCATAGCTCCCATTTTTGCTGAAGTTCTTAACACCAATTTACTTCCTAAAGCTGTGAACCATTCCGCTTTAAGTTTCCATTTATGGTATTCGGCCCATTTGTACTTTTTAGAATCGTTTGCCAGACTATAATCAACTCCGGAGTTGAATATCGCTGAAAAAGGCGGAGTCGCCTGAACAGATAAAGATATGTTAGAGCCACTTCTGGGATATATCGGCTGATCTAAAGAATATCTTGCAAATGTTGTGGTAACACTCAGGTTGTTAGACTGACCATTTGTAAGTAAAAAGTCTGAGCGCCAGTTTTGAAGATTATACCGTTGATAATTGATTGAAGTCTGAATACTAAAATTATCGTCCGGCCACTGAAGTCTTCGTCCAAGACCAACCGAGGCACCGGTAATATAAAGTAGCTCACGTTGATTGTCATTTAAGTCAGCGACAAAAAAATTCCTAAAGCTCCGGGAGCTAAAAACACTTACTGTTAAAGCATTAGGCCTTTTCCCACCTAACCAGGGTTCTGTAAACGATCCGTTAAGGGATTGAAAAGCTTTACCGGTAGATTGAAACCGAAAACTTAAACGTTGCCCGTCACCTGCAGGTAACGGACGCCAGGCACTTTTGTTTGGAATATTCCTTAGGGAAAAATTATTGAAAGCGACCCCTACACTACCGACAATTGTGTTTCCTCCCCATCCAGCGGACAATTCCAATTGATCTGAAGATTTTTCGACCACTTTATATTCAATATCCACAGTTCCTTTTGTTGGATTTGGCATCGGCGTAATTTGAATTTGTTCAGGATCAAAAAAACCTAAATTTGCGATTTCTCTTTGAGAACGAATAATGTCTGATCTGCTGAACTTGTTACCTGGAAGGGTTCTTAGTTCTCTTCTAATAACGTGTTCGTTGGTTTTGTCATTTCCGGATATAATAATTTTGGAAATCGTAGCTTGTGGTCCCTCATAAACATTAATAACTAAATCAATCGAATCGCCGACAACTGCTTTTTCAACCGGAGTAACATTGAAAAATAAGTATCCGTCATCCATATACAACGAACTTACATCATTACCGTTGGGATCTATGGATAACCTCGTTTCCAGTCGTGTTTTATTGTAAACATCTCCTTTATCTATATTTAGAATAGCATTAAGTTGCTCGTTGGTATATTTAGTATTCCCTCTCCATGCAATATCTCTGATATAATATCTGTTTCCTTCCTCTAAATTTATTTCGAGTTTAATTTTCTTTTCGTCAATTATGTGAACTGTATCAGATATAATTCTTGCATCTCGGTATCCTTTTTCGTGATAATAGGTTATCAATTTGAGTTTGTCTGCTTCGTAATCATCTTCAATTAACTTGGAAGAGGTAAACAATTTAAAGCGAAAAATATTTTCGTCAATATATGTTAAAATATCACCGAAATTAAGGTTTCCCAAAAATTCAACCGGATTGATTTTAGCCAGGTCTTTTGCCATTACTATTGGGGCCTTGGTGTTAATCTTAAGTCGCTCTTTTGTTTCCTTTAATTGCTTTTTCAGGCTTCTTGAACTGACATTTTCATTACCTATAAAAACAATCTCATCTATTTTTACCTTGTTTTTCCTGCTTACATCAAATTGCAAAATGACGCTGTTGCTAAACAAAGGATCGGGAGTTTGAATTATCTTGACTTCTGAATTTAAAAATCCTTTTTTCCTGTAGAAATTAATAATGCTGTTTTGAGCATTATTTAATAAATTTTGAGTAACAATTCTTCCTTTAATCAAAGATAAATTTTCACGAAGGTCGTCTTCTTCGCCTTTTTTCACGCCATTAAAACTATATTTTGAAAGTCTAACACGTTCAGTTAATCTAATTTCCAGGAAAACAATTTCGTTGACTATTTTAGAAGCCAAGATCTTTACATCTGAAAAAAGTCCCTGCCTCCAAAGTGCTTTTATTGCATTAGGGATTTCGTCGCCCGGAATTGAAATTTTATCTCCCACATTTAACCCTGTGTAAGAAATTAGAACAATTTCATCCACATACTTGGTACCGGTTACTGTAATGCCTCCAATTTCATAGGTTGATGGCTTTTCATAACTTATTACCGGTAGAGATTTGGTGTTTGTTGTATCCTGAGCATTTACATTGTAAAAACTCAGAATAAACAATAAGATTAATAGGGCTATTCGGAAAAAAAACTTTGTCATTGTTGAAAGTTGTTACTAAAAGATGTCCGTTTAAACGGTGATATTTATTGGCTATTGCTAAAAAAGTAGTTTTATTGTTTTTCAGAAGCTACTTTGCCAAACCTTCTGTCGCGGTATTGGTAGGAAATAATCGCTTTAACAAACTCTTCTTCATCAAATTCAGGCCAAAATTTATCGGTAAAGTAAAACTCTGTATAAGCTAATTGCCAAAGTAAAAAGTTGCTGACCCGTTGTTCGCCACTTGTCCTGATTAACAGTTCCGGATCAGGAAGATTATGAGTACAAAGATGCTGACTTATTAAAATCTCGTTTACATCTTCAGGTTTATATTTGTTATCTGCAATTTCCTGACAGATTTTTTTTACAGCATCAGTTATTTCCCAACGGGAACTATAACTTAGGGCTAATGTTAATGTCAGCCCGGTGTTGTTTTGGGTCAGGTTCATGGCACTATTTAGTTCATTATAACATTTAGCCGGAAGCATAGATAAATTGCCAATTGCATTTAGGCGAACATTATTTTGGTTCAATTGATTCGTTTCCTTTTTTATTGTATGCACTAACAATTCCATTAAAGCGCTGACTTCAAAGGAAGGTCGTCCCCAGTTTTCAGTTGAAAATGCATAAAGTGTTAAAAAGGGGATTTTTAGTTTTGTACATGCTTCTGTTATATTTCTCACAGACTGTACGCCTTTACGATGTCCGAAAATACGGTTTTTCCCCTGTTGTTTTGCCCAACGTCCGTTTCCATCCATAATCACAGCGATGTGTTGAGGCAAACGATTATTATCAATCAACTCTATATTGCTCACTTGTTATAAAAAAATGGGGTAAGGACAAAAGTTAACATTGAAAGCGCAAAGTTAGCAGTATTTATAAAATAATCAGGTTGTCTGATTTGAGAAAATGCGCTTTCATTATAGTAGGCTTTTTCTTTAAATAAGGTTGCATTATAAACTGCCCTACTCCTGGATTTTAAAAAATTATAGCCGCTTCAATCTGTTTGAAGCGGCTATCTTGTTTTTATCAAAAAAACACGAATTGGACTTATCGGATTATAAGCTTTTGGTTATAGTATTGTTCACCATTGTTCACAGTTAACATATAAATTCCTTGAGGAAGTTTATTTGTTAAGTTAACCTGGTGATTGAAAGATTTCGTATTAGTTTGTTCTGCTTGATAAACAAGTTTACCGGTAATGTTGAAAAGTTGTATATTAAAATTCCGGGCAACCTTAGAATCAACCACTAAATTGAATACACCTTGATTAGGGTTAGGTGCTATTGAACAAGAAAATTGATTGCTTTGTGCAGGATGTTCTTGTCCGGTACAAAATTCATAGGAAACTGTAAAAGATGAACGCGTTCCTGTACAAGTAAAATCATATTCTTTTACTTCCCAATCATAAAAGTAATAATAATAGTAGGCACTGTTTGAAGGATCATCATAATTTGAAGCCTTGATGGAAAGAACGCCTGGTGTTATATATGGAAATACAACTCCGGTACTGTTGCGATACATATTCGGATGAGAAGCAGTACCAAATTGAAGATCTGTGCCTACCGGTACATCAAAACCTAAATTAACCCGACTTTCTCCATCAGGTACAAAAACCGTAAGTTGTTGCAAAACATCACCACTACTGTTTCTTACTTGAAATGTTCTATCACCGGCTCCTGTTGTATATACTTTTATTGATTGGAGTATAAATGGTTTAAAAGCGTCAAAAATTAAATATCCATTATAAATTGCACCATTTAAACCGCCATTGCCAATTGTATTATCGTGTGGCTCATTAAAATATTCAGCACCTTCAAATAATCTTGTATTTTCGACAAAATAAGTTGTAGTTTCGGATATTTCCGGAGTTACGAAAATACTGCCTGTAAAAATTGGTTCTGTTGCCATTTCAGAATCATACCAATTTATATCGCCTTCAGCTTCTGCAGTAATAGTAACAGAAGAAGGTGTACAAACAACTGTTTCCATATCGGCACTAATTGCATTTACTTTTGCGTCCAAAACTTCTACTACAATTGGATCTGACATTAAGGTACTACATTCGGTTTGAATATTTACAAAATAAGTACCGGATTCTGTTACAGAAATAGAAGAAGTTGTTTCTCCTGTTGACCATTCATAAGCCAAACCTGTTGTTGCTTGCAATTCTAAGGTTTCTCCGCGACAAAAAGTAGTAGCTCCACCTATATTAACAATATTTGCAGGTTCCACATTTTGCTTTGTTAATGTAATTGGCACTGCGGTAACATTGTTACTTTCATTCGTTTCTATAAAGTGATTGTCAGGATCAACAGCCACAACTAAATAGTAATCACCATTACAAACACCGGCAGGTATATTTATACCCATTCCCTCTAAGTAATGGTGATAAATGTCGGTAAATCCTGCTGAAATTCCCTGATCAAAACCACAACTATATTCTCCGCCTCCTAATCCATAGTTTACCTGATTCGCACTTGTTACTACTTGTTGATTATCGTTTACACAATATCCGTTATAGTAATTACATGAACCATAATCCATTAAACAAAAACCTGTTTTTGCTCCTTCTGCCACAATAGGCCATTGCAATGGATCTTCCACCCCTACAATAGGGGTTCTGATTGAAAAAGTGCACCAATTATCAACGTGCATGTGTCCGTGTGTAGGGTGATAAGTCATAGAGCCTGCCCAACGTTCATAATTGATCATTCCATTGCCTTCTTTGCGATATATTTTTTGTTTAATTAGCTGTCTGGGATAACTTCCATCCGGACATTCTCCGGTCATACCGCCGGGACTATAAATGGTATCTTCTCCGCATACAAAATAGTTAGAAGCCAATACTTGTAGCGGACCATATCCGATATTTGGTGTTGATACGGATATTCTAAGTTCACCTAATACTTCCGGATTAAGTTCTTCGCTATACAGTAAACTCTCGGTTACTTTTAAATCAGGATACAAATCGCAGTCTGTTGTACCGTCAGGGCATAAGCAACTTGTTGCATTTGATGTATTACACTGACCTAAAACTGCCTGTGAAAGAATAATCAATAAAATAAAAAGGAAAGATTTATTCATTTTGGTAAAAGATGATGAGGTAAATGAATAGGTAGAAAACAAGTAATTATGGTGCAATTATAAGCATTTTTGAGTAAAAAACTTAGTGTTGTTTTTTTTGTATCGAATAATACTACCTTTATGATAGAGTACTTACTTTTTTATGAAAAAGCAACAAAATTACCCTTTATTAGCAGACCTGTTTAATGCATTGGAAAGCGAAGGTTTTCTAATAAGTATGGATATGTTGTTGAGAGTTCAAAGCATTCTAGAATCAAAAGGAAAAGAATTTAAATCAAATCCTGAAAATTTAAAATTAATTCTTAGCCCGATTATAGCCAAAAGCGATGTAGAGCAGAAAAAGTTTAACCGCATTTTTGATTTCTGGATTTCTCAAATTCAAAGTGACAACTCCCCTCCTACCTTTCCGCTAACAAATACTACTACTCTGAAACCTGCGAAAGTAAAGTTGCAAACCATAATCATTGTTACCATAATTTCCGCAGTCTTTTTCCTGTCTGCATTTATTTATTCTTCTTATTATTTTGATAAATTTCAGGAATTCGAACAACCCAAGTTTAAGAAAACCCAGCCAAAAGATTTAAAATCTGATTGCCCTGAAACAGAAAAACCTCCATCATCGTTTTCAGTTTCCAACACACAGGCTAATGTAGGTGATTCAATTTCTTTTACAATTGGTCCTGAGGTTGAACAATTAAAGGAAAACCTTTTGTTTTATTGGTATATGGGTGACGGCGATAGTATTTCTACAAATCAAAATACCATCATACATAGTTTTCAACAACCCGGCGTTTATTTGACTTTTTTGGTCGTTTCTTATAAAAACACAGAGTATTGTTTTTCTTTGTCTCAACAATACATTCAAATACTTCATCCTGACAGCAAAATCCCCTTACCTGAACTTGCTTATTTAAAACCGGTTTTAGACCCTCAACCCTATACAGATCAGTATAACTGGTTAAAAGCACTTGCCGGTTTATTGATTTATTTTATTTCACTGGTTAGTCTAAGTTCCGTTTGGTTATGGTATAAAAAACTTAAACAAAATGCACTGGAAACGGCAAAGGCGATATTGATTCAAAAGTCTAAAGAAGAGGAGCTGGCAAATGCAAAAGGCGGCACTGGTGCACCATTCAATTTGGTTTTCACTTCTCAAAATCAACATATAGAAGTAGTACAGGAAATTTATGATGTTTCAAATGCACTCAGACAACGACAGCTTGCAGACATAAAAAGATTGGACCTGAATGGCACTATTTATCAAACCATTAGAGCAGGTGGATTGCCTAAAATGTCGTTCAGGTTTTTATCAATACCTACCGAATATCTTGTACTGATTGATCATACAAATAGAAACGATCATCGTGCACAACTTTTTGAAAGTTGGATTGATACCATGGCTTTTGAAAATGTCCATATTGTAAAATTTTTCTTCCGTCACGATCCAAGAATTTGCTGGAATAAAGAAATCCCGGATGGCATACCCATTGAAAGCCTGTTTCAGAAACACCACAAACATCGCCTGATTGTGATGAGCAATGCAGATTATCTGCTTGAGCCTTATCGCTCGACTCTTAAAGAATGGGTGCCAGTTTGTTTTGAGGGGTGGGAGAAAAAAGTGTTGGTTACACCAGTTGAACCTGTTGAATGGAGTTATCAGGAGAAACTGCTCAGTCAAATTTTTACTGTGGTACCTGCCAATAAACATGGTCAATTTGCAATTGCTAACCTGTTTTCTTCTGACGAAACAATTGGCTATGACAAACTCAAAACACATTTTTCAAATTCAAGTATTTCTTTGCCTGTTCCAGTTTATTCAAATCATTCTGAAGACATATTAGACAAAGATGCCTTTATTAACTATTTAACTATTTATGATGATGAAGGCAGGGCCAATACTGATTTATATCTTTTGTTATGTGCTTCTGCCGTTTATCAACCCTTGACCTGGGAAATAACCCTTTCAATTGCAAAAGCATTAGCTGATAATGGTTTAATTCAAAAACATACGCTTGCTTATGAAAATTTACTGAGACTGTTTAATTTGCCTTGGATGCAGGAAGGCAAAATTCCTGAAGAAATCAGGCGGCAGTTAGAAAGTGAACTTCAACAAAATTCAGTTGCTGAATTAATTGTGCGTCAAACTATCATTCAACAATTGGATAGTCTTAATTTACCACCTAATTCGCTTGCACTAAGAAAAAAACAACAACAGCTCAGTATACAACATTCGGCAACCGAAACAGCATTAGTAAACGCACAGTCGAATTTAAATCAAAATTTATTCCATAAAAATTCCGATTCCGATTATCTTTTTAATCAAAGTACCACTATTCCAGGTATTAAAGTGACCGGTGAAGAGACAGACCCTGTAAAGGCTAATGATATTCTCCAAAAAATCAGCAATTGGTTCGAAAAACGTTTTAAAGAAAATCAAGACCAAAGATCTGACACACTTCAATTGGATCAGCTTGTCAGTCAGGAATTGAAAAACCGCAATCAATGGGTTATTACTTTAGCTCAGGTGAAAAACGGATGGATGAGTATAAAACAATGGTCGGCTATAAACTATTTAACTTTTATTGTAGCATTTGGACTTTGGGCTTCAACTTTATCGCTTACTTCAAAAGTAACAGCGAATAAGGAAAATGCACTGTTGAATAATACAGGTGTTAAAGCATTTGAAAGAAATGAAACAGACAGCGCTTTAAGTTTATTTAATCAAGCTTATTTGTTAGATACCTCTTATTATTATGCACGCATCAATCTGGCTTTAATCAATTATCGAAAAGGACTGAACAGCTATTATACAGGAGAAACTGAAGCCGCAATTTCCAAATTCCATAATGTAGCTCAATTATCGTCAGGTTCTGATATGGGATTATTTGCCCTGCACCATATCGGGGTTTTACAATTTAGAATAGGTGCGGTTGACAGTGCTCAGATTTATTATGAACGAATAATGTCTTTGGACTCCAATTTGTATTACCGTTTTATTCCAAACCTTTCTACTTTATTAGGTAAAAAATTATTGGATGATCAAAGTTTTCCTCCCCGGAAGTCAGCCTTTACAGCAAGTATTGGAGAACCAAGAGGCATGGCTTTTTCAATTGACGATAATTTTCTGCTTTCGGGTTCTAAGGGAAATGAAGCAGTTTTATTTACAATTCCAAATCTTCAACCAGTTTACCAACTTCAAGGACATTCTGCTCCGGTCTGGAGTTTTACCTTTTCACCTGATATGAATTTTGCATTAACAGGAAGTTTTGATCATAAAGCAATGATTTGGGATGTTAATCAACAATATCAAAATGGTTTTGTGTTTGAAAGTCATTCCGATGTGATTTTATCAACTGCATTTTCTCCGAACTCCCTTGTTTTTGCGACTGCAAGTATAGATAAAACTGCTAAACTTTGGGATATTGAATCCCAAAAGCTATTGCATACTTTTAACAAACATACCACCCCTGTATGGGCAGTAGCCTTCTCACCCGATGGTACAATGTTGGTTACTGCAAGTGCAGATGGTCAAATTTATGTTTGGGATGTTACAACTTATTCAGAAATCACCGGTTTTTCCCAGAGTGAAATCGGGGTCATGTCCATTGCATTTTCTCCAACCGGAAAAATTTTGGCTACCGGTAGCAATGATGGAAAAATAATTCTTCGTCAGATACCTTCTTTTGAAATTGTTTCAACATTAACCGCCGAATACTCTGATGGAGTAAGTTCTCTTTCTTTTTCTCCGGATGGTAAACTGTTAATTGCAGGAGGAGCTGCTATTCCAATAAGTATTTATTTATATGATAACGATAAAACTGAAGGTGATTATATTATAGGTCCTAATTACCAGCAAACTGAAACAGATCCGGTAGAAGGAACGGTTTATTTATTTGATGTTGAAGCTAACCGGGTACAACATACTTTTGGTGGGGCAAAAGCTGCTTTTTCCAACAATGGTCAGTTTATAGCAATTGCTCACAACAAACATATAGAACTTCATTATACCGGATTATATTCAAACTTACAACCAACAGATTTATGTAAGAATACTAAATGCGGTAGTAACGGAAACTGCAATCCCAATACAGGTATTTGCGAATGTTTAAACGGATATACCGGTGAAAATTGTGAAATTCCACCAAATGGCCGAAATCTGTGCGAAGGAATTGATTGTGGCAGAAACGGAAATTGTGTAGATGGTAGATGCCAGTGCAGAAATGGTTATACAGGTAATCGTTGTCAAACACCTCCGGCTGCAACGAATTTATGTCGGAATATTAACTGTGGTGAAAACGGATATTGTAATCCGCAAACAGGAAAATGTGTTTGTAAAAATGGATATACTGGAGACAAATGCCAAACTCCACCTCCGGCAACAAATACACAACAAAACAACAGCCAATCCCAGCAACAAGAAATGATACAGAACATTAAAAACAGTTATAAATTTGATTTTGTATCATCGGCATTTAGTGAAAGAATGTTACTTGTTCGCAATGGAGGGAAATGGTTTTATTTGAACGAACAAGGAAATCCGGCAATATCAGGTGCTTATTTTGATGAAGCTGAGAATTTCAATAATGGCAGAGCTAAAGTGAAACAATACGGCTATACTTTTTACATAGACAAATCCGGATTTTGTATAGACAATTGTCCAAATGACCCAAGAGTAAATAACAATCAGTCTGGTAAGTAAACACCAAAGAATAACTGTATAGCTCCTCTCCTCGCCTTTCCATTCATTTTAGAATAAAATACTAAAGGCATATACATTTCAAAAGTTAATCTTGTCTTGCCAGTTAATACGGAAATGAAAAACAATTTAGCCTTGATTTAGTAATTGTGTTATTAATTTTATCTTTGTCATTTTAAAACCGAGTCATAGTTATGTCAAAGGCACTATATATACCTGTAAAAGAGAGTTTTGAGGAAATAAGGAAACTACTTCGTCAGTCCCTGCGATGATTCGTTTACGGCTGTTGATGTTGATAGAGATGAAGAAGGTCGGAGAAAAAGGTATTACGAAGCGACAGTTAATGGAACGAGTAGGGGTATGGGGTCAAAGTATTAACACATGGCGTAAAAATTATAGAACAGGGGGAATAGAAGCCTTGCTTCACAATGGCAGAAAAGGAAAAACAGGCAGACACTCGGTGTTTACGCAAGAAGAACAAGATAGAATAGAAGAGAAGTTAAAGGATCCCAATAATGGTTTGGCGGGGTATATAGAGTTGCAGCAATGGGTAGAGCAGGAATTTAAAAAGGAAGTTAAGTATAACACGCTACTAAAATATGCGGGCAGGAAATTTGGCAGCAAAGTGAAGGCAGCACGCAAAAGTCATGTGAAAAAGGATGCGGAGGCTGTAGTTTTTTTAAAAACTTTAGTTCAAAAATAGCGGAAATAGCGTTGTCTGTTCCGCCATGCTATGACAGCATAAATTTATACTTTCAGGACGAGAGCCGCTTTGGTCTGCATACCAGGCACGGGAGGGGATTGACCGCCAAAGGCATACAGCCGGTTTGCAATTTCCAACAGGTGTTTCAATACACTTATCTTTTCGGAGCATTTTCTCCCGTAACTGGGGATCAGTTTCAGTTGGAAATGCCTTGTTGCAGTGCAAATACCTTTCAGGTGTTTCTCCATGAATTTTCCCTTCAAACTCCTGCTGAATACAAAATCATTGTTTTAGACAACGGGGCTTTCCTAAGGCAAAAAAGCTCAAAATACCCGAAAATATTTTTCTTGTCTTTCTGCCTCCTTACAGTCCCGAACTCAATCCAGCTGAAAAAATATGGCACCACATCAAAAGAAAGTTCACCAACAAACACTTCAAAGCCTTGAACTAATCAGCAACTTCTTTACTGAAACAATAAATAACATTACACCGGATATGGTAAAATCTATCTGTAGTTACCAATATATCTGCTTAAATACCTTTTGGGCTGTTTAAAATGTCATTTCCGTATAATTTTATTCTCAGCAATATATTCAATCATATTTTTGAGTTACAACCTTCATTCAATGTGTCAGATTTTTGGGTTAAAAGATTGATTTGTTTAGATTTATACTTTGCACATCAAAGTATTTTGATTTAAAAACAATAATCTATTTTGAACCCATTCTGTTAGTATATATATATATACTTTTTAAATGTCTTGTTTACAAAAGACTTTGTAAACTGTAGCATTTAAAGTGCTTTCTAATAAATATAGAAGAAACTCCTTTTTCATAAATTTAATTCGAAACAATTGGACTAATGCTAATATAAAATCTATACAATCTGCTATATATAAGTTTTTTAAAGCTCTTTTTAAAAAATAACAACTTCTTATTAAAAACCACCTAACTGAACCAAGTGGTGAAAATATGATTTATATTTATCTGAATATTATCTTTATTTTTTCATTAAAAATAAAATAATAATAACTGTATAAAGGAGTTTTTTGCCTGAGTTAATGATAAATGAAAACAAGAATGAAGTAAGAAATTAACCGATTCTTGTTTGCTTTACTTCAAAAAAAAGTCAATTTTACTTTTAATAAATTACATTTTCAAAAGCTGATTTGCAATTACTATCTTTTCATTTGTGATTTTATTCTTTTAAATTATCATTTTCTTATAATTTTATAATTGTTTTTGAAAATTTGGATCTAAATAGTTAAATCAATAAGATTGTTAATTCTTTTATAATGTATGCTGCCCTTTCAGTGTTTTAGTGATAATTAATTATAGAGGAAGCCACCAATTAAATTTGTTGTATTTAGTCAAAAATAGATTATATATTGTCGAACAAAGAAAAAAATAACAGAACTTAGGGTAAAGTGCTAAGTATTTTTGTTGTTTAAGTCTTTTACTCAGCCTTTTATATAAATATGCTTATTTGGTTTTTAAACAAAAAAAAGGCCCAATCAGACTGTGTCTGAAATTTCAATTTTATTCAATTGGTTATGTGATTCTTTTTCTCAAGGTTGAATAATTTTGTCTTTCTCCAAAATCGTCTTTATTGAAAATTAAAGGATCATGTTTTAAGAAGTTGTATCTTTCAGTCGGTTATGATTTTAGAATAATTTTGATTTCCCCATTATGAATACAACACCAATCATATTTCTTGCATTTGCAAATGTTCGCCAGGATTTTCTTCCTTTTTTAAAAGAGGAGCGAATTTCACTTCCTGAAATGTTACAACCACTTGTTCAGGAACGGTTATGCGAAGTAATAGTCGAACCGGATGCAACTGCAGAAGATATATTCAGAATATTTAACCAATACAGAGATAGAATAGCCATTTTTCATTTTGCCGGTCATTCAGGAGATGAAGGGTTAATGCTTGAAACTGAAGGCATTGTTAGTTTATTGGCATCCGGTGCAGGGCTTGCTCGATTGTTTGGACTTCAAAAAAACCTGCAATTGGTGTTTTTGAACGGATGCTCAAACAAAGCACAGGTTGTTCAGTTACAACAAGAAGGTGTTTCCAATATCATTGCAACAAATGCTGCCATCAACGACAAGGCAGCAGTTAGTTTTGCCAAAGCGTTTTATCAGGCTATTGGCACAAAAAGCAGTCTTGATCAGGCTTTTTCCAATGCAGAGGCTTACCTTACTACACTAACCGGTAACAATAACAATAACAGAGCGTTGTTATGGAAATCGCAACCGGCCGGCGATGTTTTTCCTTGGGAAAAGTTTTTTAAAAATCCGGAATGGAGCATCATTAAGGGAGGAGCAATTTTTGGAGAGAAGCCACTTATTCCTGTTTTTTTGGCATATCATCCAAACGATGCAGACTTTGCGGATGAGTTAAAAAAACATTTATCCATTTTACGCCGTTTGGGAATGATTGTGGTAACTGATTCATCTCAAATTACTATAGGACAAGACTACGGAAAGGAGTTGCAACGGCAATTACTAAATGCCCGAATTATTTTAATTTTTATAAGCCCCGATTTTATGTTTTCAGATGAAACACAAGAGATTGAAGCAATAGCCACAGAAAGGCATCGGGCCGGTACTGCTATTCTTATTCCTGTTTTTTGCAAGGAGGTTGATGGAATTAGAGGAGAGAATCTTCGTCCGCCGGAATGGTTTCCCAGTTTTGTCCAGCTCAGAGGTGTACCGGATGAGTTTAAGAAATGGTTTGTTTCTCAATGGCCGGATAAGAATGCAGCTTTTGCACTTTGTGCCAGAAAAATAAGAGAATTGGTCGAACAGTTGCGCCGTTAATAATTCTGAACTCATCTACACGGCTATTCAATTGCATTAGATTAGTTATCTTTGCCGCAAAACCAAATACATGTACCACGAAGTTGTGATTGTTCTAGATTTTGGCGCACAATACCGACAATTAATAGCTCGCCGCGTCCGGGAGTCCGGTGTTTATTGTGAGGTATTGCCCCATGATACGCCAATTGAATCATTGAAAGCTAAAAACCCCAAAGGAATTATTTTAACAGGGGGACCCAGTGTGGTTACAGACATTGATGCTCCATTAGTAGGGATTGAATTGTTTCAACTTGGTATTCCGATTTTAGGTATTTGTTATGGCGCTCAGTTGATGGCTTATGTAATTGGCGGTAGCGTTGGAAAAGCTTCGCATCGTGAATACGGAAATAAAACCCTAAAAATTGAAAAAAGAAACCGTTTGTTTGAAAATGTTCCAAATATAACTACTTGCTGGATGAGTCATACCTATTTGATTAATGACCTTCCTAAAGGTTTTGAAATCACAGCAACAACCGATACTTGTCCTGCAGCATCAATTGCAAACGATGAGCTATTGTTGTATGGTGTTCAGTTTCACCCTGAAGTAGTGCATACTGAAAAGGGGGCACAAATAATTCATAATTTTTTATATGAAATTTGTGGTTGCACTGGTGATTGGATTATGCAAGATTTTGCTTTGGAAACTATTGAAAATCTAAAACAGAAAATTGGCAACAAAAAGGTTTTATGCGGACTTTCCGGAGGTGTTGATTCTTCAGTTGCGGCCATGCTGGTACATAAAGCGGTGGGAAAGCAACTTACATGCATTTTTGTGGATCATGGATTATTGCGTAAAAATGAAGGCGACGAAGTGGAAAGTGTTTTTAAACAGTTCGATCTCAACCTAATCAGGGTGAATGCCGGCAAACGATTTTTAGCAAAACTTCAGGAAATTGAAGAACCGGAATTAAAACGCAAAATTATTGGAGAAGAGTTTATCAGAGTCTTCGAAGAGGAAGCCCAAAAAATTGGTCAAGTTGATTTTTTAGTTCAAGGTACAATTTATCCAGATGTTATCGAAAGTGGAGGCAAACATACTGCAACCATAAAATCGCACCATAATGTAGGCGGCCTACCTGAACATGTTGATTTTAATGAAATTATTGAACCATTACGTGATTTGTTTAAAGATGAAGTCCGGCAAGTTGGTAAAGCAATTGGTTTACCCGAAAACCTGATTGAACGACAACCTTTTCCTGGTCCCGGTTTGGCTATTCGCATTATTGGAGCAGTTAATTTTGAAAAATTAGAGATACTCAGAGAGGCAGACCAAATCTTTCGTTCGGAAATTTACCAGGCAGGTCTTTCAAAACAAATCTGGCAATATTTTACAGTTTATACCGGCTTGAGAAGCGTTGGTGTGATGGGAGACGAACGAACTTATGACACAACTATAGCATTGCGTGCCGTTACTAGTATTGATGGTATGACCGCAGATTGGGCACGAATTCCTCATGAAATATTGGCAGTTATTGCAAACCGTATAATTAATGAAGTGCCTCATGTAAACAGAGTGGTGTATGATATCACTTCAAAACCTCCTGGAACTATTGAATGGGAATAAAGGATGGAACAGAAAGCCGGCGTTTTATATACAATGTTATCTGTTTGGATCCGTTTAGGCATTCGTGTTTACTTTTCAAAAGTCAGCCTCAGAGGATTCGAAAACATACCACAAAAAGGTGCCTTGATGTTGGTCGCCAATCATCAAAACGCTTTGTTAGATGCCTTGGTAGTTGCTGTACATATTAAACGTCCAATTTATTTTATTACCCGTGCCGATGTTTTCAATCGTCCTTTAATCGCACGTTTTCTTAATGCAATTAATATGTTACCCATATTCCGGCAAAGAGACAACGTAGATACCATTACGCTAAATAAGCCAATTTTTGAAAAAACAGCCAAAATATTGCATCAACAAGGGGCAATACTGATTTTCCCTGAAGGCAATCAGGCAAGACTTCGCAATATTCGCCCTTTGCAAAAAGGGTTTGCCCGAATGGGTTTTGGTGCTGCTGAACTCAGCAATTTTGAAAATTCAATTCAAATTGTTCCTATAGGTATTAATTATACCAATCATACTGAATCTAGAGGAAGCATATTCTTACAAGCCGGCAATCCTGTTTTATTCAAAGATTATTACCCGCTTTTTATCGAAAATCAGCAAAAGGCGTTAAAAGAAATTGCATCCGCTATTTCTCCGCTCATTCAGTCGTTAATTATTCATATACCAAACAGCGATGATTATCCGGTAATCAACAGGCTTAGTTCTTTTTACTTGAAAGTCAGATCTGAAAATCTTAATTTGAAGAATGATGATTTTTTACTTCATCAACTTGAACAACAAATTGCTGACAGTTTGGGAAATGAACGAATTATCAATCCTGAAAATTTTAAAAGTATTACCGGACTATTTGATGATTTCAACCGGAATAATAAAAATTATAAACTAAGCCCTGAAACTTTAGCAAAACTGCCGATACCTTTTTTAAACTATGCTTTACAGTGGTTGATGATTTTGTTAATAATGCCTGTTGCTTTGTTTGGTTGGGTTAATCATCTTCTTGCTATTTCTCTAACAAAATATATTGTCAAATCAAATGTAAAAGACCATAATTTTTTAGCATCTGTGAAGTTTTTGAGCGCAATGATATTATTCAGCTTATTCTATATTTTACAGACTGCCTTGGTGAGTTTGGTTTTTGGCAATTGGATGATTGCTGTTTTATACTTTTTTTTTCTGCCAATAAGTGGAAAGGCAGCTTTGTTTTGTCAGGATAAACTGAAGTTTCTTTTGACGCAGAGGAAATACCGCTTTTTGTATAAACAAAACAATAGCGAATTACTTTTTCTTTTCAGAAAACTAATTGAAAAACTAAATCAAGTCTTAACTCTACAGTCCTAAAAAAAAATTGAAATAAATGCCTCCAATACATTACAGGAAAAATCATTATCTATGTCTAATTCTTTAATATATATTTATTGACAATTATATTGTTCAAATGGTTGATCATATGGTAAGTGTAGATTTAAAATTCACTCACATAATTTTGAAATTAAACTAAAAAGCCCCTCAACCGTACATGTTGAAGGGCTTTTCAATTTGTTATTCAGAAATTATCCAATTAGTTTTTGACTAATTTAGCAGTAGTTACATATTTACCGTCCGTCAAGTTAATCAGGTAAATTCCGGCTGAAAAACTGCTGACATCCAAACTGAAATTATTTAAGCCGTTATTGCTACCTAAAGTTTGAGTTGCAACCATTCGACCGGTCATATCATAAACTTTTGCCTGAACATTTGTTCCTAATGCGTTGAACTGAATATTAACGACATCATTAGCTGGAACAGGGGCTAAAGTAGTAATTCCAAAACCTGCAGCAGCGTTTGGTGCCTCAATACCCACTGAAAGTTCTTCAGTTATGTCTGCACATACACCAATTACTGTAATTAGAGCTTGTAAATCTGCAATCGTTGAAACGCTCAGAATTGTTCCTAATTCCAGATCACTTGACAAAACTCCATATACTGAATAGTCTGCAGGATTTCCAGAAGTGATGGTGAATGTTCCATTAGGATGGTTTGCTACAATATTTCCCGATGCATCGGCAAGGAAATATAAAAAGGTATAGCCGGTTGTTGTTGTGTAACCGGTAGCAACAGCAGAAATATTATTACCATTGACGAAAACATTTTGCATAGAACCTGCTTCTGCTACACAAATACCACCACAAGCTTCTACGGAAATATTATCTACATGGAAACTTGAGGTTGCTCCAGGAAAAACAGAACTTTCAAAAGTTAACAACTGAGCAGTTCCATTGGCAAAGGCAGAAATATCAACAGTAACAGGCTGATAGGTTGCATACGTTGTAATATCATCACTATTGGCAGAAAACACTTCCGTATTTCCAATTTTAACACTTAAGAAGTCTGTTGTATTTGGAGCTGTTGAAGCAATAGCAAGATAAAAAGACAAAGTTGCAGTTGGTTCTGTAATAGTTATAGTCTGAGAAATAGTTCCGGTTTCATCACCATCTATTCCTCCGAACCAAGCCCATCTTACCCCTGCATAAGGACCAATTCCACCGGTTCCACATTCTGCTGCAGTGCAAAGCGGAGTTCCAAAATTTGTTGATGCTTGAGTCCATGCAGTACCTCCGTCTTCAAAGCCTCCATCGGTTACTCTTTCACAAACTGTGGGACAGATTTCTGTAAATGATTGCGTTGCATCGCAAGTAGGGTCTCCATTAGAAATAGATACAGCAACAGTTTGACCAGAATCAAAAGGTCCATAAGAATAAGGACCGGCAACAATGACCATACTGGTACTTCCGTCAACAGTGATATTAAAATTACCGCTTGCTCCTACATAAGTTACATCAGCATTAATAAAATACTGCTGATTTTCACATTCCAGAGTAGTGGTAAAATTTACAACCGGACATACAGTACAACTCGGATCACCTTCAGGTAACAAAGTAACTGCATAACAAGTAGTTTGAGTACAAGCCGGGTCTAATGTAATGGTATTAAACGAAGGAGTACCGCCGGCACTATTGGTAGCGTTGCCAAAAACAGAAGCACAGAAGAAATAATTGCCTGCTGTTAAAGCAGCCCCGTTATTCGAAAATCCTAAAGCTGCTGTAGGTACGACTGTTTGGATAGGGAACGAGCCAAAGTAATCGGTACTTGTGTTAGGTGCAGTGTTGCCAGTTAAATCAGTGTTGGCAACAAACCAACAAAAACCACTAAGATTAGGAGAGCCGTTGGGGATAACAGCACCTGTAATGGTTAAGTCGGTCAATTCGTCAAAACAAACACTGTCACTGCCTGCAATAGTTCCGGGAGAGACGGAAGGATCGGAACAATCAACCGGTGTACCGCAAGGTACACCCGAATTGGTAGTTACAGTCGGAGTACCGTTGTCAGTTTGTAAAAGTGTGGTTCCGCATCCTCCGACAGTTGTTAATGTAAACCAAACAGTACCGGTTGCAGTTGCATCAAATGTAATAGAACAACCAACTTCAAATCCCAAGACAGTACCTCCGGTTACACTGCCGGTGGCGGCAGTTCCTCCCTCTATAGCTGTGATTAATGCCTCTCCACCCCAATCAGTAGCACTATATCCATCACAAATACTGAAAGTGTAATTACCTCCTGCTACAACATTGGTAAAATAGAGTTCATTTTTCCATGCTTCATAAGGAGCAGATACCGACTGACCGTCACATCCTGCGTTATCAATGCCTTGATCTGTGTAAGGACCGCCAGCATAAGTTAAGCAAGCTGATGCTTGTGCATTGATGAATTGGTTCATACCAATCATGCAAACAAGCGCAATTAAAAGCGAAAGTGTAAAGTTTTTCATTTAAATTGATATTAATTTAATAATGTTAAAAAGTTGGCACAAAGTTACCAAAAATTATCTGCACAAAAATAACTTTAACACTCCATTTATTACAGTGTTGTCTAAACGCTATTTTTATATAGTTGTACTTAAAACAATTTGTTGAATGAAAAGCCAATTTCCTGCAGAGTTTATCAAGAGAATGAATCAGTTATTGCCTGATGAGTTTGACTTATTCTTAAATTCTTTGAAAAAATCTAAAGCTCCGGTTTCAATACGTTTTAATCCTTTCAAACGTCCTTCTTCTATACCCGATAACACGATTCCTGTACCTTGGTGTAATCATGCTTATATGTTAGCTCAACGTCCTGATTTCACACACGACCCTTTTTTTCATGCCGGTCAATATTATGTACAGGAAGCTTCATCTATGTTTGTTGCAGAAATATTAAAACAATTTATTCCTGAAGATCGCTCGGTCTTAGCACTTGATCTTTGTGGAGCACCAGGTGGAAAAACAACTCTATTATCAACGGAACTTCCAACAAATAGTTTGATCATTTCCAATGAACCGGTAAAAAACAGAGCAAATATTTTGTTGGAAAATGTGCTTAAGTGGGGATTGCCTAATACTATCGTTAGCAGTAACGATCCGTCAAGATTTGAAATATACCAAAATCGTTTTGATCTTGTTCTCGTTGATGCGCCTTGCTCCGGTGAAGGTTTGTTTAGAAAATCACCCGAATCAATCCAAGAATGGTCCGTTAATAACGTACAACTTTGCAGTGCAAGGCAAAAAAGAATATTGTCATCTGCTGCAAAAGTTGTAAAACCAAATGGAATATTGATTTATAGTACCTGTACTTTCTCGGAAGAAGAGAATGAAAAAAATATTGCTTGGTTAATCAACGAGTTTGGGTTTGTTTCATTACCAATTAAGCTAAACTCTTCATGGGGTATAACAGAAACTTTTCAAAATAATCCCAAGTTGTATGGATATCGCTTTTACCCCCATAAAGTTATTGGAGAGGGATTTTTTGTTTCTTGTTTACAAAAACAGGAACAAGGTAAAGCGGTAAAAATTAATACTACAGCTCCGCCTTTTATCAGAACAGAAAAACAATTGAACCCTTTGTTAAGCAATTATTTAGACAACCCCGAACAATTTACCTTTTATACCAAAAACAAGAAAGACAATTTTGCAATCCTAAAACTCCATGAAACAAATTTTATAGATTTTGCCTCAAATCTTTATATTAAATCTGCTGGAATTCCAATGGGAATTTTAAAGGGTAAAGAACTGGTTCCACATGAAGGCTTAGCACTAAGCATATATTTGTCAAAAAAATTAACTGCAATTGTGTTAAGCCACTCTGAAGCATTGTATTATTTAAAAAAGCAAAATTTTGAATTGAAAAAATCCGATATTTTAGGATGGACGATTGCAAAGTATAAAGATCTTTCTTTAGGTTGGTTAAAAATTCTGCCTGAACGATTTAACAATTACTTCCCTGTTGAATGGAGAATACGCAAACAGTAAATAAGACTTTCTAGTAGCTAATCACTTCAATTGTTACAATTGACTTAATATTTATGATATTTTGTCTGAATATTCTAAATAAGACCGACATTTTGTCGCAATCACTGACTTTTTTGAAGTTATTTTTCTCTTACAATCGGATGGCATAGGATTTGAACACTTCAGATTAAATCCATTTTTTAAAAACAAAAAAATATATCTGCCATGAGATTTAATCATTTTGCAACCTTTCCCGAATTTTTTCAACCAGAAATTGCAATCAGAAAACAAGTTGGAAACCCATGTAAAAATGCTGTAAACATTTCAGAAACTACTGATGTTTACGAAATTGAAATTTTGCTTCCAGGTTTTACAAAAGAAGAAGTAACTATTAAAGTTGAGGGCAACTTTTTAAATGTAACTGCAAAAAAAGCCGCCAATCAAAGTGAACAAAAAATCAAGAAATTCAATCATCAGGAATTCAGTATTAGCGATTTTAAGCGTTCATTTGAATTTCCTAATACGGTCGCTGTTGGAGATATAATTGCAAAACAAAAAAATGGTTTGTTAACCTTGACTTTACCCAAAAAACCCGAAGCAAAACCTGTTAATCTTCAAATTGAAGTTCAATAATGCTTAAAGTAGAATACTTTTCATAGTTTTTTTGATCAGTTTTTCATAGTGAGTTGGTTGTGTTAAGAGCCGGTACTAATCCTACCGGCTCTTTTTTTATATGTAAAAATGATTGGCTGGCTTGAAGTGCTCAATTCAAAATACATGATTGAGTTTAACTTGCTTTTTAAAAACAGAGGTTATTGTTGTTCATTTTTGATTTTTACTTTAAAAGAAATCATTCGCAAATACAATTTTTTGTAAAATTTTACATATTTTTTATTTTATCATGAAATAATATTCATTAATTAACAATCATATATGATTACTTGCAAATTAAAACAACTGTTTAAGTATTTGAAATGCAAAGTCTATTAGTTTAAAACTTTTAGCAAGGAATGCATATGTCAATGTATCATAAATAATTTATACTATGTTTTGAATTTAGCTTTTAGCTGTTAAAAAGTGAGGTTTAATTAAGAATAAAACAATTTGTATTTTTGCTTGAAATTTATTGAAGTTTTCAAAGATTTTCATTTTCTAACGACTTTCTTAGAAATTATCCGAATCAGTGAAGTAGGAAAAATTCAAAAAACCAAATTAAACTTTATTTAAAATATATCAAAAAAATGAAAAAGTTAGTTTTACTTGTAGTTGTAACAGTTTTTTGCACAACAGATGTTTTTTCGCAAACTTTAGCACCTGCTGATGCTTGTCCCGGAAGTAACACGCCTACTATTAACAGTGGCTCATTCACTATTAATATAACCGGAACTGCAACAGGATATCCATTAGCCATAGACGCTACGATGACAGCAAATGATGAAGCAGTTTGTGGTCTTAAAGTTAAAGAATATATTGGAGGAGTTGAGGTAAGTTGTAATGGTTCAAGTAACGGAGAAATAACCGCTTATGTGACCGGTGGAAATTATCCTTATCGTTATACTTTGTATTTATCTACAACTAGTGCTACTTCTGGATTTGCTCAAGCAAGTCAGGTTATAGTAAACACAACAAACCATGTCTTCAACGGGTTAGCTGGGGACGCATGGTATTATGTTACAATTGAACAAACGAATGGTACTACTGGTAATTTTGGATGTTTAGTAACAACAATGGGAACCGGTACTTGTCAAGGTGCAGTATATTTAGACCAACCAGAAGTTGTAACTGCAACTTATTGTCAGGCACCTGATTATTGCCAGAATGGTTCTGCCGCAGTCACCATTAATATTTCTGGCGGTGTTCAATATTATAACGTTACATGGTCTTCAGGTACTGCACTAATAACTGGAATAGGTGCCGCATCCGCAGGCGCTGCAGATGTTGACTTGGATGGTACTGCAAGTGGTGCACAATTAGGGACCAATCATGCTTCCACTCAAAATCCTTCAGGAAATACTTATCCTGACGTTGTTGAAGGCAATTCAGACGATGGCAATACCACTCAAACTGTTCCACAAACAGTTACAATTAGTGGTTTAACCGGTAACTATCCTTATACATTTAACATATCTGATGCTAATGGTTGCGTAGTACAATAGTATAGTGTTAGGTATTGTTTGAGTACTATCTAATTTAAACACTAAGTTTTTTAATTTTTTAAGGCAATTAACCTTAAGAAGTATTTTTGAAGAGAGAAGCAACAAAAAAACAACTCCCAAATTGTGTTTAGCTTTGCTGTCTCTCTTCAAAAATTTCCATAAAACATCTTTCTAAACTTGTTTAGTATGTATATTCTTTTTTCTACCCGAGTTTAGATTTTTTTTTCACTTTCGTTACTTTCTATTTATTAGCAATAAAATATAGAGTAATCATAAAAACATTAGATAAATTAATGAGACTATGAAAACATTTGAGCCGAAGATTTTACTAACTCTAAGCGAATTTTGAATTATATCTTATGCCTGATTTGATTTTAGTTGGGGTATAACACAAATTAGAATGAAAAACATTTACATTATATTAATTTCATCCATCTTAGTCTTTTCTCAAAATTTGCTGGGCGCAGTTCACTATACTGCTACATCAGGACAGTCAGTTTCAGGAAACACAAGCTCATCTGGAAATAACTGTGGACTAAGAGGATCAAATGATCAAATAGTTGAAGTAACTATACCTGTTTCAGGATCATATACTTTTTCTTTATGTGGAGGAGCTTCATGGGATACTTATTTATATTTAGGAACCACTCCCTGCAATAGCAATTTAGGGGCAAGTGATGATGCTTGTGGACTTCAATCATCAATAACTGCATCTCTGAGTGCAGGTGTATATTATGCTATTATTGAAGCATATTCGAGTGGTTCAGGTAGTTGGACTTTAAGTATTTCTGGGTCTGCATTTACAGGAAGCGCAAGTATTCCCGGTAACACATGCGGTTCTGAAAACAATTGCGGTTTAAGAGGTTCTGAAGATCAGGAGTTTGTATTTATTGCGCCATATACAGGTACTTTCAATTTTTCATTATGCGGAACTGCCTCGTGGGATACTTATTTATATGCCGGAACAAGTCGTTGTGGTAGTGATTTGGGTTTAAATGATGATGGTTGTTCACTTCAGTCTGTAATAAATGGGATTTCGCGTTCCGCAGGACAAATAATATATATAACTGTAGAAGGATTTTCTACAACGGGTTGTGGAACTTATACTTTAAATGTAACCTCTACTTGTATTCCCCCAGCTGCCCCCGGTTTTGGAAATAATATATGGAATGTCTTAGGTTATACAGGGGGAAATATTGACTTATCGGGCACTTATTCAGGATATTACACAGAGGGTAACTTATCTTACAATTCATTAAACAGATGGGGAACAAATGGTTCACCATCAGACGCAAGCGGTTGGCAAGGATGTACTGTGCCTGTAGATAATCACGTTGTCGTTTCAAAAAGGACTAATTTTAGTTGTAGAAGATATCAGTTAGATATACCTAACCATGATGATGATATAAGGGTTTATGTAAACGGATCCTTGGTTTTTCAACATATAGGTTGTTGTGATTCACATACGAATATATGGACCGGTGACCTAAATTCAAGTTCTACGATTGAAGTGCGCCATTTAGAAGGTGGAGGAGGGTCTCATCAGGCATTAACATTAAACGACTTAGGAGCTTCCCCTTCCTTAGGAAGTGTTTCTAACGCCGGCCCAATAAATTTTTGTGATGCAAGCGGAAATTTTGGAACAGCCGTAACAGTTTCGGGACAATATGGAAGTGTGGTTTGGGATTGGGGAAGTAATAACGGTGTTTGGAATAATAACTGGGTAGGAGGAAATAGTTCAGGAGTTTGTTGTTTCCCCAAAAAGACTTCAAATAGTGATGGAAATGCCGATAGAATAAGATATAGGGTTACAAATGGCAGTTGCTCTGTAACCTCAAACACTATTTTAATTGTGAACCGATATAATGAAGCACCAAACAGTTTATCTGTTTCAAACAGCAGTTATTGTTCTACCTCTGCCCCTTCAACAATAACCCTCACTGCAAACTTTCCAAATGCAATAAATAAAAATGGAGTAGTATCATTTTATAGTGGCTCATGTGGTGGCACTTTTTTAGGGTCTGTTACTGCAGGCGATAATACCAGCTCCGCAGCTATAAACATAACAGCTCCCGGTTCTACCACAACCTATTTTGCAAGATATGAGCCGGGTTCTGGTTCAGGTTGTGGTAATACTGCCTGTTCGTCAGCTACCGTTACAGTTGTTACACCTCCCGCTGATCCTGGATTTGGATCTAATATATGGAACGTAATTGCTTATAATAGTACTGACTTAAACTCCAATTATTCTGGGTATTATACTGACACAAGACTAAGCCCTACAACTACTGATCGTTGGAATCAGTCTTCCCAGTCTCCTTCATCGGCAAATGCAACAAATGGAGCTGCTTATTCAGGTTGTTCTGTTTCTCCTGACAATCATTCTTATCGTATGAAAAGACAAGGGTTCCCTTGTGGTTATTATGATATACAAGTAAGACATGATGATGGTTACACATTACTTCTAGATGGTACACTTATTCATTCTGGATCATGCTGTTCAAATCCTACTGCTGTATTATCCAACAGATTTTTAGGCCCATCGTCAACCCTTGAACTAACCATTGTTGAGGGGGGTGGAGATTCTTACGGTGGTCTTATTTTAACACCTACTAATGTCATTACCAACGATGCTTGTTCTAGTGCAATCAACATTCCATCTTTGCCTTATACAAGCTCTATTATAAACAATACTTGTGCTACAGATGATTTTACAACATCTACTTGTGATGGGCCGTATAAAAATGTATGGTGGACTGTAACAGGTATTTGTGGAACTATGACAGCAATAACCTGTACTGGCGGCACAAATTTCGACGATGAAATTGCTGTTTACACCGGAAGTTGCGGGAGCTTTACTCAGGTAACTTGTAATGATGACAATGGGGCCGGATGTACTTCAAATTATGCAGGAGTAAGTTGGACAGCAACATCCGGCACTATTTATTATATCACAGTAGGCAGTTATTATAGTAGCAGTTCAACCGGTAATTTGCAGTTAAACGTAACTTCATCACCATTTACTCCTTCAGTAGCACCAACCGGAGTCTCAGGTTCTCTTTACGCTTGCAATGGAGGTGTTACTACTTTAACTGTTTCAGGCGGAACAATCGGTACCGGTGCAGTAGCAGAATGGTTTACCGGTTCATGTGGAGGCACATTGGTCGGAACAGGGAACAGCATTTTTGTTTCACCATCATCAAATACAACTTATTTTGTTCGATATGCAGGAACTTGCAACACGACTACTTGCGCATCAGTTATAGTAACTGTAAATACATTAAGTGCCTCAGTTGGAACGACAAATGTAACTTGTAACGGTGGTAGTAATGGCGTAGTTTCGGCAAATGTTACCGGTGGAACAACCCCTTATACTTATCTTTGGTCTCCCGGTGGTCAAACTACCGCAGTCGTTACAGGTCGCCCTCCCGGTACTTATACCGTTACAATAACAGCCGCATCGGGATGTACAATTACTGCATCAGGTACCGTTTCTCAACCATCCTCTATTGGGCTGTCAGCCTCCGTAAGCAATGCATCGTGTCCCGGAATTTGTGATGGGTCAATAAATTTAACAGTTAGCGGTGGAACCCCTTTAGCTAAACAACCAAATGCAGTTGGATTATCTTCAAACCTAACGTTATGGCTAAACAGTGATAATGGAATATTGCGTGATTTGAACTCGGGAATATTTCAATGGTCTGATCTCAGTGGATTAGTTAATCATATTTCTCAAAACAATGTAAATAATCGCCCAACCTGGGTAAATAGTGTCATAAATGGAAAACCTGTTTTGAGATTTAATACTTCTCAGTATATGACTTCGTCAGTGAATTTCAATACCCCATATACCATATTCACAATTTCCAAAATGAATAATGGTTCTGATTCAAGGCTACTTTCTTCTGCAAACACAAACTGGTTGTTAGGATATTGGGGTGGAAATCAAAATGTTATGCATGCAAATGGTTGGGTTACATCAGCAAGCGGTCCTACTCCGGATAATCTTCCACATATTTACCACGCTACAGGAACCGGTAGTTTGACATCATTCTACGATTTCTCAACATTAATTGCATCAAATTCAGGCGGTGTTTCCGGTATTGGGCAATTACAACTAAATGGATGGAATAATGGTTTGAGTGAAATGTCTGATGGAGATATTTCTGAAATTATCATATACAACCGTGTACTGACTGCTTTTGAACTTCAAGGAGTAAGAAATTACCTGGCAACTAAATACGCTTTATCGGGTTCGGGTGGAAATGCCTATACTTATTCTTGGTCGAATGGATCCTCAACTGAAGATATAAGTGGACTTTGTGCAGGAAATTATACTGTTACAGTTACTGATGCAAATGGTTGTTCTGCAACTTCTACTTTCAGTGTTGGCACTACAAATACATTGTCAACTGCACCTACAGGCGTTTCAGGAACAACCACAATTTGTAACGGAAGCAATACCACACTTACATTATCAGGAGGTAGTGCCGGTTCAGGAGCTGTTGCCCAATGGTTCTCTGGTTCTTGTGGAGGAACTTTTATAGGAAACGGAAATAGTATCATTGTTACTCCTACTGCAAATACCGTATATTTTGTTAGATACGCCGGCACTTGTAACACAACAACTTGTGCTTCTGTATTAGTTACAGTTGATAACTTTACCACCGCCAATGCAGGTCCTGACCAAACCGTTTGTGCTACTTCTGCTACGCTTGCTGCCAATACTCCTGCAACAGGAACAGGTACATGGTCAGTTGTATCAGGTACCGGAACTTTCACCAATGCCAATAGCCCGACTTCAACAGTAACAAGTCTTGGTTTGGGTGCAAACACTTTCCGTTGGACATTACCCAATGGAGTTTGCGCTGATTCTCAAGATGAAGTGGTCATCACTCGTGATGACTTTACCACCGCCAACGCAGGTTCTGATCAAACCGTTTGCGCTACTTCTGCTACACTTGCTGCCAATGCTCCTGCAACAGGAACAGGCACATGGTCGGTCATTTCAGGTGCTGGAACTTTCACCAATGCCAATAGCCCGACTTCAACGGTAACAGGTCTTGGTTTGGGTGCAAACACCTTCCGTTGGACATTACTAAATGGGGTTTGTACCGATTCTCAAGATGATGTGGTAATCACTCGTGATGACTTAACCACTGCCAACGCAGGTCCTGATCAAACCGTTTGCGCTACTTCTGCAACCCTTGCTGCCAATACTCCTGCAACAGGAACAGGAACATGGACAGTAGTTTCAGGTACAGGAACTTTCACCAATGCCAATAGCCCGACTTCAACGGTAACCGGACTTGGTTTGGGCGCAAACACCTTCCGTTGGACATTACTAAATGGGGTTTGTACTGATTCTCAAGATGATGTGGTCATCACTCGTAACGACTTAACCACCGCCAATGCAGGTCCTGACCAAACCGTTTGCGCTACTTCTACAACCCTTGCTGCCAATACTCCTGCAACAGGAACAGGCACATGGTCAGTAGTTTCCGGTTCAGGAACTTTTACTAATGCCAACAGCTCGACTTCACCAGTAACCGGACTTGGATTGGGTGCAAACACTTTCCGTTGGACATTACTAAATGGGGTTTGTACCGATTCTCAAGATGAAGTGGTTATCACTCGTGATGACTTTACCACTGCCAATGCAGGTCCTGATCAAACCGTTTGCGCTACTTCTGCTACGCTTGCCGCCAATACTCCTGCAACAGGAACGGGAACTTGGACAGTTGTATCAGGTACCGGAACTTTTACTAATGCCAATAGCCCGACATCAACAGTAACCGGACTCAGTTTGGGTGCAAACACTTTCCGTTGGACATTACCCAATGGAGTTTGCACCGATTCACAAGATGATGTGATCATCACTCGTGATGATTTAACCACTGCCAATGCAGGTCCAGACCAAACCGTTTGCGCTACTTCTGCTACGCTTGCCGCCAATACTCCTGCAACAGGAACAGGCACATGGTCAGTTGTATCAGGTACCGGAACTTTTACCAATGCCAATAGCCCAACTTCACCAGTAACCGGTCTTGGTTTGGGTGCAAACACTTTCCGTTGGACATTACCCAATGGAGTTTGTGCAGATTCGCAAGATGATGTGGTCATCACTCGCGATGACTTAACCACTGCCAACGCAGGTTCCGACCAAACCATTTGTGCTACTTCTGCTACGCTTGCTGCCAATACTCCTGCAACAGGAACAGGCACATGGTCAGTTGTATCAGGTACCGGAACTTTCACCAATGCCAATAGCCCGACTTCAACAGTAACCGGACTCAGTTTGGGTGCTAACACTTTCCGTTGGACATTACCCAATGGAGTTTGTGCAGATTCTCAAGATGATGTGGTCATCACTCGCGATGACTTAACCACTGCCAACGCAGGTCCTGATCAAACCGTTTGCGCTACTTCTGCAACGCTTGCCGCCAATGCTCCTGCAACAGGAACAGGCACTTGGTCGGTCATTTCCGGTGCAGGAACTTTCACCAATGCCAATAGCCCGACTTCAACAGTAACCGGACTTGGTTTGGGTGCAAACACTTTCCGTTGGACATTACCCAATGGGGTTTGTACTGATTCTCAAGATGATGTGGTCATCACTCGTAACGACTTTACTGCCGCCAACGCAGGTTCCGACCAAACTGTTTGCTCTACTTCTGCAACCCTTGCTGCCAATACTCCTGCAACAGGAACAGGCACATGGTCGGTAGTTTCCGGTTCAGGAACTTTCACCAATGCCAACAGCCCAACTTCAACGGTAACCGGACTTGGTTTGGGTGCAAACACTTTCCGTTGGACATTACCCAATGGGGTTTGTACTGATTCTCAAGATGATGTGGTCATCACTCGCGATGACTTTACCACTGCCAATGCAGGTCCTGATCAAACCGTTTGCGCTACTTCTGCAACCCTTGCTGCCAATACTCCTGCAACAGGAACAGGCACATGGACGGTCATTTCCGGTGCAGGAACTTTCACCAATGCCAATAGCCCGACTTCAACAGTAACAGGTCTTGGTTTGGGTGCAAACACTTTCCGTTGGAATTTACCAAATGGGGTTTGTACCGATTCGCAAGATGATGTGGTCATCACTCGTAACGACTTTACTGCCGCCAACGCAGGTTCCGACCAAACCGTTTGCGCTACTTCTGCAACGCTTGCCGCCAATACTCCTGCAACAGGAATAGGCACTTGGACAGTTGTATCAGGTACCGGAACTTTCACCAATGCCAATAGCCCGACTTCACCAGTAACCGGACTTGGATTGGGTGCAAACACTTTCCGTTGGACATTACCCAATGGGGTTTGTACCGATTCACAAGATGATGTGGTCATCACTCGCGATGATTTAACCACCGCCAACGCAGGTTCCGACCAAACCATTTGTGCTACTTCTGCTACACTTGCCGCCAATACTCCTGCAACAGGAACAGGAACTTGGACAGTTGTATCAGGTACCGGAACTTTTACTAATGCCAATAGCCCAACTTCACCAGTAACCGGACTTGGTTTGGGTGCAAACACTTTCCGTTGGACATTACCCAATGGGGTTTGTGCTGATTCTCAAGATGAAGTGGTCATCACTCGCGATGATTTAACCACCGCCAACGCGGGTTCCGACCAAACCGTTTGCGCTACTTCTGCTACGCTTGCCGCCAATACTCCTGCAACAGGAACAGGAACTTGGTCGGTCATTTCCGGTGCAGGAACTTTCACCAATGCTAATAGCCCGACTTCAACAGTAACAGGACTTGGATTGGGTGCAAACACTTTCCGCTGGACTTTACCAAATGGGGTTTGTGCTGATTCTCAAGATGATGTGGTCATCACTCGCGATGACTTAACCACTGCCAATGCAGGTCCTGACCAAACCGTTTGCGCTACTTCTGCTACACTTGCTGCCAATACTCCTGCAACAGGAACAGGCACATGGTCGGTCATTTCCGGTGCAGGAACTTTCACCAATGCCAATAGCCCGACTTCACCAGTAACCGGACTTGGTTTGGGTGTAAACACTTTCCGTTGGACATTACCCAATGGGGTTTGTACAGATTCACAAGATGATGTGGTCATCACTCGCGATGACTTAACCACCGCCAACGCAGGTTCTGACCAAACTGTTTGCGCTACTTTTGCTACGCTTGCTGCCAACTCTCCTGCAACAGGAACAGGCACATGGACGGTCATTTCCGGTGCAGGAACTTTCACCAATGCCAATAGCCCGACTTCAACAGTAACAGGACTTGGATTGGGTGCAAACACTTTCCGCTGGACTTTACCAAATGGGGTTTGTGCTGATTCTCAAGATGATGTGGTCATCACTCGTGATGAGTTTTCCACCGCCAATGCAGGCTCTGACCAGACCATTTGCGCTACTTCTGCTACACTTGCCGCCAATACTCCTGCAACAGGAACAGGTACTTGGTCGGTCATTTCAGGTTCAGGAACTTTTACTAATGCCAATAGCCCGACTTCAACAGTAACCGGACTTGGTTTGGGTGCAAACACTTTCCGTTGGACATTACCCAATGGGGTTTGTACCGATTCTCAAGATGATGTGGTTATTACTCGTGATGACTTAACTACCGCCAACGCAGGTTCTGACCAAACCATTTGTGCTACTTCTGCTACGCTTGCTGCCAATACTCCTGCAACAGGAACAGGCACATGGTCAGTTGTATCAGGTACCGGAACTTTTACTAATGCCAATAGCTCGACTTCAACAGTAACCGGACTTGGTTTGGGTGCAAACACTTTCCGTTGGACATTACCCAATGGAGTTTGTGCAGATTCGCAAGATGATGTGGTCATCACTCGCGATGACTTCACCACTGCCAATGCAGGTCCTGATCAAACCGTTTGCGCTACTTCTGCAACCCTTGCTGCCAATACTCCTGCAACAGGAACTGGAACTTGGACAGTTGTATCAGGTACCGGAACTTTCACTAATGCCAATAGCCCGACTTCAACAGTAACAGGTCTTGGTTTGGGTGCAAACACTTTCCGTTGGACATTACCCAATGGAGTTTGTGCAGATTCTCAAGATGATGTGGTCATCACTCGTGATGATTTAACCACTGCCAATGCAGGTCCTGACCAAACCGTTTGCGCTACTTCTGCTACACTTGCAGCCAATACTCCTGCAACAGGAACAGGCACTTGGTCGGTAGTTTCCGGTTCAGGAACTTTCACCAATGCCAACAGCCCGACTTCACCAGTAACCGGACTTGGTTTGGGTGCAAACACTTTCCGTTGGACATTACCCAATGGAGTTTGTGCAGATTCTCAAGATGATGTGGTAGTTTCCCGAAATGATCCGTCAATAGCACCAACAGGTATTTCCGGAGTTTCGACTATTTGTGATGGCAGCAGTACAACGCTAACCGTTACTGGAGGAACTTTAGGTACAGGAGCTGCAATACAATGGTTTACCGGTTCGTGTGGAGGTATATCTGCCGGAACCGGCAACAGTATTACAGTATCGCCAGCCTCCAATACAACTTATTATGTCAGGTATTCCGGAGATTGCAATACTACAACCTGTGCTTCTTTATTGATTACTGTAAATTCACTGCATACATTAAGCCTTACGTCCGGATCGCCAACTCAAACTGTCTGTGAAAACGCTGCAATTGGAAATATCGTTTATGCTGTCGGAGGTGGGGCTACAAGTGCTAATGTCAGTGGATTACCCTCAGGCGTAACCGGAATGTTTTCGTCAGGGAATTTTACAATTAGCGGCACTCCATCAGTTAGTGGGGTATTTAATTATACAGTAACTACAAGTGGAAATAGTTGTCCAGTAATAACCTCATCAGGAACTATTACGGTAATTAGTCCAATTGATTATGCAAATCTTCAGTTTCCTAATACAGCATCTATTTGTTCAAATGGAAGTTTATTAGTTTATGGTCAGGTTTATGAACCCGGCATAACTGAACCTGCAGGCGTAGGAACAGGTTTGTCAGCCCAAATCGGATATCATACCTCAAACACTAATCCAAACACCTGGACAAATTGGTCGCCTGCATCATTTAATGTTCAAGTGGGAAACAACGATGAATTTACCGGAACATTAAGCGGACTATCTCCCGGCACTTATTTTTATACTTTCCGGTATTCTTTAAATGGATGCCCTTATCAATATGGCGGATATCCCAATGGATTTTGGAACGGAACTACTCAAACAAGTGGTACTTTAACAGTATTTGGAACAATTATTACTTCCGGTGCTGTTGGAGGGTCGGCTTCATTGACACAATGTGTGGGTGGTAATCCAGCATCATTTAATGTGGGTGCTCCTTCCGGAGGGAACGGGTCTTATACTTATCAATGGGAGCAATCTTCCGGATGTACCGGCACATGGATCAATGCGACTGCTGAAGATGGCAATACTACTTCATTAAGTTTCAATCCTCCTGCTTTAAACACAGTTGGTTCTATGTGTTATCGCCTCAAAATCACTGATGGTTGTAATAGTATCGCCTATTCTAACACCAAGAGTTATACGGTTGTTTCCGACCCTGTTTCACAAACTATTGTACCTACTTTAGTTTCAGGCAGTACCCTTTGTTTGGGTGAAGACGTTTCTGCTACGTTTACCGGTGGTACAGGTGGTACAGGTACAGTTGTTGATGTGTATGAATTTAGTATAAACGGCGGGGTGGTATGGAATTCTTATACTCCGGGTACAACTATAACTGCTACTTTAAGCATGTTAGGTTCAAACACAATACAAATCCGCACCCGTCGTACAGCTACCGGAACCGGTTGTGGGGATGGTATATATAATACCGTAAGTTACTCTGTCAATCAATTGGATTATTTCAATTTACAACACCCTTCAAATGGTACTATATGTGCCTCCACAGGAGTTTTGACAATTTATGGTCAGGTTTATGAACCCGGTGTAACACCCGGAGCGGGATTACAAGGAGCTAATATAGTCGCTGAATTGGGATATCATACTGCAAACACAAATCCAAATACCTGGACAAACTGGCAACCTGCAAACTTTAATCCGGCAGGCGGAGGAACAAACAATGATGAATACCTATTCAATTTAACCGGATTGAGCGGAGGTACTTATTACTATACCTATCGTTACAAGATCAATTCCTGTCCTTATCAATATGGTGGTTATAGCAGCGGAGGCGGAGGAACCTGGGATGGAATTACTAATGTAAGTGGGGAATTAACCGTATTGAATCAAGTTAATTTCGGCACTATCAATAATGGTAATGAATCGATTTGTTTAGGTGATGACCCATCTGACATTACTTTATCTTCTTTACCATCCGGCGGGCAAAATTCATTTAGTTATCAATGGTACTATCAGGACGGAATCGTTACTTGTCCAACCGGAACAAATACTTCGGGATGGACAATCATTCCCGGCGCAAATAGTAACAGCTACAACCCCCCGTCAGGATTAACCGTTTCCCGAACTTATGCTTTAATGGTTGATGCAACCGGTAGTCCTGATTGTGGTTTACCAACCTGGGCTTCGGGCTGCCGGCAAGTAACCGTGAATGTCTGCTGTATATCGCCTACCTCACTTACTTATTCAACTAATCCGGTTAATTATTGTAGTGGATTTCCTATAACCAATAATCTGGCAACAGTCAATGGCACATCGCCCCATACATTTACAGTTAGTCCGACTTTACCAAATGGATTAACTTTGAATACCGGAAACGGAACAATTAGTGGCACCCCTAATACACCAACTGCAGCTTCTAATTACTTGATTACAGCAACAAATGCTTGCGGTTTTACCACGACTACATTAAATCTGGCGGTTACCGCTCCGGATTGTACCATAATCGGAAACAACGGACCGGTTTGCCCCGTTTCATCTCAGGTTTATACCGCACCTTCCGGTATGAGTAGCTATTTATGGTCTGTAAGTGGAAATGCAATTATTTCGGGTGCGGCCAATAATTCTTCTGTGAATGTTGTAGCCGGTAATATTTGCAATGATTCGTTTACCATCAATCTTACAGTTACAGACAGCAATGGTTGTACTTCGGCTTGCAGCAAAACAGTTAATGTGGCAGATTCAGTTGCACCTGTATTTACCGCTTGCCCTGCTTCTTCACTGATTTTGGGATGTAATCCGGCTGCTATAAATTCTTTACAGGCAATTTCAGATGCCGGTGCTGTTACCGACAACTGTAATTCTCCTGCCTTAACTGCTACAGGAGCTACAGTCAACAACACAGGCTGCAATTATTCTCAGATATGGACTGTAACTGCTACTGATGTCTGCAATAATAGTTCAAATTGCTCAATAACCTATTCATGGATTCAAGATGTAGTTAAACCTGTTATTACAACCGCTAATTCTAATCAAAATTTAGGATGCAATCCGACAATAACCCCGCCTTTGTTTAGCGGTACAGACAACTGCGAAGGAAGCATCCTTCCTGTAGTTACTACTTCCGGTGCTTCAAATACCGGTTGTATGTTCTCTCAATCATGGACAGCAAACTATACCGATGCTTGTGGTAATGTTGCCGATGCAGTAACTATCACTTATACCTGGACGATTGACGGTACTCCGCCTACAGCCGGCAATCCTGCACCTATCACCCTTTCAGGTTGCAATGGTTCGTTTCCTGCTCCTGATATTACCATGGTTACGGATGAAGCTGACAATTGTTTGGGACCGATAACAGTAGCCTTTGCCGGTGACGGCACACCTTCTTTGTCAGGATGTACTGAAACTACGGTTCGCACTTATTCAGTTACCGATGTTTGTGGAAAAAGTATCACGGTTTCACAAAACCTAATCAGAACCATAGACACCACACCTCCTTCATTTACCTATCCTGCACCTGTTTCACAAACAGCAGATACAGGATCTTGTGAGGCTTCTGTTGTTATTACAGCTCCGGTTGCTACTGATAACTGCGGAACACCGGCTATGGCAGGTGTTCGAAGCGATTTAGCTTCTTTAAACGATGTTTATCCTGTTGGCACTGTTGTCATCACCTGGACAGCGACTGATAATTGTGGTAACTCCTCCACATGTAATCAATCTGTGTTAATAACCGACAACGAAATACCTGTTTTAAGCAATTGTCCTTCAGATATTGTTGCTTGCGAAAATACTTCAACTATCAGTTATACGCTTCCCTCTGCTTCCGATAATTGTTCCGGTGCAGTGGTAAATCAAATATCAGGTTTGACAAGCGGAGCAATTTTCCCTGTGGGGATAACTACTAATACTTTCAGGACGGTTGATTTGGCCGGCAATAGCAGCGCCCCTTGTAGCTTTAACGTAACCATTTTAGAAAATCCCACCGGTGGAAGTATAGATTTAACTGAGTTTTGTTCCGGTGCTTCGGCGGTTGCAACAATAAACGGAGTATCATTAGCCACTCAATATTTATGGAATTTACCACCATCACTTTCCGGCAGCTCTACTTCAAACAGCATTACCCTTAGCGGTACAATAGCAGGAAGTTATAACATAACCGTTACTCCTCAAAACGTATCCGGTAGTACTGTTTGCAATGGTACCCCTGTAACCGGTACAGTCATCGTTCATCCTATTCCTACAGTAGCCATCACCAACAATGATCCTGTGATTTGTACCGGTGGTGTTACTGATATTGTGTTGAGTAATTCTCCAGCTAATATTACCGGTACTTTGTTTAACTGGACCCGAGATATTTCGACAGTTGTTACCGGCACAAATTCTGCAAACGGTGTATCAGGACCGATTGCCATTGCATTGAGCCATTCAGAAACTACAGAACAAGCGGTTAATTTTACCATTACACCTGTGGCAAATGGATGTCCCGGCGATGCCGCCCAAACATTAGTAACGGTTAAACCTGAATTGACGGTCGAAACACAGCCGGTTAATGTTACTGTATGTGCGGGGAATGGGGCGGTATTAAATGTTGCCGTAAGCGGAGGTGCCGGAAATATTACCTATCAATGGCAATATTTCGGCGGACTGACCTGGGATAATGTTGTAAATGGAACACCGGGTGGCGCTGTTTACACAAACCAAAACACAGCTATGGTAAATGTTGGAAATATCACAAGTGCAGGAGTTCACCAGTTCCGTTGTGTCATTGCTGCTTCCGGAGAAGGCTGTGAATCTGTAGTAAGCAATCCTGCAACTGTAACAATCAACACAAATCCAACACCTGCATTCCTGACCCCTGCCCTATCGGTTTGTACAAATTCTGATCATACTTATACTTTAAACTCTGTTTATAGTAACTATATATGGACAATTAATGGCGGTACAGTTACCGGTGGAGGTGGAATCAACGATAACTTTGTATCCGTTCATTGGGGGCTTGCCGGAAGTGGTTCGGTGAGTGTAACCGTTGCCGATGGAAATTCTTGTACAGGTATCGTTTCAGAAAACATCACCATCAACAGTCGCCCTTCGGTTACATATTGTCAAAACCCCGACTATTGTCAGATAAATGAAGGTTCTGTTTTACTCAATATTCAGGGTGGAGCATTACCTTATACACTCAGTTGGACACCAAACCATGGATTACCAAATCCTCCGGTCATTATCAACAGTGCAGGCAACTTCACTATTTCCGGTTTGCACGGCAACACCGATTATATATTCATACTTACTGATAATAACGGTTGTTCTCCATAAACTATTTAGCAAAATTCTATTATAAAGATAACATACACCAGTTTTAATTGAATATAATCCATAAAAGTTTAATCCCTTATCGAGATGATTAACACTGAATATTTTAAATCTATGAACAAGTTCATCTTCATTATATTTTTGGTATTGCTTTCCATTCGTAGCGGAGCGCAATGTGTTACGCCTATTAGTTTTCAGCAAAATAATCAGGAAATAATTATACTCGGCTCATCTACGGGACATCCATTATCAGTTCAACTGACTGCATCATCGTTTAACGGATATAATCTATCCTGTAATGATGCGAATGACGGATGGTTAACCGCGTTACCTCAGGGAGGTACTCCTCCTTACAGTTATCATTGGAGCAACGGAATTTCCGGAACTTCTTTCTATACCATCAACAACTTGTCCATTGGTACTTATTCGGTTACTGTTACTGATGCCAATAATTGCAACATAGCCTCAAACTCTGTTACTTTAACTCAATCTGCTCCTGTTACTTGCAATGCTTCAATCAGTTCTACAGCATGTAATACAGGTAACAGCGGCAGTATCTACATTTCGGCATCAGGCGGGGTAGGAACTTTAACCTTTACAGTCATAGGACCCGATCAAACTCTTGTCAGTACTAATCCCTCATTTAACGGTTTGTCAACGGGTAATTATACTATTATTACTTCTGATATTAACAATTGTACTTGTACTCAAATTTTAATTCTTGCTGATGACCTTGATCCCGTTGCCATTTGTCAATCTGCTTTGGTTAATTTAAACTCGAGTGGAGTAGTAACTATTTTGCCTCAAACTATTGGAGGTAACAGTTATGATGATTGTGGTATTTCATCTTTAAACCTTAGTCAGACGGAATTTTCCTGTAGTGATGTTGGAACGAAAACGGTGGTGCTGACTGTAACGGATTCAAGCAATCATACTGCTACCTGTCAAACCAATATTGTTATTCAGGATGTAATGCAGCCTGTTGCTGTATGTCAAAACTTCACCTTATCAGTAAATTCCGGTGGAGAAGCCTACGTACTTCCAGATTTTATCAATAACAATAGTTCTGATAATTGTGGAATTTCCAATCTGAGTGTTACCCCTAATCTTTTTGATTGTTCTAATATTGGAACGAATATCGTAAGCCTCCATGTAACAGATATTTCTGGCAATACGAGTTCCTGTTTGGCAACAGTTACCATTCAAGACCATTTTGCTCCAACAGCAAGTTGTCAAAACATAACAGTACAACTTAATTCTTCAGGAAATGCAATTATTAGTGCGGAAAACATCAACAACGGTTCTGCCGATGCTTGCGGATTAATGGGAATGAACATTAGTAAATCCAGTTTTAACTGCGCAGATATAGGCAATAATCCCAATACTGTTGTTCTTACCGTTACTGATATGAGTGGAAACTCGGCAACTTGCAACAGTTCAGTACTTGTTCAGGATAATATTCCTCCTTTAGCAATATGTATGCCGGTAACTGTTCAGCTAAATGCCGGGGGTATGGCTACTATTACCCCTGCACAAGTGAACAATAACAGCACAGATTTCTGTGGACTTAACTCGATCAGTCTTAGTAATTCGGATTTTAACTGCTCTGATATTGGGTTAAACAATATTGTTATGACAGTTTCAGATGTCAATGGAAACTCAGGTAACTGTACTGCTCAAATTACCGTTCAAGATCCGATAGCCCCGGTTGCTCTTTGTCAAAACATCAGTGTAACCCTCAATTCTTTAGGAACGGCAAGTATTACAGCCGCTCAGATAAACAATGGCAGCTCCGACAATTGCAGTATATCTAACTTAACTGTAAGTCCAAGTTTATTTAACTGCTCAAATACCGGCATCAACAATGTAACTTTGACGGTAACAGATGCTGCCGGGCTGACAGGAACCTGTACAGCACAGGTAAATGTTATAGATGGTGTTCCGGCAACAGCGCTATGCAAAAACACCATTGTTCAGTTAAATACAAACGGACAGGCGTTTCTAACTCCGGATTTGATTAACAATGGCTCGACCGATAACTGCTCTGCACCTACTTTATCAGTCTATCCTTCTGTCTTGACCTGTTTGAACTTAGGCGTAAACACGGTTACACTTACTGCCTCAGATGGCACGGGTAATTCAAGCACATGTGCTGCAAGTGTAACGGTTCAAGATCTTGTTTCGCCTGTTGCAGTTTGTCAGGATATCAGTGTTACACTCAATGCCGGTACAGCGACAATTACTGCTGCACAAATCAGCAATAACAGTACTGATAATTGCAGTACTGTTTCAATGAATGTTTTTCCTTCTAATTTTACCTGCGCTAATTCCGGTGCTAATACCGTAACATTGACAGTAGCAGATGCCGCCGGGCATACATCTTCTTGTTTTGCAACAGTGATGGTATTACCTATAGCGTCAGGAACCGCAAGCAGCAATAGTCCGGTATGTGTAAACGGAACTATTGAACTGCAAGCTGAGGGGGGAGTTTCTTATCAGTGGAGTGGGCCCAATGGTTTTATTTCATCTGCACAAAATCCCATCCGTCCAAATGCGACGACCGGAATGTCGGGTATTTACGTAGTTACGATAACCAATGCTGAAGGTTGTGCAGTTGCTGTAAGTACTACTGTATCAGTAAATGGAACTACAACAGCCACTATTACCGGAACAGCCGCAGTTTGTGTTGGTCAGAATATTTCACTCAACGCTTCGACCGGTGCAAGTTATATTTGGAGCGCTCCGGGTGGTTCAGTTTATAGTACCCAACAAGTCAATATTTCTAATGCATCCTCGGCCAATGCCGGACTTTATTCTGTAACCGTTACCAATTCCGGTGGCTGTTCTGCATCGGCTAACTTTAATGTTTCGGTTCATACTTTACCTACTGCTTCTATTGCAGGTACTACAAATATCTGTGTCGGGGGCAATATCAATTTGATAGCAAGTGGAGGAACTACTTACGTTTGGAGCGGACCCAACGGATTTATGACCACAGGTGCAAATGCCAACATTAATAACGCAGGAGTCAATGCATCAGGATTATACGCTGTAACTGTTACAAATACATCCGGCTGCTCGACAACCGCATCGCATACTGTCAATGTGTCGAGTGCTGCATCTGCGACAGCCGGAAGTAACAGCCCCGCATGTATTGGCGGCATATTGCAACTGACCGTCTCCTCTGGGGCATCCTACCAATGGAGCGGCCCTAACCTGTTTTCTTCTACACAACAAAACCCGGTCAGAACCCCGGTAACTGCTTCGATGGCAGGTACTTATTATGTAACCGTTACTTATTCGGGTGGTTGCACGGCAAGTGCGAGTACTTCGGTAACCACTTCACCCAAACCAACTCCGGGCATTACAGGAGCAACAACAATTTGTGCCACCAAACCCCTTAGTTTAACGGCTTCGGGCGGTATTTCCTATGCCTGGAGCGGACCCAATTCCTTTACGTCAACCACTGCATTGGCCTATATAGCGAATACTGCTTCAGTTAATGCGGGGGTCTATACCGTTACTGTTACGAATGCTGCGGGATGTACTGCTTCGTCTTCAAAAACAGTTACAATTAACCCCTTACCCAACCCCGTTGCTTCGAGCAATTCTCCGGTTTGTACGGGTAGTAATATCAACCTGACATCGAGTGGTGGAACAAGTTATATATGGAACGGACCTGGCGGCTTCAGCTCTTCGGCACAAAATCCAATCAGGACAAGTGCTACTTTAGCCATGGCAGGAGTTTACACAGTTACAGTGACGGGCACAGGTGGTTGTACTGCTTCTGCAAGTACAACGGTTACGGTCAATACCTGTGGATCTCCTTTGGTTGTAACGTCGGTTACCATCACCAAAAACAGCAGTATGACTTTGCTCGGCAACGGTGCTATTACCCTTAATGTTTCAGGAGGAGTTCCCTGTACCGGCGGTGCCTTTTACAATTATTCATGGTCACCGCTTATAGCTACTGCAACACTTACTTCTTCAAACGGAACACATACTTATTCCGGCTTATCTGCCGGTTATTATACGGTAACCATTACTGATTGTGGCGGTAACACACTGGTTCAGACCTACAACGTAACCAATGCTATCAGAGGATTTAAAACCGATGAAACAGAACTAATACAGCTAACTGCTGCCCCTAATCCTACCGACAATTTTACCGTACTTTCTTTTAATACCAATACCATTGAAAAAATGCGGCTAACCATCTATTCAACCGAAGGAAAAGAAATTGCAATTCTGTTTGACGATATGGTCGCTGAACAATCCGAATACAATATCGGCTTCAACACCCAAGACTTACCGGCAGCAACTTATATCGCGCAATTGAGAACTGAAACCGGACTGACCAAACAAATCCGTGTGATGGTTGTGCGATAAGTAAAAAACTAAAAAGTGAAAAACAAGTAAGTGAAAAACAAGTAAGTGAAAAACAAGTAAGTGAAAAACTAAAAGTGATATAAACCTTATTACCTTAGTAATTAGTAACCGAGTACTTTCTTGTTATCAAAACCTTATTACCTTATACCCACTATAATTTCATTTTGAACCATCAGATACTGACAAACGTCTTTAAATTCCTCTCCTCGGAGGTGTTATGGGTGGGTTCTTTTAGTTAAAATTAGTTTGTTTTATCCTCCTGACTTCTTCATTCTCCTTTGATTTGAGTTGAATCACCTTTGCTTAGGTTTCAATCACCTTTGCTTAGGTTTCAATCACCTTTGCTTAGGTTTCAATCACCTTTGATTCAGTTTGAATCACCTTTGATTCAGTTTGAATCACCTTTGCTTCGGTTTGAATCACCTTTGCTTCAGTTTGAATCACCTTTGATTCAGTTTGAATCACCTTTGATTCAGTTTGAATCACCTTTGATTCAGTTTGAATCACCTTTGATTCAGTTTGAATCACCTTTGATTCAGTTTGAATCACCTTTGATTCAGTTTGAATCACCTTTGATTCAGTTTGAATCACCTTTGATTCAGTTTGAATCACCTTTGATTCAGTTTGAATCACCTTTGATTCAGTTTGAATCACCTTTGATTCAGTTTGAATCACCTTTGATTCAGTTTGAATCACCTTTGATTCAGTTTGAATCACCTTTGATTCAGTTTGAATCACCTTTGATTCAGTTTGAATCACCTTTGATTCAGTTTGAATCACCTTTGATTCAGTTTGAATCACCTTTGATTCAGTTTGAATCACCTTTGATTCAGTTTGGTACTCCATTAACCTGTCGGGAATTTCAGTTTTTTTTATTTTTTCAGTTCCTGCCTCAAGCCCCATTTTGCAAGGCTTCATAAAAAATTTTATGTAAAAAACAACTGAAACTGCATTTTTTTTAAAAAAAAATTAACGGACATGCAACTAACTAAGCAAAAATTTCGTTTAATAGAGCAAATAAAGAATTATTTACTGCTACTAAAATAAATACTAAAAAAACAAAAACATTTTTTCAACTTTTAAATCTTAAAAGCCATGGCCATTTACAAAATCAGATTAAATTTCACGAAGCTATCGTATAGCGGTTTAGCTACATTCACTTTTTCGGTGATAACAGTCCTCTCTGCCAGCTTGATTTACACGACACCTAATCCTACTATTATTCAGCTAACCACAATTTATGATGCTTTTATGGCAGCGATTGCTGCGGCATCAGATGGAGGGAAATCAAAAAATCTGACTAAAAAACAGAAAAAAGCCGAATTATTAGCCGCATTAAGGATATTAGTAAACTACATTGAGGGAGTAGCGGCTAATGACCCTGCAAAATTATCGGTTTCCGGTTTTGAATATTACAGCGGCTCTAAAACTACACTGCCGATTCCCGGAAGAGGCATGAATCTATCCGTAGATTACGGCAAATTATCCGGTACAGCCGATGCTAAACTTGATTCAGATCCGTATGCCATCATGTACCAGTTTCGTTACACCTATGATGATTTGACACCTGAACCGGTCTGGATTATCCTTTCAAACACACTGAGTCCTTCTATTACCATAACCGGTCTGACACTTGGCAGGAATATTTGGGTTCAAGCCCGATGTGTAAACGGACAAGGTGAAGGAGACTGGAGCGACCCTGCCCAATTAATATTTATCCACTAAAACTAAAGGCTTAAATTAAAGGGTAGTTACCTTAAAAACCCCATCCCTCTATCTGGCGGATGGGGTTTTTTAGTTCATCAAAACCAAAGCAGTAACTTTTTCGAAGCTCAGAAATTATCTGGCAGGATCAATCCAACCAATTCCTACCGAAGAACCGGAGACATTATTAAGTTCCAGCCATTCTCGGATGGTTAAAATGTCCTGATCGCCACCCGAAAGACTTGCATTCTTTTCTAACCTTTGCATTAAAAGCGCATCAGCAAAGGCAATTCTTAAATCAGAAGTGATTGAATCTTTAAGATTGCTTTCTGATGGAGATTTGGCTTTAAACCGGGGGTCGGAGTTAATAAGACAGATAGCACGGTTAAATTCATACCACGAGAAACCACCGGATTTGTTTTTATCTCTCAGAGCAATGGCTTTGTCGAGGTTTTCCTTTGCCTCCGAATAATTTGGATTAGTTTGATCTTTGAGTGCAAACCCAAGTTGGCCAAATACATGATGTGTGTTTTCTTCTCCTTCCGCAGAATCTGCCAATGCTTCAAAAACCGGAACAGTACGTTCCATTCTTTTTTTGTTCGAGTTCCAGGTTTCACTTCTCACCTTTTGGGCTTCGGTAAAAATTGCGCTACGTGTCAAAGGCGAGCTTTGTTTGATTTTATCAGAAATCTCGCGTTCAGTTAAGCTCGCAGAAGTTGAACTGTTTAAATACAAAGTAATTTCTTCTTTGTTGACCACATCTGTTTTTTCCTGCTCTTCTTTTGCCTTCAATTTCTTTTCAATCTCGGTCAGACTGCTCGAAAAAGCCTTCTCAATAATAGTCAGCCCGCCCCATCCACCGATAAGGGCTGTAGCCAAAGACTTTATAAAATCGGAAGATTGTGGATTGTTAAACTCAAAATCGCCCGGAACTATTAAAAAAATAACAATTGCCCCTGCAATTCCAAACAAACAATTGGACAAAAAGCCAAGATTGATACTTTTGGAGTTTTCTTTGTGCGGCAAGACCATTTGCCCTTTTTGCAAGCTGAAAATAAAACCTCCAAATAAACCCATCAGGCTTATAATAATTATTTCGCTGTATATTCCTAACATAATTGTATGTGTTTAACTTCGCACAAAATTAAATTGAACAATAACCTCTGAACATTGCAAATCGCTTCTTTTTAGACGGAAACCCCTCCTGATGAAGGCAACCTGTATTTACCGGCATCAGGTTTACAAATGCTTTGCTTATTTGCCTGAAAAATAGCTATGAAATTTGGTAACACAAAGTAAGGTAAAAATTTAAATACTATAATACGTCAACAACATAAATTATTCAACATGGAATTTTTGTTTACTCCCGAAGCAATCATCAGTTTACTGACCCTCACACTTATGGAAGTTGTGTTGGGAATTGATAATCTCGTTTTCTTATCCATCATAACCGGGAGGCTTCCAAATGAACAGCAACCTAAAGCCAGAAGATTGGGACTTTCCTTAGCACTTATTTTTAGAATTGCCTTATTATTAGGCATTTCCTTTATTATCGGATTAACACAACCTATTTTTAACTTCAATCAATTTGGTCTGGATTTTGCCCTGAGCTGGAGGGATTTGATTTTAATTCTCGGTGGGTTGTTCCTTCTCTATAAAGCAACCTCTGAAATTCACCACAAATTGGAGGGTGAAGAATTAAAAGATGAAGTTAAAAAGTTCAACACATTTGGGGCAATCATCGTTCAGATTGTACTTATTGACATGGTTTTTTCGTTCGATTCAATCTTAACAGCAGTAGGTTTGGCTAAACATGTCGAAATTATGATTATTGCCGTTGTAATTTCTATGGTGGTCATGCTGATTTTTGTCAATTCAATCGCAAAATTTATTGAGCAACATCCTACGGTAAAAATGCTCGCTTTAGCCTTTTTGTTGCTCATCGGATTTATGCTTTTGGCAGAAGGTTTCCATCAACATGTTCCGAAGGGTTATATTTATGTCAGTATGTTTTTCTCCTTGGGCGTGGAACTTCTGAATATGCGTTACCGAACCAAAAAAGCTAAACCTGTTCAATTAAGAGATTAGATAATAATCAGAGTAATCTCTCAACCGAAACACCGGACAATTAGTATGTAAATATTGATGAATCAAGACTTATGAATAATAAACCAACAGATTACAGGGAAATTTGGGAAAATCTTCGTCCAAAAATAATAGCAGCACTGAAAGTGATGGTTTTTGGTCTAAGTTTGACTGCAATTTTAGCGCTTGGTTTTTATTATTCTGTCCTGTATGGTGCTTTTGGTGAAATTCCCGCAGAAGACGACTTAAGAAATATTCAAAACGCAGTTGCCACAGAAATTTATTCGTCTGACAATGTTTTGATGGGTAAATATTACCTTGAAAACCGCACAATCGTTAAGTTTATTGACATTTCACCTTATGCAGTGAATGCTTTGATTGCTACCGAAGATGCCCGGTTTTTCCGCCATGAGGGCGTTGATACACGAAGTTTGTTCAGGGTTTTAATTAAATCAATATTGCTTAGAGATGACAGTGCTGGGGGAGGTAGCACAATTAGTCAGCAATTGATTAAAAACTTGTTTCCCAGAAAAAATCACGGGTTTCTCACTATGCCGGTCAATAAAACCCGTGAAGCTATAATAGCAGGACGATTGGAAAAAGTATATAACAAAAACGATGTTTTAACGCTCTATCTGAACACCGTCTCTTTTGGCGAAGATGTTTTTGGAATAGACGCAGCTTCACGCAGGTTTTTCAGCAAATCGCCGGCAAAATTAGATGCTGAACAAGCGGCAACTCTGATTGGCATGTTAAAAGCCCCTACTTCCTACAATCCTCGTATAAATCCGGAGAAATCACTTTCCCGCCGAAATGTGGTACTTGACCAAATGTCTAAATACAATTACCTGACTAAAGCCAAAACTGAAGAATTCAAAAAAAAGCCTTTGGGGTTAAAGTACAACCGTGAGTCGGCAAGTGATGGTTTAGCACCCCATTTCAGAGAACAACTCCGGCTCGAGTTGAAAGACTGGTGCAAAACTCACCTTAAACCGGATGGAAAACCATACAACCTCTACACAGATGGGTTGAAAGTTTATACTACGATTGATTCAAGGATGCAGACAATTGCTCAAAATTCTGTCAGTAAAAACATGTCTGACTTACAAAAGTCCTTTCAAAATCACTGGAAAACTAAAAAACCCTGGGGGAGTAATCAGGAATATATTGTTCAGGCAAAAAAACAATCCGCGCGTTATTTAAATCTGAAATCACAGGGTCTTACGGAGGCAGAAATTGACAAGGTTTTTAAAACTAAAGTACCCATGCGACTTTTTGAATGGGAAAGTGGCAAACCTGGAATTGTCGAAAAAAATTTATCTCCTCTTGATTCCATTATCTATTATCAGATGTTTTTAAACACGGGTTTTATGGTAATGGAAGCTTCTACGGGACAAGTAAAGGCATGGGTGGGAAGCATAAGTCATCGCGATTTTCAGTTTGACCATACTAAAGCCAAACGGCAGGTAGGCTCAACTTTTAAACCAATTGTATATGCGACAGCAATTGAAAACAATATGCCCCCCTGCAATTATTTTCCCAACGAACTGAGAACTTACGAAGATTACCAAAACTGGACTCCTCAAAACTCGGATGAAAAATATGGCGGTTTTTATTCTATGTCCGGTGCTTTGACAAGTTCGGTCAATACAGTTTCTGTTCAGATTATACTGGAAACAGGTGTAAATGAAGTATTGAAAATTGCAAAATTAGCCGGTATCAACAGCCAGATACCTTCCATGCCTTCAATTGCCTTGGGTGCTGCCGATATTTCTTTGCAGGAAATGATGAGCGCATACAGTATTTTTCCCAACAAAGGCTATAGCGTTAAACCGGTTTACCTGAATAAAATTACGGATAGAAACGGAAGAATTTTACAGGCCTTTACGGTAAGTGGCGAAAAAACAAAAGTTATTTCAGCCGAAACAGCAGCACTCATGCTCGAAATGTTACAGGAGGTTGTAAATGACGGAACAGCCCAAAGAATCAGGAATAAATATAACATTAACAGTGCAGTTGGTGGGAAAACCGGAACTACTCAAAATCAAACAGACGGATGGTTTATGGGTATAACGCCCAAATATGTTGCAGGCGCCTGGGTCGGAGGTTCAAACAGGTTAATCAGGTTCAACAGTATTTCATTAGGTCAGGGTGCAAACACCGCTTTGCCTATTTGGGCAGAATTTTTCCGGCAGCTTTATGAACACAAAGATTATAAGTTCCTGATTTATGAAGACTTCCCAAATTTACCGGAATATTTATCCGGTTTGCTCGATTGCCCGCCTTATGTCGAAAATCTTTGGGAAATTCCTACAAATATTGAGGCTGAGGACAACAACAACGAATTTGAGATTTCACCCAACGGTGAATATATCTTAAAGCCCAAACAAAAAGTAACCCCTCCACCTCCAGGTCAAACAGTAAACGGTCAAAAACCTGATGAAAAGACTAAAACCAATAATGAAAAAGACAACCCTCCACAAAAAAGGCGCAGTTTTTTTGAAAAAATGAAGGATGTTTTTGAGAAGGACTAATTTACAGGCTAACCCGATGCCTGCAATATTACCAATAAAACTTTGAAAATATTTTTCCTTTTACCTTCAATAAAACTAAGAAAACACTCTTATCTCTACGACCTAATCGTCTTTTTATGCGACTTATTATCTGTTAAAAATTTATTTAGAACAATAGGTTTCAATTTTCCCCATTGTTTATATGTTTTAAAAAAATGGCCAATTGCTCAATAGCTTTATATCTATGGCTAATTTTGTTTTTCTCTGCGGCAGTCATTTCAGCAAAAGATTTAGTATATCCTAAAGGAACAAAAATCGGATCGTAACCAAACCCTTTTGTTCCGCTTTTTTCAGCAGAAATGTTGCCTCGGATTATTCCTTCGAAAAAATATTCCTTATTATTTAAAATCAATGCTAATACTGTTCTGAACTGAGCAGACCGATTAGTTATTCCTTTCATTTTCGATAATACCAACCGAATATTTTCTTCCGAATTCTTATTTTCACCTGCATAACGGGCACTCAAAACGCCCGGCTCTCCGCCTAAGCTGTCTATTTCAAGTCCGGTATCTTCTGCAAAACAATTCATATTGAAACGTTGATGAATTGTTCTGGCTTTAATCAAAGCGTTTTCTTCCAAACTCGGAAAAGGTTCCGCTATATCCTCGTTAAATTCTAAATCAAGGAGACTTATCAAGTCAACTTTGTTGCCAATCATGTCTTGCACTTCGCGGAGTTTATGGCTATTGTGTGTAGCGAAAACGAGTTTCATGAGTAAAAAATTGATAACTAATCAGATAAACGGTTATATTGGCGAAGCTGATTGATCATTGCAGCGATATCCTTAGGTAAAGGTGCAGAAAAATAAACCGGTTTTTCATTCATGGGATGAATCAACTCAAGTGAAAAGGCATGAAGGGTAACCCGATCAATCATTGGTTTCTCTTCTTCGTTTTTTTTAACATGGTAATGCCTTTTAACTGAAGAAAGATAAAAAGCCTCTTTACCACCATAGACAGGATCTACAGCCAATGGATGGCCAATTGCTTGAAAATGTACTCTGATTTGATGAGTTCTCCCCGTAGTGAGCAGAACTTCAACATAAGCAAAGTTTTTAAACTGCTCAATGATTCTGTATTTACTGACTGAAGGTTTACCGTGAAGACGGTTAATATGCATTACCCCTCGTTTGGATGGAATTTCAGCAATTGGCAGATCTATTTCTGCTACGGGTTCGGACAAAATGCCTTCGACTATAGCATGGTAAATTTTTCTGACCGTATGTTTTTCGAATTGAAGGGAGATATGACGATGTGCTTCTTCGTTTTTAGCAAAACATAAAATTCCGCTTGTTTCCCTGTCCAACCGATGTATTGTCCAAACTCGCCCTAATCTGTTTTGTAAAAACGACTGAATGTTTGGGATATCCGGATTAAATCTGTCGGGAATACTCAGTATATGAGCAGGTTTATTGACCACTACAATATCATTGTCTTCATAAATGACTCCGACTGTTGTTATTAAGTTTTTGACTTGCATAGCAAACATTGGGGTTAAATAATACACATAAAAAATGCCGGATACGATTAATATCATATCCGGCATTTCATTTTTAAGGGATTCAAGTCATATATATACAGGGTGTAGCAATCCTATTTATCTCTAAATTACCAAATACCAAAACAAAAAACCAAAAAACCAAAATCCTGTTCAGTATTTCAAGAGTTTTGATATTTCAAATCTAAATCTTCAAACAATTTAGCTTATTGTTTCAAAATAATTAAATTGCTTAATAGATTTTACTCAATGACCAGTTTTTTGTTTAACAGGCTGAACCCCTGAACAACTTTTAAGAAGTAAGTGCCTTTTTGATTTGCCGGAATATTAATTCTGCTTTCATAGGTGCCTGAAAATTCATCAATACTTTCACTGTGAATTTCCCGACCGGCAACATCCAGTATGACTACCTTTGTGGCATCAGCCTCTTCAAGATTAAAACTTAAAAAGTAAAAACCTTCGTCAAAATCGGGCATGAAGTTGATTTCTTTCACATTCAAATTAGTACTTCCCGACAAAGCAGAAGCTAAATTATCTTTTACAGAACTATAGGTCAGCACATCTGTCCATTCCAAATCCTGAATGGTAACACTGACTTTTTGTTTGTTTTTGTTGTAGTAAGTGTTTTGTTGTTTTTCTTCACCTGCAAAAAGTTTCTGGAATTTTTCAAGCATTTCAGTACTGCTTTGAGCAGAAACTTGATTTCCGGAAACAGTAACCAATGCCATCAAAAAAACCAAAGAAAAAAAAGCGTAGGAAGTACTTCATAAGTAATCAAGATAAAATGTGGATTAATTAATTTTTGTTTTTTAAGTTTTGGAGTAGTTAAAGCAGATTGAAAATCCTAACAAGCCGTAAAACTACAATTCTCACTTGACAATAATCGGAAATTGTAAAGCTTTTATTGTGCAAACAGCAAATTAAACTAAATTTTTAAAGAAAAAGTTCCGTCATAATGAGAACTATAATTGTCTGATTTTTTAATAGTCTATTCCAAAGCAATAAATGATTGACGAAAAATCTTTTTCTAAGTAGTTATTCCGATTGAAAGAACTGTATGATATGATTACATATATCATCCACTTCTTCGATAGTAAGTTCATAAAATAATGGCAATCTCATCAAACAATTGCTGAAGCGGTGACAGTTTGGCAACAGCCGTTGTCCATGAAAATGTTGATAATAAGTTGAACTGTGTAAAGAAACATAATGAAAAACAGCCTGTATATTTTCTCTGTGTAAATACTCAATAAGTTGGGTGCGAGTTTCAGGTTTGTTACAAACCAAATAGAACAAATGCCCATTGCAGTGGCCATAATCAGGAATTTGGGGAAGTGTAAAAAAACCAGAATTGCTTAATGAAAGCAAGTTATGAAAATAACGCTGCCAAAGTTGTATTCTTTTTTCCTGTATAATATTAATTTGCTCTAATTGCGAAAATAAAAAAGCAGCGGTTATTTCAGATGGAAGAAAAGAAGATCCAATATCAACCCATTCATATTTGTTGATTTCACCCCTGAAAAAAGCTGAACGGTTAGTTCCTTTTTCGCGGATAATTTCAGCACGATTATTGAACTGTTGATCATTGATTACAATCATTCCCCCTTCACCGGAAATCACATTTTTAGTTTCGTGAAAGGAAAAAGTCGCTAAATGCCCCAAACTTCCCAATGGTTGGTTTTTATAAAAAGAATCAATGCTGTGAGCGGCATCTTCAATAACATATAGCCCGTACCGATTAGCAAAGTTCATGATCTTATCCATATCACAGGCAATTCCTGCATAATGTACTACTACAATTGCTTTAGTTTTGGGAGTTACCAAATCCTCCAGTAAATCGGCATCAATATTTGGTGAATTTGCTTCACAGTCAGCAAACACAATTTTAGCACCTCTTAAAACAAAAGCATTTGCACAGGAAACAAATGTATAAGAAGGAATAATAATCTCATCTTGAGGCTGAGTATTAATCAGAATTGCACACATTTCGAGTGCATCGGTACAGGAAGTGGTTAACAGTGTTTTTTTAAATCCATATTTGCTTTCAAAAAAATGATGGCATTTTTTGGTAAACTCCCCATCTCCCGACAAATGGCCTAAACCCACTGCCTGTTCAATGTATTGAGTTTCTTTTCCTGTTAAAAAGGGCTTGTTAAATGGTATATATCGTTTCACAAATACAAAAGTGAGGTAAAAATCTGAAGTTATTATCAACTTTACTCCAGATTTTAAATCAACAGTATGATTTAGTGTGATGAGGTTGTAAAAAGTTAAAAGTTACTGTTTTGTCTCGAAAATAAATGTTGGCAATTGAAACTAAAATTTGTTTTATCTAAATTATGCTTAACATTAATTTTGCTTTGTTCATTTTCCAAGAGCTTTGACAACAGGAATACCTGCTTCTTATTAAAACTCTAATAAAAATCCTCTTACCACAAATCTAAAAAACTATTAAACCCTATTATTTAAAGATGAATACTTTTAATTTTTCCAGTAATATTAGCTTAGAAAATAAAGTGGTTTTACTCCGACCTCTTGAAATTTCCGATTACGAAACCTTGTTGCCTTTTTCTTTGCAAGAACCTGAAATCTGGAAGTATTCTCTGGTTGCAGCCGGCAGTGCCGAAATGTTAAAACAATACATTCAAACTGCAGTAGAAGCCCGAATTCAAAAAAATGAGTATCCCTTTATCGTCTTTGATAAAAGAAAAAATCAGTATGCCGGAAGCACCAGATTTTATGATATACAATTATACCATAAAACGCTGCAGTTGGGATATACCTGGTATGGTAAAGAATTTCAAGGTTCAGGAATCAATAAACATTGCAAATTCCTTATGCTTCAATTTGCCTTTGAAGAGATGAAATTTGAAAGGGTTGAATTTAGAGCAGACCTGAACAATCAAAGAAGTATTCAAGCTATGAAAAGCATTGGTTGCAAACCGGAAGGAATTTTGAGAAGCAATACTGTTACGCATTCAGGGAAACGACGAGATACTATTGTATTAAGCATATTAGCAGATGAATGGTTCAAAGAAGTCAGAGACTATTTGTCGGGAAAATTGATCTGGTAACCCAATTTTGAACATTCTCTTACCAATTTACAATCATTTTTTAGCTGAAAAATAACAGAATCTGTGTAAATAACTTTAGACTTTATATTGCCGCTTTTTTATTTATTCTTCATTTTAATTTCATCTGACAAGATTTATATTATTCTGTCATTCTTACTCATTTGTTCAAAGTTGCCTGTCAAAACTTATACGAGTAAAAATAAATACTGACAAAAAGTCTTATATTTATTGAAAAAGCTCCTTGGCATAAGAATTGACCATTTTAACTCAAAAATTAATAACCTAAAACCGAACCAAATATGACCCTCGAAAATTTCACTCACAAAGCACAGGAAGCTTTACAACATGCACAGCAAGCTGCATTTAATGGAAGTCATCCTTCGTGGGATACGATACATTTGCTGAAAGGTATTTTAGACACCGATACGGAGTCTATTCCTTTTATTTTACAAAAATCTGGTGTGAATAAAAACATTCTGCTCGGCAAGGTCGAAGAGGTGTTGGCAAAACTTCCAAGAGTTAGCGGCAACACTGAACAAAGAATGAGTGGAGATTTAAACAAAGTTTTACTTTCAGCCAACAAATTTGCACAAGAATTTGGAGATACCTATATCGCCCTCGAACATTTGTTGTTAGGATTACTTGAAATTGGCGACAAAACTTCACAATTGCTTAAAGAATTGGGAGCTAAATCGAGCAATCTGAAATCTGCAATATTAGAATTAAGAAAAGGAGCAAAAATTACAGACCAAAATGCAGAAACAGGCTATAACGCTCTCGAAAAATTTGCCCGAAATTTAAACGCATTGGCAGAATCCGGAAAATTAGATCCTGTTATTGGGCGAGACGAAGAAATCAGGCGCGTAATGCAAATTTTAGCACGGCGAACAAAAAATAATCCGTTACTTATTGGAGAACCGGGAGTTGGTAAAACAGCAATTGCCGAAGGTATAGCTTTTAGAATTGTAAATAAAGATGTCCCTGAAAACTTGCGCAATAAGATTATTTATACCCTTGATATGGGTGCTTTGATGGCAGGAGCAAAATATCGGGGAGATTTTGAAGAAAGACTAAAGGCCGTTATTAAAGAGGTAACTGAAAGTGATGGCAGAATAGTTCTCTTTATTGATGAAATCCACACGTTGATTGGTGCCGGCGCTTCAGAAGGTGCAATGGATGCAGCAAACATTTTAAAACCGGCGCTAGCAAGAGGAGAACTAAGAGCAATAGGAGCAACTACCTTGAATGAATACCAAAAGTATTTTGAAAAAGACAAAGCATTGGTTCGCCGTTTTCAGGAAGTGATAATAGATGAACCTGATTTACAAGATAGTATCTCTATTTTAAGAGGGTTAAAAGAGCGCTATGAAAATCATCATAAAGTAACCATCAAAGACAATGCAATTATAGCTGCTGTTACACTATCAGATAGATATATTACAGAAAGAAAATTGCCGGACAAAGCAATTGACTTAATTGATGAAGCTGCTGCCCGATTGAGAATAGAAATTGATTCATTGCCTGAACCGTTAGAAGTTACCGAACGCAAACTCAGACAACTTGAGATTGAACGGGCTGCTATCATCAAAGAAAACGATGAGAAAAAATTGGCGAAATTAAACGAACAAATCGCCAATTTAATGGAGGAAAAGAACCAAATGAAAGCACAATGGCAGCAGGAAAAAGACTTATTAGAAACTATTCAAAGCAAAAAAGCAAAAATTGATATTCTAAAACAAGAAGCTTTACAATTTGAGCGGGAAGGGAATTATGAAAAAGTTGCTGAAATAAGATATGGAAGAATTAAAGCACTCGAGTTGGATATTAAAGAATTAGAATCTCAACTTCATAATATGGCTGAAGGCAAGCGAATGCTTAAAGAAGAAATAGATGCGGACGATATTGCTGAAATTGTTTCAAAATGGACAGGCATACCCGTCAGTAAAATGATGGAAAGTGAAAGAGATAAATTGGTACATTTGGAAGCACTTCTAAGCAAACGGGTTATTGGTCAATATGAAGCCATACAGGCAGTTGCAGAAGCTATCAGACGAAGCCGTGCCGGATTTCAGGACCCTAACCGACCAATAGGTTCTTTTTTGTTTCTCGGAACTACCGGTGTAGGCAAAACTGAACTTTCAAAAGCACTTGCCGAATTTTTATTTGACGACGAAAGCCTGATGACCCGGATAGATATGTCCGAATTTCAGGAAAAACATACTGTTTCAAGACTGATTGGTTCTCCTCCCGGATATGTTGGATATGAAGAAGGGGGTCAATTGACTGAAGCTGTACGACGCAAACCATATTCGGTCGTTTTGCTGGATGAAATCGAAAAAGCACATCCTGATGTATTTAATGTTTTGCTGCAGGTTTTAGACGATGGCAGATTGACGGATAATAAAGGACGAACGGTTAATTTTAAAAACACGGTCATCATCATGACCTCAAATATGGGTTCAGACATAATTCAAAGACAGTTTGAAAATTTACCCGAAAACAAGGTTGATGAAGTTGTTGAAAAAACCCGCGAGGAAGTGATGTACAGGTTGCGACAAACAATTCGCCCAGAATTTTTAAACCGTATTGACGATATCATCATGTTCCGTCCTTTGATGTTTGAACAAATCAGACAAATTGTAGTGTTACAGATTGAGAAAGTAAAAGCACTTGCACTTAAAAATAATATTCAATTGAATTTGACAGAATCAGCAATTACCTGGCTTGCAAATCAGGGGTACGATCCTCAATATGGAGCACGTCCAATTAAAAGACTAATTCAAAAAATGGTTATAAATGAATTGTCTATGCAAGTGTTGACCAATAAAGTTTCTAAATCTAATAGCATAGTGTTAGATATAATTAACGATGTACCAGTTTTTCGAAATGAAGCTGTTGAATCAGAAATTATAGTCTAATCTACACAGACTTTCTAAAATAGATAAAACCTTTAACAGCCCTGATGAAGTTTATTAAAAAATCAGGGCTGTTTTAAAAACAATTTAAACCTATACTTCCATGGAATACAAAGATTATTACAAAATTTTAGAGGTTGAAAAAACTGCAAATGCAGAATCAATTAAGAAAGCCTACCGCAAACTTGCCAATAAATATCACCCCGATAAAAATCCCAACAATAAAGAAGCCGAAGATAAATTTAAAGAAATCAATGAGGCGAATGAAATATTGAGCGATCCGGAAAAAAGGAAAAAATACGATACTTTAGGTTCTGATTGGAACAGATACAGACAAAGTGGAGGTACAGGTGGATTCGACGATTTTTTTAGAAATACTTCGGGGGGCAGCCAAATGAACTATCAGGATTTAAGCGACTTTTTCAGTCAAATGGGTGGTGGAAGTATTTTTGAAGAAATATTTGGTGATATGACCAGCGGTAGTAAAAGCAGAAATCGAGCCCGCAAAGGAAGAGATGTAAAAGCCGAGCTCACCATTTTGCTTAGTGAGTCTTATTCCGGAGTTCAAAAAATTATTGAAATTGGCGGAAATCAATTGCGAATTAACCTAAAACCGGGAATAACCGATAAACAAACCCTGAGGTTAAAAGGAAAAGGCCAACAAGGAGTAAATGGAGGTGTGAATGGAGATTTGCTGCTTACCATAAATGTAGCACCTCACCCTAAATTTGAATTAAAAGGAGAAGATATTTATACCACCCAAGTTATAGATTTATATACTGCACTACTGGGCGGAAAAGTAAAAATTGAAACTTTGAAAGGCAGCATCAACCTCACTATTCCTCCTGAAACACCCAACAACAAATTATTAAGGCTTAAAGACTTGGGTATGCCGAAATATTCTGACCCTTCACAGTTCGGCAGCCTTTACTTAAAAAATTGAAGTTCAATTACCGACAAATCTAAATCAACGTGAGAAGGAATTGTTTACTGAGTTGTCTGAATTAAGAAAGTAAAGAAAAATAATTCCCGCTTTAATGTAAAAAAACATCTAACCACATTACCCTTTCTTTAAAATATCTCTGATTTCGGTCAACAAAACTTCTTCATTTGTTGGTGGTGCGGGCGCTGCCGGTTCTTCTTCTTTCTTTTTTTGTATTGAATTATAAGCTCTTAAGACCATGTAAATCACAAACGCAATGATTAAAAAATCTATGAGCGTTTGAAGAAATGTTCCATAATTTACGGTAACAGCAGCTATTTCAGGGGAAGTAGCTGTTGCTGCTATCCCTTCTTTAAGCACAAGTTTTAATTCTGTAAAAGTTACTCCTCCCAATAAAAGACCAATTGGTGGCATTACAATATCTGACACAAATGAGGAAACAATTTTTCCAAATGCACCACCTACAATTACTGCCGTTGCCAAATCTAAAATGTTTCCTTTAAAAATAAAACTTTTGAAGTCTGAAAAAAAGCCCATAAGATTTTCTTTTAAGGTGAATATATTTTATAAGTTTTTAAGACTAACTCAGAATAATCTTTTTTATTCAGATGCAAAACTAATCTGTTTTCTCAAAATTAGATAATTTCTAAATCAAACGACAAATTTACCGATTTTTACAAACGTTTGTATGTGACAATACGGTTGATTTTTACTGACATTTTCGCAGATGACTGACATAAGTGTAAAACTAATTTTGCCTTAAATTGAAGCAATAAAATTAAACATAATGCTACAAGCCTTTTTCTAAAAGGATTTAAACCCATTTTGCGGATTTTTAAACAAACTAAAAATTAATTTTAGCCGCTTTTTGGTATAGATATTGACCTTATATCATTAGTTTATTACCATTCATTTTAAAATTCATTAATCATGGAAGAGTTATTGAAAAAAGTCCTTTATACCAGTGTCGGTATGGTTGCTTATACAAGCGAGAAAATTCAGAAAATTGTAGGTGATTTAGTTTCTCAAAGCAAAATTTCAGAAGAAGAAGGAAAGAAAATTGTCGAAGATTTTTTGAAAGATTCAGAAGGCAAACGTGAAGAAATCGAAGCAAAAGTTAAAGAAGTTGCTTCTAAAATTTTGGCCAACTTAGATTTTTTAAAGAAAAAAGAGAGCGAAAATAATGGAACCCGAGCAGATGATATTGAAAGCAAATTGGGTATGACAGAATCTGCCGAAACTATCGTTGAAGTGAAATAGTTTTAACTTATTGTTTTATCAATCAGGAAACCGGACTTGAATAATCAAGTCCGGTTTTTTTATTGATATTATTGGGTTAGAATTTATTTTATGTGCTATAAACAAATTCTTTCATGTTCTCGAATTTTATAATTTTATTTATTTAATGCCAAACTTTATAAGCTGTTTGTTGGAGGAAAATTTTTGAAGCCTATTAGAATCTGTTAACCTTTAACTCATCCTATCTGCTCAAATTTATGCAATTGTAATGGATGTTGAATAGGTTTGTTCTCATTTTTATCACTACAAATATCTGCTACCTAAAAAATCTCATGCTCAATAACCACTTTATAGGGATATGTTAAGAAAAACAATTTCAAGATTGGTTTGGGAGCATTTTCTTACTTTTGAGTTGGCAATTGTGGTAAACAGTAAGCAACCAAAAGTTTATTAAATGGAAACAGGTCAATTTGTAATATCTTTAGATTTTGAACTTTTATGGGGGGTAAGAGATAAAAAAACCATTTCAGAATATGGTGAAAACATTAAAGGAGTCCATTTGGTGATCCCAAGGCTTTTGAGTATGTTTAAAAATTACAACATCCGGGCAACATTTTCGGTTGTGGGTTTTTTGTTTTTCGAAACAAAGGAAGATTTAACCGCCAATTTACCCAAAAACTTACCTGAATATACCAATTCAAACTTTTCACCTTACAAAGGTCATTTTGATTTGGTAGGTGAAAACTATTTAGTTGATTTATATCATTTTGCTCCATTATTGATAGATGAAATTAAGAAATATCCCGAGCAAGAAATAGGCTCTCATTCTTTTTCACATTATTACTGCTTAGAAAGCGGGCAAACTATCCGTGATTTTGAAGATGACCTAAATTCAGCTATTCGTTTGGCAAAAAGTAAAGATATTAACCTGACTTCTTTCGTATTTCCAAGAAACCAGTTTAATGATTATTACCTAAAAGTTTGCAGCAATTTGGGTATCAAATGTTACAGAGGGAATGAACAATCATGGCTATATGAGGCAAAAAAGGGAGAACATGAAAGTTTGTTACGCAGAGCTTTGCGTTTGGTTGATGCTTACATAAACATTTCGGGGCATCATTGTTATGAGGAAAGTTACTTAAAACGCAAAGTTCCTATAGATATACCTTCAAGCAGGTTTCTAAGACCATTTAGTAAAAAACTTAAATTGCTTGAAAATTTGAGATTAAACCGGATAAAATCAAGCATGACTTATGCAGCAAAAAACAATCTCGTCTATCATTTATGGTGGCATCCCCATAATTTTGGCATTAACCAGAATGAAAATTTTGATTTTTTGGAAAAGATTTTATTGCACTACAGCGCATTGAACCTAAAATATAAATTTCAGAGTACTACGATGTCAAAATTAGCAAATGAGTTAACCTATCATTAGATGATGAATAAAAAAATCATTTTAATTGCAGGTAAAGGGCAATCTACTAATATAATTTTTAATGCTTTAATTGAGCGTTATGGCGTTGTATCAGCAATAATTGAAGACAAGGAATCTCCAATTGCATTTTGGAAAAGAAGGTTGAAAAAATTGGGTTTAGTAAAGGTTTTGGGGCAAATCGGTTTTCAGCTTTTAATACAGAGACCTCTAAAGTTATGCTCAAAATATAGAATTGACGAAATTATTCGCCAAAATAAACTCAATCAAAAAGATATTCCAAATGATAAAATTCTAAAAGTCAACTCAATTAACTCAAAAATAACCATCGAACTTTTAAAGTCCTTAAATCCGGATCTAATTATTGTAAACGGAACAAGAATAATTTCAAAAAGGGTTTTACAAAGTGTGCCCTGTAAATTTGTAAATATTCATGCCGGAATAACCCCAATGTATAGAGGAGTTCATGGAACATATTGGGCACTTGTAAACAATGATTTTATTAACAGCGGTGTTACGGTACATTTTGTAGATGAAGGAATTGATACCGGTCAAATCATTGCTCAGAAGCAGGTTTCAATTACATCTAAAGACAATTTTTCAACTTATCCTTTTTTACAGCTTTCTGTCGGTCTTGAATTGTTGTTTGAAAGTATTGATTCATGTTTTAAGAAAAGTACGACTTCGGTTAAATTTGAGGGGGAAAGCAAGTTGTATTATCACCCCACTATCTGGGCTTATTTATTTAACCGAATATTTAAGAAGGTTAAATAAAATCTTTTAAATACCTGGATATCTAATTTTTGCGACTTTCTTAATTTTTAAAAGAAGGTTGCCGAACTTTTATCTTATTCACATTTTCAGGCTATTCAGTGTGTATTGATAAAGACAATTTCCTGAAATAACCGTTAAATGTCGAAAATAGCAGTAATTCGTTACTTTCCTTAAACTAGGTTTGCTATTTTTGTAGCTTTAAAAATTTGAGGGTAATTAAAAGAGCAAATGCGTTTTCATTTTTCAAAACACTATCAACTCTAATCCCCTAATTCAACAACCTCTAGCGATTATAATTTATCAACAACCATAACATGAACCTGTTAATTTTACAAGAAACTGTTCAAAGAACTGCATTTTTATTGACAATGAGCGTTGGTCTGCTTCTTAGTTATATGGACTTACAAGCACAATGTTTCAGCAATCCATCAGGACCGGGCACAATAGCCGGAAATGCACCTCCTCAAAATGTTTCCATTACGACAACGCCTGCAAGTCTTGCGGGTTCAGTAACGTGGAGCAACGGAGCCACAGGAGCAAACATTTTATTTACTCCAAGTTGCAGCAGCCCCGGAAATAAAACGTTGACACCTTGTTTTTTGGCAGGTACATCTATACCTGCTCAGAGTTTTAATGTTCCAAATTTTAATGGTTCAGCTCCGGCTTCATTCAGTTTTAATGTAAGCGGTTTATGTTATGGTCCGGGTGCAAACTATAGTGGTACTTTGCCTATCAATATTGGAGGTTCAGGCAATGTGTTAATTACACTGACTTTGCCTGATGGTTCTGTTTTGCAACCACCGGCATTACCTATTTCTACAGTCAATAGCCTATCGCCAATTGATATCTCTCTTTTCGGTTTACAAGGAGACCCTAACGGAACCTGGACTATAGGTATTGGTGGTGATGCTACTAATTATAATATAGGTCCGGCAACATTTTTTATTAATGCCTTTAATTTAACGGAAACTTATTGTGGTCCTCCTGTTCAATTTACGGTAACACCTTGTCCTGCTCCCTGTCCTGTATTTCAATCTGTAATAGCACCGGTCCAGGTTTGTTCCGGAGCTAACACTACATTAGGGGTTCAGTTTAATGTCCCTGCGGTTTTTAATGCTTCTTATCTATGGACCGGTCCGAATGGATTTACCAGCACTGCTGCCCAACCTGTGGTAAATCCGGTAAACAATACTTGCGATCCAATCAATGTAACTTATTCAGTTTCAGTATGGTGTACCAATGACAACTCAGTTTTGGCGACAAACCAACCCGTTACATTTACTGTGTTTCCTGCAATTGATCCTGCTCAAATTAGCATTGACAACACAAGTAATATATTAGATCCTGGTTGTGCAGTTAATATCAGTGTTCCTTGTAATTTCACAATTAACGGAATAAACGGTTCACTCAATCAAAGTTTTACTCCCGGAGATAACGGCACGAGCGCTCAGTTTGTAATCTCAAACGGATTTCCGGCTTGTACTTATACGGTTGATGTACCAATTACTTGTATAGGTAGTTGTACACCGGCTACAGTCAATGTTACAACTCAATGTATTATTGGAAACACCGGTTATACAATTACCCTTTCCGTTTCAGATATGGGAGATTCGGAACAATTGATAGCCGTGCCTTCACAAGGAGTACAGGTCGCCATTAATAATACAGGTTCATATATTTTGGGACCTTATCTAAACAATGAATATGTCAATATCAAATTGCTTAATCCCCTAAATCCGAGTTGCAATATTAATGTCGGGAATTTTTCTAAAGGTTGCAAACCTTGTCCGACCATCAATAACGTAACTTCTAATTTTCAATCTAATTCGGCAGCCTGTGAAGGGGATATTATTAATTTGACTGCAAACGTTACAGGTGGAATTCAAGGTGTTGATTATTATATCAAATGGCAAGTAAATGGAACAGACATACCGGGAGGTGTAGGGAATAATTATTCCTATGTATTAACTGCGCCGGGATGCGAAGTGAATGAAGAGCAATTTACTGCAGTTTTGGTATGCCTTACCAATGGTCAACCCCCATTACAAAGTCAGGTAAGCACAGCTATATTCAAAGTTTATCCTGTTTTAACTTTCAATGTAGATTTTTTCCGGTCTTCAAGTTCTTGTGTTGTTCAACCGGTTGCAAGTGCTGAGTGTGAAGGGAATATTGTATTTACCACAACTCCTACAACAAACCTGACACTGGGTAGTCCTTCTGTATTAGTGAATTATACTGCCAGAGTAATTGGAGCACCCACCACCTGTCAAACTACCGGACGTTACACAGTTAGTTGCCCAGATTGCAGTGACACTGCAGGCGAAGGCACTCCTTTATATCAGTCTGTATGTTGGGGTGAGAGTTTCACAGTCGAAAATACAGGTTCGTTGGCAACGTCTCCCGGTTATAAAATAAGATGGAATGTTTCTAATGCATCGAATGGTGTGGTTCTTAATACTTTTGGACCTTATGGTAATCCGGGAAACTTTTCTCCGAATACTTTTATAAATAATGGAAGTTTTCTGCCAGCCGGTGGCATGTATTGTTTTACCCCTTCCTTAGTTTTTGACGGTTCAGACCTAAACCTGGCATTGCCAGGAATTCAAAATAACATTACAGTTGGTGAGAGCAATGTATTTCTAAGCACATTAAGTGCCACTTTAGGACCTTGTTCCGTTTCACCAAACTGTACTTGTATTTTAGGTATCCCATTATTTACTGATATTGATTGTTACACAATAACACCGGGGATTTATTCGGCATCCCATACCTTTTCGGGTATTCCTTATTGTGAAGGTATTTCATCTTTTAATATAAATATTACTGTTACTGATAACATAGGAGATTTGTTTAACCCCTTTAGTCAGGGAAGTATATCATCCGATTTTCCTGCACCAATAAATGAGCAACATAACGACGGGTCCTGGACTTTATTTAATTATACTGGTAATCCGAACGGCAAATCGGTAAATATTACTGCGATTTATCTTAACCCAATTCCAGATGTTGCCAATCCTGCACAATTGAGTTGGACGGTAACCATTACTCCGTTCAATAACCCTGCTTATCCTTTGGTGTGTAATAGTTGTCATGATGTAGGGGAGCCTTCTTGTGTCGAATTATTGCCACAAGTTCAATTAGCTTCAATTCCAACACCATCCCCAGTTTGTGAAGGTGAAAGTGTCAACCTGACTTTATTGACTCCAACCAGTAATTTGCCGGGCACATTTTATTGGTACGATGGTAACCCGGCTACCAATGGTATTTTGGTGAGCAATCCCGGAAATGTAGTTCCCTTCAATGGTCAAACATTTTATGTATTATTTAGAGAAATTAACGATGAAAGTTGTTCATCAACCGCAAATGTTACCTTTAGTGTTGTGCCAAAACCGGTCTTAAATACCCCTCCTCCTTTGCCTCCGGTTTGTCCGGGTGAAAGTATCAATTTAACATCTTTAAATTCATCAATAACCACGGCTCCGGGAACCTTATTATGGTATATCAATGATCCTGACGATGACGGAGCCTTATTAGAAACACCCAATAACGTTGTTCCGATAGGCTCTGAACGTTATTATGCCGAATTTACCGATGCTGTTACAGGTTGTACTAATAAGTTATTTGTACAGGCAACCTATCATCCTCTACCCTTGTTGCTTAGTGTTTTGCCGGTAATTTGTCCGGGCGAACAAGTTGATTTAGCATTACTTCAACCCGCATTGACGGAAGATTTGGGCGTATTTGAATGGTTCACTTCAGGAGGCACTCCTTTGTTTCCAAATGGTTTGGGTCAGATTTTAGTAAATCCTGTTGACGGAAGTACCTACTCAGTCAATTTTACCAGTCTTTCTACAGGTTGCAGCGGAACCACTACTGTAACTTATGGAGTTGATCAATTGCCGGTCTTGTCACAACCTTCTGCATCCCCAGTATGCGAGGGAGAAGAAGTGGACTTAACAGAGCTTGAATCTCAAATCACAGGTGGACAAGCGGGGGTTTTAACGTGGTACTTAGGAAACCCTTTATCCGGAGGAATAATATTGGATGGAGGTACTGCCGAAACTAATCCGGCAACTCAAACTCCCTCTTCAACTGATGTATATTATGTAAATTTTGTTTCTTCAACTACAGGTTGTGAAAACACAATCAGTTTTGTTTACCCGTTTGCAGCTCCACCGGCTTTAATTACTCCCCTGCCTTCGTTGAATTTTGTTTGTGCCAATGCAGCGCCTGTTGACTTGATAGCGTTGCAACCGCTAATTTCAGTAAATTCTACATTTGAATGGTATAAAGGAGATCCGGGTGCTGGAGGAATTTTACTGGATGGTGATGGCATTCCTATTGCAAATGACAATCCTGCGTCTCAACCTATCCCTGCCGGAACTTCTGTAGTTTATTATGCCATACTTACTTCAACAGTTTCAGGATGTGTAGATACAATCAATATCACTTATACCGCCTATCTGCCGTTAACCGGAGCAACTGCAATTTATGATTGCAATTTGGGTATAGTTGTTAATTTATCAGGAGCTTCAGGCGGTTCAGGTTCCGGTTATGCAGTTTCTGCAGGTTCACCAAATCAGGCAGGAAGTTTTGTTCCTTATCAAAGCAGCTGGACTATTATTGTTAGCGACAATGCAGGATGTACACAAACCCTGACCGGTATCTCCAACTGTCCAACTTGTGAAGCCGGTGCTGCAAATGTGTTAGCTAATAATCGGGTATGTTGTGGAGAAAGTATCCATATTACAAACACAACTGCTGTGTTTGATTTGCCTCAGGACTTTGTAATTGGCTGGGCTATAACTCCTCAATCTACCGGCCCGGTTACAGATGCCGATGGGGTTTATGCAGCAAATGATGCAGGATTAGTGTTTCAGGGAAATGAAGATTATAGTTTAGATTTTGACTATTCTTGTTTAGGATTACCTGATGACCTTCCTTCAGGTGTATATTATGCCACACCCTTTATTTCAGAACGCCCGCCAGAAATCGGACCCCCTCCACCAATTGTTTACAGTCCTGCAGACGGATGTTTACCCGATGGGGAAATTTGTCCGGTTATTTCAGGTACCGGTTGGGTAATTAACCCAATGATAATCACATTTCCTGACGGGTCTTCTTTAAATGTAAACGATGAATTAGCATTTGGTGCCCCTATTGACGAAACTTTATTGGCCATTGTAGGCGGTTCTCTTCCTTGTTTGTCTTTGGCTACTCTGTATCCGGGAGATCCCAATGGAGTTTGGACAATTTCAATCACAAATACAGGTACAGGTAATCTTAGCTTTTCTGCTCCTGATTTTAACGTGATTGTACCTGCCAGTGGATGCAGTTTGTTAACACAGGATCAGGTAAATTTTGTGGCCGGAATCAGTGGGTTGATTGCACCCGGGCAAACCTCAAATATAGAAATCAATGTGCCTTCACCACAAGTAGTCATTCCTACTTTAACCTATGATCCGGCAAACGGCTGTATTCCCGAAGGTGAGTTTTGCCCTGAAATTTCAGGCACGGGTTGGGCAATAGATGAATTGGTAATCACTTTCCCCGATGGTTCTTTCTTAAACATAAATGATGCGGCCGGAGGTTTGACTATAACCGAAGCATTATTAGGTGCTTTAGGTGGTAATCTTCCTTGTTTGGCTTTAGACAGTTTATTTCAAGGAGACCCTAACGGGCTTTGGACAATTTATATTCACAATATTGGTCCGGGTACCGTATTTTTCAATATTCCTGATTTTGATGTGATTACAGATGCTGCAAGTTGTACACTAATTTCTCAGGATGAAGTAGTTACTATACCCGGAACGGCCGGAGCTGTGCCTGCCAACAGCTCGCTTACTTTAGAAATACAGGTTCCGCCTATCCCATCGCTATTCCCGGCTATTAATGAAACTTGCAACGACTATGGCGATCCAACTCAAATTGTGCTACTCGGAGATATTACCTATCAAAGCGTCAATGCTGTATGTGTTAATAATGCCGCTAACTTGTATTTAGTAAGTGTTACCGGAGTCGAAGGAGGTGCACCTCAATGGATACCGGGTTCTACTTATGTATTTCCCTCTACGGCAACATTAACAGGAAATACTTACACTTTCCAAACAACCATCAACAGTTTCCCCCATACATTCCAGATTTCTAACAGCGTATCAAGTGCAGGAGGAAGTAATTGCGGCACCAGTATTACCCTTGTTAATGATCCGTGTATCTGTATTCCGCCGGTTGTCGGATTTGCCACACAATGTATCAATAACAACCAGTTTTCGGTCATAGTTAATATTGCACAGACCGGCTCTTCAGGGACTTATAATATTACCGACAATTTGGGCTCATTCCCAATTACCGGAATTACAACAACCGGCAGCTATGTTTTTGGAACATATCCCAATGGAACTGAAGTTAATGTAACTCTTGTTTCTGTGGTTGATGCATTATGTAATGTATCATCCGGCATTTTAACCGATGTTTGTACACCGTGCAGTGCAGGAACCGCTTTTTTAGCCAATGAAATAGTTTGTTGTAACGATGTGGCGACCATTGTTCCGCAAGATTTCTATGTTCAATCCGGAAATATTATTGCATGGGCAGTATCAATCTCACCATTGACCGGCCCTGATGATCTGATTTTTGCTTCTTCGGTAGTACCGGGTGTTGGAAATGAATTTAGCATAGACTTCAACAATACCGATTGCCTGTTGCCTGCCGGTTTTTATTATGCTACTCCCTTTATTGCACAAACCCCGGGAGAAATTCCGCAGCCTGACCCAATTGTTTACAACCCTGCATTGGGTTGTAATCCGGTAGGCGAGATTTGTCCTATCATATCCGGTACAGGTTGGGCAATCAATCCATTGATAATTTCTTTTCCGGATGGCAGTTCCATTAATGTTGCTGAGCAACTCATCGGTGCCAGTGTTCCGATAACTCCTGATTTATTAGCTACTATAGGAGGTAATTTGCCTTGTATTCCCTTGAGTACTTTATATAATGGCGACCCAAATGGAACCTGGACAATTTCAATTACAAATACAGGAACAGGTGCTGTCAGTTTCTCTCTGCCAGATTTTAACGTAACTGTTGATGCATCCACCTGCGCTTTGATTTCTACAGATCAAGTAACAACTATTGGTGCTGTTTCCGGCTCTGTAGCGGCAGGTGCTTCTGGTCAAATCGAAATAGTTATTCCAAATCCGAATACAGAAATTCCGGATTTCCCGACATTTGACCCCAATTGTTCAGATTTTGGGGTTTCTTTGCCTATTACTGTTGTTGATCCAATCAGTTTTAACCTCGTAGCTGAGTGTTTTGATTCTAATAATGATGATGATTTTGACCAGATTTTGGTTTCAGTCAGCAGCATTATGGGGGGATCACCTGCTATCTATCCGGCTTCAACCTATGTATTACCGGCTGGTTTCAATCAGATTGGTTTAAATGATTATCAAATAGCCTTACCACTTGAATTAGGTCAAACCGAATATTCAGTAGCTATTGGAAGCAGTATGGGAGGGCAAAACAATTCATGTGAAACCGTACAAACCATTACTTTGCCTTTCTGCCCTGTTGGTTGTATTTCACCTACTGTGCTTTTTGGTTCTTTTTGTGATAGTGAAAACGAAGGACAGTTTTTAGTTAGTGTCAATATTACAGATTTTGGATTTGGTAATAATTCTTATGCCATATCCAATTCGGAAAATGGCAACACCAGTACGGTAACAACCACAGGAATTTATCAAATTGGTCCATTTGAAGGCGGAACAAATGTAATTGTTACAGTAACAGGAGTTAACCGTCCGGAATGTGTTGTGATCAGCAACGAATTAAATCAAACTTGTTTAAGTTGTACAGCAGGAACAGCTACTTTGGATGCAACAAATGTTGTTTGTTGTGGTGAAACTTTAAATCTGATTTCAGAGAGCTATTCCATAGAAGATGGAACCATCATTGCATGGGCACTTGGAAACAGCCCAATCACTAATCCGGCACAATTAGATGGTGCTTTATCCGTAACTCCCGGAAATGAAACTAACGGATATGATTATACCAATGATTGCAGTCTTGAACCTGGTACGTATTATTTAACCCCGTTTATTGCACAAACTCCGGGTGAAGCCCCACAACCTCCACCGGTAATTTATGACCCGGCTTTAGGTTGTAATCCTTTGGGGGAGATATGTCCGGTTATTGGTGGAACAGGATGGGCAATCAATCCGATTTTAATTACTTTCCCTGACGGAAGTACGGTAAATGTTGTTGAACAGTTTTTGGGAGTAACCCTGACTATTACACCGGAACTTTTAGCCGGGTTAGGCGGTTTGCCCTGTATCCCGCTCGATGTCTTGTATAGTGGAAACCCAAACGGAATTTGGTCAATTTCTGTCAATAATATAGGTACAGGAACCGTTGAATTTAACCTGCCTTCATTCAGTTATACGGTTGATGCCTCTACTTGTCCTTTGATTACAGAAAATCAGGTTACTACCATGCAATCTGTTTCAGGAAATATAATAGGTGGAACAACCGGTGTGTTTAACCTTCAGGTACCAAATCCAAATACAGAAATACCTGATTTCCCGACATTTAATCCCTCTTGTCAGGATTTTGGCGATGCAATTGAAATCATAGTGGCAGAGCCAATCAGTTTTGATTTTGCGCTAACTTGCAACGACCCTGACGGTGATGGCGTATCATCCGGATATCTTGCTACAATTTCCAACATTGCTGGCGGATCTCCTGCTGTAGTTGCAGGTGTAAATTATGTTTTGCCTGCCGGATTTGTTCAATCTTTACCCGGAATATACACTTCTGTATTACCGGGAACAACAACAGGACCTGTAACTGTTACCGTTGGCAGCAGCGATGATGGATGTTCTGCATTACAAACACAAAATTTACCTGCATGTTTCTTTACTTGCCAACCGCCGGTTGCCGGTTTCCTGACGCAATGCAATGATGATGGCACTTATTTTATTAATGTCAATTTGGTAAACTTTGGTGCAGGCAATATCGCTTATTTGATTTCAAATAATATTACAGCTCAAACTGAAACTGTAACCGCTACAGGAATTAGCCAATTTGGGCCGTTCAATGAAGGAGTATCTGTTACTATTCAGGTTACAGGCACAATTGATCCCGCATGTTCTGTTTCCGGAAGCCCTGCTGTACCGGATTGTACAAATTGTAGTGTCGGTACAACTAACCCGTTGACCAACCCAATTATTTGCTGTGGAGAAAACGTTACAGTTTCTTTGACTAACCCTACTGTTTCTGACGGAAATATCATTGCCTGGGCTTTAGATGAGAACCCGATAACTTCTGCTGTAGAATTAGAAGGGGTTAGCGGAGTTTGGCCAGCAGATGCCAATGGAAGTTATACTTTCACCAATGATTGCGATCTCGAACCGGGTATTTACAATTTAACACCTTTTATTGCCGAAGACCCGGGATTTGCACCTCCTCCTGATCCAATTATTTATGACCCGGCCCTTGGTTGTCTTCCTTATGGTGAAATCTGTCCGATCATTACAGGCACAAACTGGATTATTGACCCCCTATTAATTACTTTCCCGGACGGAAGTACAATCAATGTTTTACAAGAACTGGCAGGTTTGAGTATTCCAATAACACCTGCTTTATTGGCAGCATTAGGAGGATTGCCTTGCCTTCCCTTAGATGTACTTTATGATGGTGATCCTAACGGTACGTGGACTATATCAGTCAATAATATTGGTACAGGTGCTGTCAGTTTTGAAATACCTGAGTTTAACGTAACCGTTAGTGCCGATGGCTGTCCGTTGATTACAGAAGATCAGGTTACTACAATTGGCGCTGTATCTGGAACAGTTGAAGGAGGACAATTGGGTGAAATTGATATCGTTATTCCCAATCCAAATGAAATCATTATTATTACTCCGGAACCTGACCCTATCATTTATGATCCGGCATTGGGATGTCTTCCTGTTGGTGAAATTTGTCCGGTTATTACCGGTACAGGTTGGGTGATTGATCCTTTGTTAATAAGTTTCCCGGATGGAAGCACAATCAATGTATTACAGGAACTTGCCGGTTTGAGTGTACCGATTACTCCGGCATTATTAGCAGCATTGGGAGGTTTGCCTTGTATTCCATTAGACGTATTGTATGATGGAGATCCTAACGGAACATGGACTATATCTGTTAATAACACAGGTACCGGATCAGTAAGTTTTGAAATACCGGAATTCAATGTTACAGTTAGTGCAGATGCCTGCCCTTTAATAACGGAAGATCAGGTAACTGTAATAGGTGCTGTTTCCGGAACAGTAAATGGCGGCAGTACAGGTTTGATTGATATTGTCATTCCAAATCCTTTACCTCCTGTTGAAACAAACTTCCCAACTGTTAATCCGGATTGTAGTGATTTTGGTGAAGCAGTCGAAATTGTGGTTGTCAATGAAATTAATTTCAACCTTGATATTGTATGTAATGATACAGATGGAAACGGTGTCGCTGAAAATTATTTAGTGTCAATCAGTAACTTAAGTGGCGGAACTCCTGAAGTATTATTATCAGATGAGTATATTCTGCCTACAGGTTTTGCCGAAACAACTCCCGGAGTATTTACACTGACGCTTCCATTAAGTTCTTCGGGTATCCATTCAGCTACAGTTGGCAGCACTTCCGGAAATTGCGAGCAAACACTAACTAAAGCATTTCCTGCCTGTGTTACTGCTTGTTCATCGCCGGTTGCTTCTTTTACTGCCGATTGTGTCAGTGGAGATTCTGACAATTTCTATGTTTTCGTCAACCTGACTTCTTTGGGTATAGGCAATAACTCTTTTACCATCTCAAATAATCAAAACTCTAACACTCAAATTGTAAGTTCTGTCGGAGTTACACAGATTGGGCCATTCGCCAATTCAACTTCAGTAATTATAACTTTAACCGGAAATAATGAGCCTACATGTAGTTTGAACAGTAGTTCCCTTTCAGCAAGTTGTGAAGGTTGTTTCGTTGGAAGTGCGTTGGTAGGTGGAAATTCCGGAGGAACTTATGTTTTATGTTGCGGTGAAACATTGCCCGTAACATTGAGCACAGTTATTTTAAATGAAAACACCATTATAGGATGGGCAGTCAGCCTAACTCCTGTACTGAACGCATCAGATTTATCTAATGCATTGTTTGTTAATACAGCTAATGCAACAAATGGTATTGACTTTAACAACGATTGTGGGGATATTTCAGCAGGAACTTATTATTTAACCCCATATACTGCTGACTTTGTTAATTTCCCATCAGTCAGTTCTGATTGTGTATATTTTGGAAATCCGGTTCAGGTGGTAATTTTGGACGAAATCAGTTATGACTTTAATATTACCTGCTATGATCCAGATGGAAATGGAGTAGCTGAAGGTTATTTGGCCTCCATCAGCAACTTAAGCGGTGGAGCACCTGCTGTTATTCCAACAGCCAATTATTTGCTTCCTCCTGGATTTACAGAAACCGGTTTGGGAGTTTACACACAAATTCTGCCCGAATCTTCAATTGGAGTTCAGACTGTTTCGGTAAGCAGTACTGTTTCGGGTCAAACAAGCAGTTGTAGTATTGAGGAGTCTCAAGATCTGCCGGATAATTGTAATTTTACCTGTACTCCGGCTGAAGTGAGTTTTGAAGTTAATTGTCTGGATGATAATAGCTTTGAAGTCATTGTTACTATCAGCAACCTGGGAACAGGTCTAAGCTATTCGATAACCGATAACACAGGTACTTCAGCTTTAGTTGTGTCAACAGTCGGCACTTATAATTATGGAGTGTATTTAAACAATACCAATGTTATATTAACATTGACTGATAACAACAACAGCACTTGTTCTGTTTTATCAGGACCTATGACAAGTAATTGTGCTCCTGTTTGTAATCTGCCTGAAGTAACTTATTCAGCTGTTTGTTTTGATGAAATTGGATTCCAAATAGAGGTTAACATAATTAGTTTAGGCTCAGGAATTACTTATACTATTTCAGATAATCAGGGCAGTGCTACTCAAACAGTTACAACGATTGGTACTTATACAATTGGTTTACATGCCAATAATACGATAGTTCAGGTTTCAGTTACAGATGCAGATACTCCTGCTTGTTTCGTACAATCAGGTAATTTGTCGCTTAACTGTGAAACAACGATTTGCATCCCTGAGGTAGATTTTGTGCCTGTTTGTATAGATGAAGAAAACTTTCAAATCTCTGTAAACTTAATTGATTTAGGAACTTCAAGTAGTTATACTTTAACCGATGATTTTGGCAGTACTCCGTCAACTCTTACAAATATTGGATCATTTATTTATGGAATCTATCCCAATAATACAACTGTTGAACTTATCCTGACCGGTGTAGATGATCCTGATTGCATGGTCAATTCTGGACTAATGACAGAAGATTGTTCCGAAACTTGTATTGCACCAATTATTGCCTATGAAATAGACTGCATCAATACAAATCTGTTCGCCGTTACTGTGACCATTTCAGGCGATGCGGCAGGCGGATATTTAATTTCTGATGATTTGGGCACCGCCATACTTTCAGCACCAACTGCAGGAATTTATACTTATGGCAATTATCCCTCCGGATCATCGGTAGTTATTACCGTCACGGAACAAATTAATGATGCTTGTTTCACTTCAACAGGTAGTATAACCGGCGATTGTTCACAGGGATGTACTCCTCCTGATGTTCTGTTTTCTGTTGTATGTTTAGATGCCAATTCCTTTGAAGTTGAAATTCAAATCAATGAGCTTGGCACTTCAGAAACATATACAATTTCGGATAATCTTGGTGCAGTAGGCAGTATAACCATCAACTCAACAGGTGTCTTTGGATTTGGCCCCTACAGCAACAATACAGCCGTTATAGTTACTGTGGAAAGTAACAATAATACTGCATGTAATGTCTCTTCAACTGAACTGAGTATTGATTGTACTAACGAACAATTACCTCCGGTTATTCCTGATGATATTATAATATCCGTACAAGCCGGAGGTCAGGCTGTAACATTTAATGTTTTCGATTATGTTACTGACCCTAATGGAGATCCTATGACTTTAGTGGATATGGAAATCCCTGTTACCGGTGGAACTTTAACTTTCAATGCTGATGGAACTGTTACATTTACACCAACCCCCGGATTTACCGGACAAATTGAAATTGAGTTTACAGTTTCTGACGGCAACTTTACTGTTACCGGTACTTTGATTATTGATATCCTTACCAGTAGTCCCGGCACATTTGAAATTCCTAATTTTGCGTTAACAGGAATTTCACCGGTTCCTGCCAATGATTGGGTAAAAATTGAATTCAGTACTTCTATTGGCGGAATAATAGGTTTAGAATTATACGATGTAACCGGCAGATTAGTACTTACACATTCTTTTCTAAGTGTAACAGGGTCTAACTCTACCTTATTAGATATATCAAAATATCCAGTCGGTTTGTATATGTTGATTTTAAACAATGGCAATCAAATAGTTACCGGCAAAGTGGTGAAAGACTAAGAATTCAAACTTTCATAGTCATGTTATTTATGCCCCCTTGTCCAAATAACGAGGGGGCATTTTTTCATCTTAATATTGATTCTTACTCGTTTCTACAATCTTGCGATTCTATAGTGCTTCTTTGAATATGCCTTATAAATCGAAATGAATTGTTTTTTAGGGTTTCTACCAACTATGATTTAATTTTGAATCATCAATTTCTGGCAAAAGTCTTTAAATTCCGCTCCTCGGAGGGATTAGGGGTGGTTTTTTTTAGAAACTGAAGTGGTATTTACATTTTTTTATAATGAAATTATTGCAAATTTCAGAATATTGGTTCCTTCTTTATTCATAAGATAAGTGTAACTAAAATAATTTTAAGATGCTAAATTTCTTTATGAACCGATTTTTTAGAAACCGCGAATTGAATAGTTCCCTTTATATTTTTTTATATGTTATAATAATATACCTTTCTTCTGAATTGCCATTTTTTTGGGACAATGTTTTATTATCATCAAGATATGCTCAACATTTTTATGAAAACGGCTATTCCACACTAATTCTACCTTCAGCTTTAGATGCAGGTCACCCTCCTTTTTATGGATTGTATTTAGCCATTGTCTGGAAAATTTTTGGGAAAAGTTTGGTTTCAAGCCATTGGGCAATTTTTCCTTTTGTAGTCGGTATTGTATTTGCTTTTTCAGGAATATGCAAAAAGGTAATTGGTAATACTTCGTTTTTAATTTTTGTCTTGTTCATATTAGTTGCAGAACCTTCTTTGTTATCACAGATAGCATTTGCAGGAATTGATATTGCCTTGTTAAGTATAACTTTGTTATGTGTTTATAGCCTTTTTTCGGGCAAAGTTAAGTGGCTCTATTTTCTATTGCCAATCTTATCTATGCTTAGTTTACGGGGCATTATTTTATCAATTGGAATAGGTTTTTGTCATTTCCTTTTTTTTAACAGCAATAGGTTTGGGGTTAAAAGGGCGGCTTCTGTCCTGCCTTTCTATTTACCTTTGATAATTTTACTGATGGTTTGGTTTTCCTATCATTTTTATCATACAGGGTTTGTTACAGATAACTACATGAACAATAACTGGTCAGAACAATACCGGATGGTTACTTTTAAAGAGTTTGGTAAAAATATGCTGGTTGTTGTTTGGCGAATGGTGGATCAAGGCAGGATTTTTATCTGGATACCATTATTTGTGTTTTTAGGCAGAGTTTTTATAAAAAAAACAACGATCACCAAAGAGCAATATTTACTTTGGGGCACAATATGTATTTTATTTTTCCTCCTTCTTCCATTTTTAGTATTTAGAAATACGCCAATTTTACACCGATACTTTTTAATAATTTATTTGCTATCCGGTATTTTGCTGTTTTCTTTTGTTTCAGGCATAAAAAGCAGGATTCTAAAAACTACTTTGACGGTATCTGTTTTTGCGGGTCTATTGAGTGGCCATCTTTGGATTTATCCATTTCCAATAGCAAATGGGTGGGATTCTACTTTGGCAGCTCTCCCCTATTTTAAAGCAAAAGAGCAGGTTAATAATTTTATAGAACAATCATCCATCTCTCCTGATCGGGTTACTTCTGCATTTCCTATGCTTGCCGGTAAAAAATATACTCATTTGAACGAATTTAACGGCTTTCAATTTATAAACAAATCAAAACGAGCGGTAAAGAATTCGGAATTTGTTTTATATTCCAACGTCAGCAATGATTTCACTTTATTTGAAAAAGAAATGCTGTCAAAAGATTTCATAAAAATAAAATCTTTTGACAGCAAGCCGATTGTGCTGGAACTATATCAGCACAAAAATTAAATATTACGGATATTCTTTGGCGGTAATAAATACAGTTGCCTGTTAGAGCAAATTATTTTATAGTAAAAGCACCGCTACCAATTAAATAGTTATCGTTATAAACTTCAGCGGTATAATTGCCTTTCAAAAAACCTGAATTTTGCTCCCAATACATACAATAGTTTTCAGATTGATTTTGATAGTCAATCGCGGCTTTGGTAGTGTATTTCATTTGTTCACCACTATCCCCATTTGTAAAAACACCGGAACCCATTGACTCAACTGACAAAACATCTCCCTGTGGGCTGATGATGCGCAACATTACTTCCTTTTTCCCTGGTTTTGCAATGGGATTGCGCAAAATATCAAAACAGACTTTAAGTTGGTCCGTCCGTTTTGCCTTGCTTGTAGTTACTTCTTTACCGCTTTTTCTAACATCAATGGCAGAACCACTGATATTGGCAGCCTGCATAACTGATCCACGTTTTACTGTTTGACTTAACTGGTCTGATTGCTCGGATAAAGCTTGTTTTGCTGAAGTCAGCTCTGATTTTTCTGTTTCCAACTGCGCAATATTGGTTTCCTTTTCCATGATTGCCTGTTCTTTTTCGCTAACCGTAGTTTTTAGCCCGGTGTTTTCCTGTTGTAATTGCTGGTTTTGAAAAGTTAGCGCTTCGATTTGTTTTTTATAGTCTTCTGTCGAACTTCTTAAAGACGCAATCAGAGTCCTAGCCTGAGACAATTCTTTACTTGTGGCGTTGCCTTTAGAAAGTATTCGTGCAATTTCGGCCTTTTGGGTTTCAATCTGACCTTCCAAGTCAGTCATTGCACTTGTTTTTTCTTCAACTTCCGATTTGTATTGCTCCATTTCTGCAATGGTTTTGTCAAACTCAGCCTGTAAATCCGATTTTTCGGTTTCTAAGGTGGTAACAGTTGCTTTGTTTTTACTTTTTAAACTCTGATTTTTGTAAAGTAAAAATAGATTTAACAAAAGTAAAACGGCTATGATGCCTAAATACAAATATTGCCTGTTGTTGTCCATTTTAGGTTGTTTTAAATTTAAATAATTTCTTTGTTGTTTGGATTAGAGTAGCAAATGTACGATTTTTACCGCCATGGTAAACTTAAACGCAGAATATTGGGAAAAAAGGTATCAGGAAAACAATACCGGTTGGGACATAGGTTCGGTAAGTACTCCGTTAAAAACATATTTTGACGGACTTGAAAATAAAGATTTACGGATCTTAATTCCGGGATGTGGTAATGCTTATGAAGCTGCATATCTTTTTGAAAATGGTTTTAAAAAAGTATTTTTATTGGATTGGGCTAATGAACCATTAAAACTTTTTAAAAGAAACTTTCCTTCTTTTCCCGATGAGCAACTACTTTTTGAAGATTTTTTCAACCATAACGCAAAATATGACCTGATTATTGAGCAAACATTTTTTTGCGCCTTAAATCCTGTACTTAGAACAAGTTATGTTCAAAAGATTTCGGATTTGCTTATAAAAGGTGGTAAATTAGTTGGTTTGTTGTTTAATATCCCTTTGAATGAAGATAAACCGCCTTTTGGAGGAAATATTGTGGAATATAAGGAATTGTTTAGCCCTTTTTTTAAAATAGAAACTATGGAGCTTTGTTATAACTCAATTGAACCCAGAATGGGAAATGAATTATTTATTAAAATGCTTAAATGTTAGTTTGCCTTTTTGGTTTGTTTTACTGCCTTTTTAGCTTTTCCCTAATGAATACCGATAAAGATCACATTCCATGGATCAACTGAACGTTCACCCTGATATCAGTCAGGCAGAAACACTACCGGCCTGGTTTTATAAAAACCCTCAGATGTTCGACCTGACTATTGAAAAGGTTTTTACCAGAACCTGGCAGTATATTGGTACAGATGAACTCGTTGATTTACATGAATCTGTGTTCCCTTTCCGTTTGTTGGAGCATTGTCTGAATGAACCATTATTGTTGGTGCGAAACAAAACAGGAAGTCTTAAGCTTCTAAGCAATGTTTGTACACATCGGGCTAATATTCTGGTTCATCATCCATCTTCGATGACAAAACTAATATGCAGGTATCATGGTCGCCGGTTTAGTCTTGATGGCAGATTTGAATCAATGCCTGAATTTCAGGAAGCCCAAAATTTTCCGCGTCCTTGCGATCATTTGTTTCAGTTTCCTTTAGAAAACTGGGAGCAATTTTTGTTTACAGCTATTCAACCGGCATTCCCTTTATCTCCTGTTATTGAAAAAATAAGAGTGCTAACCGGTTTTTTACCACTCAAAGAGTTTGTTTTTGAGCCCTCACTTAGCAAAGAATATTTAGTTCATGCACATTGGGCTTTATATTGTGAAAACTATCTCGAAGGATTCCATATTCCTTATGTACATAAAGATTTGAACAATACTCTTGATTATGGAAATTACACAGTAGAAACTGATCAATATTTTAGCGTTCAGAAAGGATATGCCTCAGGCAAAGAAGACACTTTTAATTTCTCCAAAAATCATCCGGACTCTGGAAAACAGGTCGCTGCCTATTATTTTTGGATATTTCCAAACACTATGTTTAATTTTTATCCATGGGGATTATCGGTAAATATAGTTATACCAATTAGCCCAGAAAGAACTCGTGTTTCTTTTCTGACCTTTGTTTATGACCACAGTAAGTTAAACAAAGGTGCCGGTGCTTTGTTGGATAAAGTTGAACGCGAAGATGAGTTTGTGGTAGAAGGAGTTCAGCGCGGTATCCAATCAAGAGTATATCAAACCGGCCGCTACTCACCTAAACGAGAACAGGGAGTTCATCATTTTCATCGTTTGCTGGCCGATTTTATCAACCACTAATATTTTGCCTTTTATGAGTGTTTCTCCGGAAGATTTTAAATATCATATAACAATTGACATCCGTTGGAGAGATTTAGATGCCTTGAATCATGTCAACAATTCGGTATATCTGACTTATTTAGAACAGGCGCGAACACATTATCTGCATGAATGTATTCAGTGGGACTGGCAAACTGATGGTATGATTTTGGCAAGTGCAACCATAGATTTTAAAATAGCCTTGATTTTGAGCGATAAACCAAAAGTTTATGTGCGATGCTCGCATATCGGCAACAAAAGTTTTACCCTTCAATATTGTATTACCACCGAAAGAAACGGTAGAACAGTGATAGCAACTACGGCCACAACTATATTAGTAGGATTTAACTATCAAACAGAAGCCACACAGCCCATACCAGAAAATAAACGCCAAAGGTTGCGAGAATTTGAAAATCTTGCTTAGATACTTGAATTCCACAGATTTTATCAAGTAAATTTTATCCGGAATATTTTAACAATGATTTTACATTGTTATCTAACCTTATTCAGGAAATCGGAAAATGCTTTCCAATATCCTGCATTCCCCTGTGTGCTTTCCCATAATACTCTTGACCCATGCATACCTTCTTCTGCGGGAACATACAAATCTTTAACTCCTGAAGTAGCAAGATCGAAAAACAATTTAGCCTGTCCGACCTCTTTTCTTGAAGAAGTTATGAAAATAGGTTTATGGATATCCTGCATAATATCCTGAATGAAAGTTTCAGATTCAGTTCCGACAAAATACTCTCCCGGACTAAAAGCAACAACTGCTCTTACTTTTTGATTTTCGGCTGCTATTTTTAAAGCCAATGAAGCGGAATAAGAACTGCCAACTAAAACAACCGGTTTTTTGTATTGATTATACATATAATCAATTGCTGCTTCCATATCAGGTATTGCATTGATATAGTTCTGCATTTTACCCTGTTGTTTTGCTAATTCTGCTGTTTCATTTTTTCCCCCGGGAATTAAACTGCCTCCTGCACGTAAGTCAACAGCCAAAACATTAAAACCCATTTCATTCAGTTTTTTTGCAGGTTCAGTATATTCTTCTTTACTCGAATTGGCTTGATGACAAACAACAATTGGAACAAGATTGGCCCCTGCATGAAATAAATTTGCTGTAATATTTAGTCCATCTGTTGAAGGGAAGGTTACTTTTTGCATACCTTTTTTTAGTTTAATCTCCCTGCCCTGAAGGTCGGTTTGTTCTGAACCGGAATCTGAACAGTTAGATGTCAAAAAAAGAACAATAAAAAGGACTGAAAAAATTTTAAATTTTATCATAACTTTTGGGGTAATAACCCTCTGAATATTGCGGTGTTATTCTTTTCTGTTATTTGCAATGTTCAAACACTCGCGAGATTTTTCAGGGTCTGATGATTCAAAAAACCGGCTCAAATTGAGCAGTATTTGGGGGTCTATGGTATAAAGAAGTTTGTTTTGTTTCAGGTGGTTATAACATTCTAGTCCAAAATTATCGGATTTACATATTTTTTCAGCTTTCTTCAATTTTTTAGAGGAACTGTCAGATTGCAAGTTTTCTATCCGGCTTTCACATTCTGCTATTTTTGCATTGATATTGGTAATATCTGCAGTCGAAATCTGTAAAGCCTCTTTAAATTTATTTTTTGCTGTTGAATAGTTTTGTTCATTAAATGCTGCGTTTGCTTCTTCAATCAAACGGTTATATTTTTCAGTTTTGACTTGTGCCGAACTTGTAGAGGCAGCAAGTTTTTCATTACATTCTTCTGCTCTATTGGTAGCATAATCGTCATTTGACTTGTATTTCAAAGCCTCTAAGTAAAAATTTCTTGCTGTTTCAAAAGTGCCTTTGTTATATGCATTATCGGCAAGTGAAATTATTTCGTGATATTTTTTGGTAAATCCTGCTTGTTCAATGCTGTTTAGTTTTGCTTCTATTTCAGCGGATCTTTTATGTGTCAGAGCTTCCGTATATCTGAGTTTGGCAGTTTCAAAGTCGGCCGATTGCATTGCATCATCTCCCTTCTTTACCAATTCGTTAAATTTATTAGTCGAATATTCAATCGAAACTGGAATAGGAGTGGTATAGATATTTTCCGGGTTTGGCTCATGTTCATAAATATCACCAGATTCTAAAACTGTAAGATTTGGTTTTGTTGTGAATATTGACAAACGATTAGCTTTAAATTCACCTAAAGAATCCATTTTTACAGCCATATTGACGGCAACAGACATGCTGACGGTTTGGGTATTAAGAAACTGATTGCAAAGATTAATTTGTTCCAAAATTTTTTCATTTGTTTGATCATAATATAAAGCTTCATAGAGCAATTGCTTGGAACTTTCGTAATCTTTCAGGTTAAATAAAGTATCTGCTTTTGAAATGAGATTCTGTTTTTCAAAATCAATGGTTTGCTCAAGTACCTCTATCTGTTGGCTTATCAGTGTATCTTCCGGAGTAATTTTGAGAATTTCAACATATTTGGCCTTGGCTTTCACCCAATTTTGTACATTAAACAATTGTTCTGCTTGTTTTTCAAGCAAAGCGAGTTTAGTTAATTTTATTTTTTCCCGGATGACAGGAAAAGAGGAAGAGTCCGGCAGTTTGATAGACAATGCGTTAGTATAGTGCTCAATCGCATCTTCATAATTACCGTTTTCAAAAAAAGTATCTGCTTTTGTGAGATGGTTTTTAAAAACATCTTCCGGTTTTGATATAAAAAACTTATAGGCAAAAGCTGTGATAATAGCCAAAACTATCAATAAAACAATGATACCGGCTTTTGTTGGAGTGGAAGATCCTAACCCGCCTCCACTACCTGAAAACAAGGGGCGTTTATTGGATTGATAGTTCTTTTTGTCTTTTTTTCGGATAATTCCGCTCGGAAGATGATCTAATCGCAGCGCATTCTGAGATTTTGAATTTTCGGTTATATTTGAACCAATTGAATTTGAAATTGCCTGAGGTACAGTTATTCCCTCTTTAATTCCTATTAAGACAAACGTAAAATCATCTTCCCAGTTTTGCAAACAAAGTTCTCTCATTTTATCAGCAATAGCTGCATTGGTATTATCAGAGCCATCTCCTTGGGAAAGCAGATATTTAATGTTCCTGTTGTCAAAAGTTTCATATATCCCTTGAGTACAAAGCAAAAAATAGTCGTTAGTTTGAATATCAGAAATGATAGAAACACTAGCCCAGGCAGGCTCAATTCCCGAAATTATTCTTGGTTCGACTGCAATATTTCTCCCGTTTTCGCGAAGAACTGTTAAATGATCCTCCGTTTCAAAAATAATTTGTTTTTCCCGCACATGATAGGCGCGGATGTTTCCAACCCAGGCGACAGAAATAGAATCGTCTGCATTGATATACATCAACAACATACTACAACCCATGCCCTGCTTTAGGTTGTTGTCTTTTATTTCATTCCAAAGTTTTCGTTCTACATATCTTAATGCATCGTTTATATATACCTGACCTAATCTTTGTTTAGGCGGATTGATATGCGTGATGTATTCGTAAAACAAATTGCCGGTAAGACGTGCTACATTGTTTCCCTTTCGGGTTGGTCCAATTCCGTCACAAAGAATAAATAGCCTGGAAAGGGACAGATTTTCTACTGTTCCAGGCAACACATAGTCCAGATTTTCTGTTTGTTTTCCTGCCTCAGTAATAATCTGTGGCGTTTTTATAGTCAGTTTCATAACTTTACTATAAGTCAAACCTCTATCGGTAAAGGCTAATTATTCTTGATTGTTTATTTTTCAATGTCGGAACAAATTTAAACAAAACTTGCAAATAAGCGTTGTAAAGCACTATGTAAGACAAGACTTGTTTATTTTAGGTGTGTCTTATTCAAATTTTCTAACACTCATTTAATGAAACGACAAAACATAATTCGCGGGAATAATTTCAGCTTTCCTTTTCCTGCTGTTTTGCCCAACTGTCTTTTAACCCAACTGTTTGGTTAAAAATTAGTTTTTGTTCGTTCGAATCGGTATCTAAGCAAAAATACCCCTTTCTTATAAACTGAAACCGGTCACTTAGCTCAGCTTCTTTCAGGCTTTTTTCAGCGTAGGCCGGGTAAATGACTTGTAACGAATCGGGATTGATGCAAGTTCGGATATCACCTTCAAAACTTCCGGGTTCAGAAATATTAAACAATCGGTCGTATATTCTGAGTTCTACAGGCAGGGCTTGATTAGCAGCAACCCAATGAAGGGTTCCTTTTACCTTTTTTCCACTTGTATCTTCACCACTTTTCGAGTCAGGAAAATAAGTACAATGCAATTCTGTAATATTCCCGTCATCATCTTTTATGGCTTCTTCACAACGGATAATATAAGCACTTTTTAACCGCACTTCGCCACCGGGAAACAAGCGGAAGTATTTTTTTGGCGGGTTTTCCATAAAATCATCCTGTTCTATATAAATCTCACGACTTAAAGGAATTAGCCTTGTACCCGCATTGGGATCTTCCGGATTATTTTCAGTTTCGAGAAGTTCGGTTTGAAACTCAGGATAATTGATTATAATAACTTTCAGTGGATGTGTTACTACCATGACCCTTTTGGAAATAAGATTTGCATGTTCACGAACGCAAAACTCAAGCAAACCGACATCTATCATATTTTCACGACGTGCGACACCTACTCTTTTGGCAAACTCTCTGATAGCTTCGGGAGTATATCCTCTTCTGCGAAGTGCAGAAATAGTTGGCATTCTTGGGTCATCCCATCCATTTACATACCCCTCTTCTACCAACATCCGCAAGTTACGCTTACTCATGATCGTATAAGTAAGGTTTAACCTTGCAAATTCAATTTGTTGTGGACGGTACATGCCGAGGGTTATTAAAAACCAGTCGTAAAGAGGGCGATGAACTTCAAACTCCAAAGTACAAATGGAATGCGTGATGCCCTCTAATGAGTCAGAAATTCCATGAGCAAAATCGTACATGGGATAGGCTGCCCATTTAGTACCTGTGCGATGGTGGGGTGTTTTTTTAATACGGTAAATGACCGGGTCACGTAAGTGCATGTTAGGTGAGGTCATGTCAATTTTTGCCCTAAGGGTGCAGGTGCCTTCTTCAATTTTTCCCGTTACCATCTGTTCAAAAAGAATCAGACTTTCTTCAATTGGCCGATTACGATACGGGCTTTCTGTTCCCGGGGAAGTGGGAGTTCCTTTTTGAACTGCCATTTCTTCAGAAGTAGAATGGTCAACATAAGCCTTGTCATTTTTTATTAGTTCGACTGCTTTTTGATATAAAATATCATAATAATCAGAGGCATAATACTCGCGGTCTTCCCACGAAAAACCCAACCAACGAATATCATCTTTGATTGAATTAACATATTCTACTTCTTCCTTTTCAGGATTGGTATCGTCATAGCGCAGATTGCTCAGTCCTTTATATTTTAATGCAAGCCCGAAATTGAGACAAATAGATTTAGCATGTCCGATATGTAAATAGCCGTTTGGTTCAGGCGGAAATCGGGTATGAACCCGACCTTGATATTTACCGGTTTTTAAATCTTCCTCAATTATTTCTTCTATAAAATTTAACTGTGAATTGGTCTCGGGTGCGGACATGTAATGTATTATATTTTAAGTTCAAAATTATCCGAACAACTTCATGCCATCAAGAACATCCATGACTGATTTTACTGATGCCGCAGAAGAATTTAGAAGGGATTTTTCTTCTTCGTTTAAGTCGAGTTCGATGATTTTTTCTATGCCTGATTTACCCAAAACCACCGGAACACCAAGAAAAATTTCATTTAAACCGTATTGTCCTTGTAAATAAACACAACATGGGAATATGCGTTTTTCGTCATGTGCTATTGATTCAGCCATTTGTGCAGCTGCGGCTCCCGGTGCATACCAGGCTGAAGTCCCCATCAGTTTAACAAGTTCGGCTCCTCCGTTTGTGGTACGGTCAACAATTGCGGCAAGCTTTCCAGCTTCAACCAACTCGGTTACAGGAATACCTGCAACAGTGGTGTAGCGGGGCAGTGGTACCATTGTATCGCCATGTCCACCCATCAATACAGCCTGTATATCTTTGGGAGATATTCCAAGTTCAGCAGCTAAAAATGCACGATAACGTGCGGTATCTAAAATTCCGGCCATGCCCATAACTCTTTTGGGGTCAAAACCCGAGGTTAAGTAGGCACAATAACTCATAACATCCAACGGATTTGAAACAACTATAATTATGGTATTTGGAGAATGTTTGACAACATTTTCTGTAACGCTTTTTACAATTCCTGCGTTAGTACCGATTAAATCATCCCGGCTCATACCAGGTTTGCGTGGTATTCCTGAAGTAATGATGGTAATATCAGATCCTGCAGTTGCACTATAATCGTTTGTTACGCCTATCATTCGGGTAGAATAATAGCTTATAGGAGCTGTTTGCCAAATATCTAAACTTTTACCTTCTGATAACCCCTCTTTGATGTCTAACAAAACCACTTCGTTTGCATAATTTCCTCGCGCTACAACGTCTGCACAGGTTGCCCCAACATTTCCTGCTCCAATTACAGATATTTTCATGATGTCGAATTTTTTTTATAAAAATGTTTTAAGAAGCCGCAAAGATAATACAAGCAATTTATTTTTCAGGGTGGTTTTGTGTTTTCGGCAATTTGAACTATTATATATTGCAAATAAAAAGAGTAAGATAGAAGCAAACCGAAAGATAATTTTCCATCCACCCTCTTACTTCCTGAATATCCCACCTGTGTAGTTAGTAGCAGTTAATCAATGATTTTTTTTTAACGTTGGAAAATGATCCATTTCCGGTTGATAATGAACCTTTTGAGGGTGGAATTGAACCATTTCCGAGACTGTTATAAAAAGTGTGTCAACACAAATTACAGAAATAAAAATTTTAATTATGAAAAAGGACAAGAGAGAAAGTAGATCAGCTTCCCCATTGGAAGACTTTGATTATCCGTCATTTGAAAAAGAAGCGATAAAACGCCTCACGTCTGGGGATCGGTTATTAGGCAAAGAAGGCGTATTAACGGGTATGGTACAGCGTTTGGTGAATGCAGCTTTATCAGGCGAGATAGACAACCACATCAAGACCGACCGTTCGCAGGGTGTTAGCAATCGCAGGAACGGCTATACTTCGAAGACCTTAAACACGGAGTTAGGGGCAGTGCAGATTTCGCCTCCTCGGGACAGGCGTGGCGAGTTCAGTCCGATTATTGTAGGGAAATGGGAGCGTGAATTGGGTACAGGCTTAGAGCAACAGGTTCTGATGATGTATGCTTATGGGAACAGTTATCGGGATATTCAGCTGCAACTTATGGAGCTATACGGTGTAGAGTTTGGGGTATCGTGGATAACAGAGATAACAGACCAGGTACATGCGGAGGTGTCATCGTGGCAGCAGCGCGCCTTATTACCCTTTTATGTGGTGGTCTATTTAGACGGCATTTATTACACAAGTCGGGAAAGTGGTCGGTCAGCTAAGAGAGCTGTTTATTCGGTCTATGGAATAGACGCAGAGGGAAATCGGGATGTATTGGGCATTTACGTTCGCAATACAGAGGGGGCTTCTGAGTGGGGTCTGATTCTGGAAGACTTAAAAAAACGAGGTGTTGAAGATGTGCTATTCTTTTGTATAGACGGGCTTAGCGGTTTAGATGAGGCCATACTTTCGGTTTTTCCTCAATCCTTCGTCCAACGCTGTATTGTCCATATGCTCCGCAGCAGCACTAAATTTGTTGCCAGAAAAGATATTAAGCAAGTCAGTGCAGACCTTAAAAGATATACAATGCTGCCGGCGAACCCAGAGCGAGAGTAGCCTTAGCAGGTTTTGAGCAAACCTGGGGAAAGAAATATCCCGGTATCGCAAGGGCTTGGGAACAAGAATGGGCAAATTTAATGGTGTTTATGGATTTCGGAGCAAATATCCGCCGAATGATTTATACGACTAATCCTGTGGAAGGTTTGCACCGGCAAATACGCAAAGTAACGAAAAGCAAAGGTTCATGGGTAAACGACAAGGCTTTAGTCAAACAAATTTATCTCATCCTGATATATGGGAGAGGCGGGTGGAAAACTAAAGTTACAAATTGGACCTCAGTATCACACGAATTGCGTACCCGCTTGAAGACCGTTTTACAAAGCATGTGGATGTTTAACTAACCGATGAGTAGGAAGTAAAGGAATTGAAAACAGCGTTGTTTCCCACATTCCAACAGCCTTTACTACTCAAAAAAAAGAAGGGTTTGAGTAGTAGGCTATTGAAATGTGGAAAACTATATAACTAAAGTACTCTTAAATTTAACTTGTTAAATCCACTCTTGATTTTCAAAAATAATCGCATTTGACACACTTTTTCGAACATTCCCCCATTTCCGGTTGATAATGAACCATTTTCAGGTGATAATGAACCATTTTCAGGTGATAAAGACCATTTCCAGATGATAATGAACCGTTTCCAGATGATAATGAACCGTTTCCAGATGATAATGAACCGTTTCCAGATGATAATGAACCGTTTCCAGATGATAATGAACCGTTTCCAGATGATAATGAACCGTTTCCAGGTGATAATGAACCGTTTCCAGATGATAATGAACCGTTTCCAGATGATAATGAACCGTTTCCAGATGATAATGAACCGTTTCCAGATGATAATGAACCGTTTCCAGATGATAATGAACCGTTTCCAGATGATAATGAACCGTTTCCAGATGATAATGAACCGTTTCCAGGTGATAATGAACCTTTTCCAGGTGATAATGAACCGTTTCCAGGTGATAATGAACCTTTTCCAGGTGATAATGAACCTTTTCCAGGTGATAATGAACCTTTTCCAGGTGATAATGAACCTTTTCCAGGTGATAATGAACCTTTTCCAGGTGATAATGAACCTTTTCCAGGTGATAATGAACCTTTTCCAGGTGGAAATTGCCGTAGTTAAACAGGAACATTTAGCTAACAGCAATATTTGCATGGTTTTATAAATTCAATACGATTCAGGTACAGAAACTAACATATAGTGATGATTTCTTTGAAATCAATTAAAACACAGAATGTTAAAATTGGGGTAATGAGACAACTTTGAAAAATCTGCTTAAAAGTGGCACTTATTTTGTATTTAGTTTATGAAAATTATTTTAACGCAATTAAAAGAATGTAATATGATGATAAGGATTCTTCTAACCTCGATATTCATTTTATTTTTTAGCCTTCCTACTTACGCACAATTGTTTTGTACAAATGAATCGGCAAATCCGGTTTGGTTGGCGGTTGCCTACAATCAAATAAAAAAAACTAATTCACTCGACACATCGCCGGAAGAAGTATGGGTAAGTGAGGGATGGATCTACCTCAAAGTTGGTCAAACAGCACAGTTAACCACTCATATTGGATTTGATCGTATTGAGGGAAACAAAACCAACTTTTACTATTATGCTTACCAACCGGTTGAAGAGGGTAAAGAATGGCGTGGAAACAGAAAGTTTTTAGTGGATGTTGACCCTGAGGAAGTGGACCCCTTTTTGTTTAAAACCAAAATATTATATGCCAACATGCCTGAAAAATACCGTCATCGTAAAAGTGTCCAATTTAAACCTTTTAAAATGGCAACCAATATAACCCAGGGGTTTTATACAATCGTATTAAAACAGGATGATCGCAATGAGCCACCTATTGTGATAGAATAGTTAATCCCAAAAAGTAGTTTTTAAGAATATTGGGTATCGGGGCTTTTATAAAGTCTTTTAGTGTTTTTTATAGCTTTGTTGAACAAAACGGACTAATTTTGCCTGTTTTTAATTTTATCCCTTTTGTTAGACAACAACTATTGAATAAGCACTAACTCATGAATAAAATTTCTTCAATACAGTTAGAAAAACTGATTGCGACCATCTTTAACGCTAAAGATCTGGAAGGCAATTTATATATCAATTCCAGAATTCCAGCATTGGCTATATTGCGCCTGTCTGTTCAGTTTCCATCTCTCAATATGGCGGCTGAAGATATTATTTTACTGTATGATAAAAATGCGGGTAGTTTTAATCAAGGTTTTTTGCTAACAACCAGAAATATCCATTTTGCTAAAGGATATTTGCCCTTTAATGAATTGGAAAAACTATTTGATTTAGAAGGCAAATTGATGCTTGAACTGCCTGATATGTCTGATGAATTGAAAAGCAAAGTGTCGCAATTGCTTGTTTCTATAGCAGATTATGACGACAGTAAAGATATGAATATCCACCGATTTGGCAAGAAAAGTGAAGGCACACAAATTCCTACAAACGGCGTAGAAGTTGAGGTTAAACTGAATAACCAGAATACTCAACAAGCTATGGAAAACGATCTGATAGACGAAGAATTTCTCCAATTGCTCAAACACGAAGCAGATATTTATATGGATGCCTGCCGTCATTTGGACAATGACAAGACGTTTAAACAAACTGTTCAGAAAATGAGCAACACGACAGACATCATTGTCAATGACCCAAGTGCCCGGGAGTTGTTTGCTCAGGATGCCATTAAACTATATGAGATGTGCAGCGAAATTGATCGCAAAATCACCAGGCGCGAACAGTTTGCTCTTGCCTATTTGTTTGAACGGTTAATTAACAATTCAGATATGGCAACGGGTTTAAAACTCACCCGAATAAACGAAATGATACAAAACCCCGTATTCCCTCAAAGAATTACACAATTGCGTGACTTCAAAATATTTAATGTAAAAAGTGAATATCCGGAAGAGCTGCTTTTGCCGGTTATCTTGTCGAGGCTCGAACATGATTTGTTTTCAACAATCTCGGCACAACTTTACCGTTTTGCTTCACTCATTCTTAAGGCAGATGGCAATGTCATTGCAGAAGAAGAGGAATTACTCAAAAAAGTCTGGAATTTGACTCATAAGCCCAAGAAAGCGACTCCTAATGTGAAACAAACAGAAGTGGATGACCACGAGTCATTAGATGAGGTTATTGCTGAACTTAACGAACTTATTGGATTAAAAAACATTAAAGAGGAAATCAAAACCCTGATTAATTTTTTAAAAATTCAGAAAATCAGGGAGGAGAAAGGCCTTGCTACACAAGACCGTGCCCTTCATTCGGTGTTTATGGGCCCTCCCGGAACCGGTAAAACTACAATAGCCCGATTAGTTGGCAGAATTTATAAACATCTTGGATTTTTAAAACGCGGTCATTTAGTCGAAACTGACCGGGCAGGATTAGTCGCAGGATATATTGGTCAAACAGCTTTAAAAGTAGATGAAATTGTAAAAACGGCCTTAGATGGTGTTTTGTTTATTGACGAGGCTTATGCCTTGAGCAGAGGCGGTGAAGACAAGCGTGATTTTGGAAACGAAGCTATCGAAGCTTTGTTAAAAAGAATGGAAGACCACCGAAAACAATTGGTGGTAATTGTTGCCGGTTATCCGGACGAAATGGAAACTTTTATCAAATCCAATCCCGGACTTCAATCTCGTTTTAACCGTTACTATTTTTTCAATCATTATACTCCGGAAGAACTTGTACAGATTTTCAAACTTTTTGCTTCTAAAGCCGATTTCAAATTAGATGAAGAAGCCGAAGAAAAACTTCTCTTTATTTTTGAAAAAGTATGTACAGACCGACCCTTTAATTTTGGCAATGCCCGTGTTTCGCGAAATTTATTTGAAAAATGTATTGAACGGCAAGCCAACAGGATTGTCGGAATTGCTCCACTCACCGAAGATATACTCATCACTTTAACTGAAGCGGATATTCCACCGGTCAATGAGACGGTTAAAGAAATACTGGTATTTGACCCTAAGAAAAAGAGTTATGAACAACAACCTGATTTGTCTCAAATTAACGAAGTCATCAATAAACTGATCCCTCAACAACATAATGAAGAGCCAAAGGAAGAAGAAAAACCACCTGAAACCAAACAGACTGACGAATAGCAAATAAATTGTCCCTGATTTTTTTATTCATGAGTTATGTTTCGTCTAACTGCGCTTTATCCATATAAACGAGCTTTTATTACAGGTGCTGCCTCAGGTCTTGGGCTTGCATTGTGCAAACAACTGGCATACGACCGCTGGCATATCGGTGTAAACGACATCAATGATAAAAAATTAGATGAAACAGTAAAAATAATAGAAACACTCGGCGGAAAAGCATTTGCCTATTGCTTTGATGTTTCTGATGCGGCAGCATACGAAGATGCCGCAACCGATTTTATACAAAAAGCCGGAGGTATAGATTTGTTGGTTAATAATGCCGGAATATCAGGCTTTGTGGGAAATATGGAATCTTGTTCTATCCCTGATTGGCAATGGATTATTGGAATCAATTTGATGGGAGTTATTCACGGATGTCATTATTTTATTCCTGCTATGAAAAATCAGGGTTATGGCTATGTGCTCAACATAGCAAGCGCTGCCGGTTTTGTCAACCCTCCCAATATGTCCGGTTACAATGTTACAAAAGCTGCTGTTATTTCGCTGTCTGAATCCTTATTTACAGAACTGAAACCTTTTAATATCAAAGTATCTGTTTCTATCACCACGTTTTTTAAAACTAATATTATGCAACATAGCAAAGGAAACCCTGAATTGGTGAAACGCGGTGAAAAAATGGTTTCCAAATCAAAAATAAAAGCAGACGATATGGCTGTTACACTTCTGAATAGCTGTGGAAACTATGAGTTTCTGCTGATATATCCATTTCAATCCCGTTTTTTATTTAACCTTAAACGATTTTCTCCGAAATTTTTTCGCTGGATTTTGTCTAAAATTTCCGGTTAGATTTATATCAAATGTTTCGCCCTGTTTTATGGTTGTTAAACCATTTTCGCTTTAAACCATTTTCTATTCTTGATAACCAAATAAAACGTTTTACTATGAATCTCAAAAAAATAGTTTTGTTGACAATTGCCTCTCTTTTGTTTGTATTTTCTCCAAACCTTCAATCACAAACAAAATTTACACTTCCGGACTTGGCCTATGAATTTAATGCGCTTGAACCTTTTATTGATTCAACTACAATGAATATTCATTATTCAAAGCATCATGCAGGTTATGTGAACAACCTGAACAACGCCATCAAAGACACGGAAGCCGCAAACTTATCTCTTGAAGATATTTTCAAAAACATGTCAAAATTCAGCACTGCTATTCGTAACAATGCCGGTGGACATTACAATCACACTTTGTTTTGGAGTATCCTGACTCCTGAAAAAAACACAATGCCTTCAGACAGACTAAGTCAGGCTATTCAACATCATTTTAACGGTTTGGACAGTCTGAAAATAAAACTAAACGCGGCAGCCGCCTCGAGATTTGGTTCAGGATGGGCTTGGTTAATTGTTACTCCGGAAAAAAAGTTAGCCATTACCTCGACTCCCAATCAAGACAACCCATTAATGGATATTGCAGAAGTAAAAGGTGTTCCTATATTGGGTATAGATGTTTGGGAACATGCTTACTATCTCAAATATCAAAATAAAAGAGGGGATTACCTAAGTGCATTATGGAATGTGATTAACTGGAACGAAGTCAGCAGATTGTTTGACGTTGCTAATCCAAAAGGGAAATTTGATGATTGGCCGGCTATCAAAGATTTTCACAAAGTCATGGCCCAAACTTTTCATCCAAGTGAAGAAGGAAACTTAAACCCTATTAAAACCAGAATTGGTGAAATGGTTTTAAAAGCCGAAACTCTAAAAACATCCAAAATACCGGCTGAGTTTAGCAGTAAAGAAATGATGAGTGCTATTAATCAATTAATAAATGACAGTAAAAAACTGCAAAAAATGATTGATAAAAAAGGAACTACGGATTCCGAAATCACTAAAGCCTTATCCGCTTTGCATGATGTTTTCCATACTATTGTTGGCTTATGTTCAGACGAACACAACCATTAAACTATCTAAATGATTAATGAAATCATCCGGTTTAAAAGTACAATATCGCAAAAAAACGCTGAAAGTAAAGTGCTTTCAGCGTTTTTTAAACACTTGAAATAAATTGAAACCTTCCTGCAACCAAGTAACGAAAGTACATACTTATGAATATTGACCGGTTAAGCCAGCTTCAGCTGTTTTTAAAAGAAACTCCAAACGATCCTTTTCTCCATTATGCCATGGCATTGGAATATTTGAAAGTAGGAGAAGATCAAGAAGCACTTCGCATTTTTGGAGAACTAATAAACAGCAGCCCAAACTATGTTGGCACTTACTATCATCAGGGCAAGTTGCAAGAAAAACTCAAAATGTATAACGAAGCATTAATGACTTATAAATCGGGAATGGAAATTGCCCGTAAACTTCAGGACAATCATTCCTATTCAGAATTGTTGAGTGCTTACAATTCACTGCACGACGAACTGAGCGATTGGTAGCAGTTAATCTTCCATATCTTCATAAAGCAGATATTTTTTTCTTTTTTTCTTATATATATCTAAATCTGTTTGCCAGGACATACGGATTTGCTCTTCTGTCCATCCTGCTTTTATTTGCTTTTGCAGTTCTGCACTTCCGGCCAGTTTATCAAAAAAAGGAATAAAAAATTCACTTTTAGCCGGATAGTCCCGGTACAATTTAATTAACCAGCTCAAATCAATGTGGCGTAACCTGCGAAGTTCTTCCAAAGGAAGGTCTGAAAGGTCGAAACCTTTGCAGGTTGTGTTTTCAAAAAGGGGTTGTGTAGCACCGGGTTTGCTTTCTGGGGTGAATGTAAATGGGTAATTGTGTTTGGGACTTCCTATGACCTGAAATTGCTTATCGGTACCACGCCCCACACTGACTTGAGTGCCTTCGAACAAACAAAGGGAAGGATATAAATATACAGCACGGCTATTGGGTAAATTGGGAGAAGGCTTCACCGGCAATTCATAAAAAGTGCGATGAGAATATCCTGAACATGGCACAACATTTAAGCTGCATTTTACCCCATTTTTTAACCATCCTTCTCCGTTAATCATTTGTGCCAGTTCACCAACAGTTAAACCATGTACTATAGGAATAGGGTGCATCCCAACAAATGAAGCAAACTCCTCTTTCAATACAACTCCATCCACATAATGCCCGTTAGGATTTGGTCGGTCAAGAACAACCATCCATTTCCCCTGTTCAGCGCAGGCTTCCATGACATAGTGCATGGTAGAAATATAAGTATAAAACCTTGCACCGACATCTTGTATGTCGAAAACCACAACATCCACATCTGATAAATCAGATACAGATGGTTTTTTGTTTTTACCATAAAGTGATATGACAGGAAGTCCTGATTTTAAATCTTTTCCGTTTTGAACATATTTTCCAGCATCAGCATCACCGCGAAAACCATGTTCGGGAGCAAATACTTTTACAACATTTATACCAAGATTGAGTAAAGTATCTGTTAGGTGTACATCATTTACCAATGAAGTTTGATTGGCAACGATAGCCACTCGTTTAGCTTTTAAAAAAGAAAGATAAGTTTCTATTCTTTCTGCCGCAGTTACAATCGCATTGGTTTTTAAAAGGTGGTTTGTAGATTCTGCATTTTGTTTACTGCCACCTGTAGTATTTGATAGATCTGTTGACACTATTACCTGATTTCCGGAGATTGAGTCATTTTTTTCAGAATTACCGGAAGAATTGACAGATCGTGAACCGACCGGAAAAGTTTTAGCTGAACAGCTTATCAATAAAAGCACTACAAAGAGGGTTAAAATCTGTCTCAAAAGTTGATAGTTTAAAATGAATAAAACAGAACTTACTACAAATGTTTTGCCATAAACAGCCTAAACCGGTATATTAGTATTGAGGCTTGAAAAATAAGTGGGCTTTACTAATATAATTGTTGATGAAAGAAAAAAATAGAAGTACGAAAAGGGGTAAGTCAAGACAAGTCAGTTGATGGTTGCCTAAAGATGCCCAAAAACTCTCGTAAAAACTATATATTTGCATCAAAGTGTGTTAGAATCAAAAATATGAATACAGCATGGTTCATTACCCGTCGGATTGCATTTGGAAAAAGACGGTCATTTTCGGGTTTTATTATTACCATTGCTGTAGCTGCAGTTGCTTTGTCGGTTGCTGTTATGCTTATCACTACCGCCACAGTCAACGGATTTCAAAACCATATCAGTCGAAAAATCTTTGGCTTTTGGGGGCATATCCATATCAGTAAATACTCACTCAATTCAAGCTATGAAGATTTGTTTCCGGTAACTATTCATCAGTCTTTTTATCCTGCAATTGACACAATAAATGGAGTAAAACACATTCAGGTTTATGCTCACAAAGCAGGAATTATAAAAACTAACGACGATATAGAAGGTATTGTATTAAAAGGGGTATCTACTGATTTTGACTGGGGGTTTTTTAATGAATATTTAGTTGAAGGTAAAGTATTTGAGTTATCAGATACTTCTAAATCAAACGATATCCTGATTTCTCAAACCACTGCAAAAAGGTTACATTTAAATGCGGGAGACGGTTTAGCGATTTATTTTGTACAAAATCCACCATTGGTACGAAAGTTCAATATTTCGGGAATATACAAAACCGGATTGGAAGAATATGACGAAAAATACGCACTGATAGACATCAAACATATACAAAAACTAAACAACTGGGAAGAAGACCAAGTTGGAGGATTTGAAGTATTTCTCGACCGGATGGAAGACTTACCTTTTTTTAGCGACCTAATTTATTATGAAATAGTTGGTCAGGATTTATACTCACAAACCATCAAAGAAATCAACCCCAATATATTCGAATGGCTTGCCTTACAGGATATGAATGAACAGGTAATTCTATGTTTAATGGCTTTAGTCGCCATAATCAATATGATAACCGCTTTATTGATTTTGATTTTAGAGCGCACCAATATGATAGGAATTTTGAAAGCCCTCGGAGCAAGCGGTTGGGAGATTCGTAAAATTTTTCTCTTCAATGCAGCATATATAATCGGTTGGGGGCTGTTTATAGGTAATGTATTGGGGTTAAGCATATGCTTTTTACAACACAAATTCGGATTTATCAAACTACCCGAAGAGTCCTATTACATCAGTGTAGCGCCTATAGATATTGACCCGATTACAGTAGCTACCCTCAACGCCGGAACTATGCTGATTTGTCTGATAGCGCTAATTTGGCCTTCTTATCTCGCCACAACAATCAACCCAATAAAGGCTATCAGATTCAAATAAACCTTTTTGAACATCTCATAATATTGAACTTCAACACTTTTTCAATCAAAATTCATTTAATCTAAACCACTCAAAGAAGACCTATTATTTATGAACGGAGGATATATTGTTTCCAAAGTGTTGAAAGAACAAGGAGTTAAGTTTTTGTTTACCCTGTGTGGTGGCCATATTTCGCCAATTTTTGTAGAAGCAGAAAGAATGGGCATCAGGGTAATAGACACAAGACATGAAGTAAATGCAGTTTTTGCCGCCGATGCTGTTGCCAGGTTAACCGGAATACCGGGAGTTGCAGCAGTTACAGCAGGCCCGGGTTTGACAAATACTATTACCGCTGTAAAAAATGCACAATTAGCTCAAGTGCCTTTGGTACTTTTGGGAGGAGCTGCTGCAACTATACTAAAAGGGCGAGGTTCTTTACAGGACATCAATCAGATGGAGATGATGAAGCCTAATGTGAAATGGGCTGTTTCAGTCAGGAGGGTAAAAGATATAGTACCTGCTATACATAAGGCTTTTGCCATCTCTAAAACCGGAACACCCGGCCCGGTGTTTGTAGAACTACCGATAGATTTGTTGTATGATGAAGGCTTAGTCAGACAGTGGTATGGCGCAAAAGCAGATGCCCCTGCAAAAAACTTTGCCGATAAAGTTGTTAAATGGTATATCAACCGCCATGTCAACGGAGTTTTTAAAGAAAAAAACAGTATTGATTTTCAAAACACACAACCCCCTGTTATTTACCCTAAACATAAAAGCAGCCAAATTCAATCCGTTGTTAATCAACTGAAATCTGCAAAACGTCCTCTTTTGTTAATAGGAAGCGGAGCGGTCATGTTTCCTGAAAAAGCCGAAGTTTTTGCAGAAGCCGTCCAAAAATTGGGAATTCCGGTCTATTTGTCAGGCATGGGTAGGGGATTGTTAGGCAATAATAATAAACTTCAACATAGACATCATCGCAAAGAAGCCTTAAGAACTGCTGACTTAATTATGTTGGCCGGTGTTCCGTGCGATTTCAGATTAGATTATGGGGATCATCTCAACAATAAAGCCAAATATATCAATATCAACCGGAACTACGAAGATTTGAACAAAAATAAACGACCTGATACCGGTATTCAGGCAGACCCCGAAGAATTCCTGATGGCGTTGTCTGAGGTGTTTTCATGTCAGTCTTCCCAAATAGAAGCATGGCTAAACGAATTATACGAGAGAGACCAACTACGTGAACAAGACATAGAAAAACGAACAGCAGAAAACACCAACTATGGAATTAATCCCCTTCAACTGTTTAAGGCACTGGACAAATCATTAGATGAAAATGCCATTTTAATAGCAGATGGTGGAGATTTTGTAGGAACAGCAGCCTATACCCTGCGCCCTCGAAAACCATTGTCATGGTTAGACCCCGGTGTTTTCGGGACTTTAGGTGTTGGTGCCGGCTTTGCTTTGGGTGCAAAACTTTGCTTTCCCGAATCCGAAGTATATATCATTTGGGGAGATGGCAGTTGTGCCTATAGTATTCTTGAATACGATACCTATGTCAGACATCAGTTGCCGGTTGTCGGAATTATCGGTAATGATGCTTCCTGGGCTCAAATTGCCCGCGATCAGATTGATATTTTGGGTAGCGATTGTGCCACAAATCTGGCATTTTCTGACTATGAAAAAATTGGCAAGGCTTTTGGAGGAGAAGGTAAGAGAGTCGAAACCTTAAACGAATTTACCGAAGCAGTTTCGGAAGCTAAACTATGTCTAAAAAAGGGCACCCCTTTTTTAATAAACGCTGTAATAGGTAAAACTGATTTCAGGAAAGGCTCAATCAGTATGTAGAACTCCAATTCTTTTCTATATGAAATACTTTTTAACAACTATTTTGTTTTTTAATGTTCTATCTCTAAGCACAACAAGTATGGCACAATCGCCCGCCTTGCTGTTTTTACACGGAAATTATACGGATATTGATTGGGAACAATTAGAATTTAATCAGGAAGAAGGTAAAACGGCCGTCTATTACAATTATGCAGAAGCTAAGACAGGCAGGATAAAACTCAATGTAAAAGAAGAATTACAAATTGCAGGGCGTTCCATACTTAAAGTTGAATTTCCAAAGATTGCCAAAATCTATTTCATCACACTTGAGGATGATATGAAAAATCTGAAAATGAATGATGAAGACGGAAATTATGAAAAACATTTTCGTTACTACACTAAAAATGATCAGGCAAAAAGCAACAATAAGTCAAGTGATCATACAAATATACAATCGGTGTTTAATTGGTATTTAAGTATCTCTCCCGACTATTGTACAGAAGAAAACTGTATAAAAGCAGGAGATTTATGGCGATCAAAAGGCGGAGAATTGGCATGTAACTTAGGAGTATCGAAAGAAACCGCAAATTTTATTTATGGCGATATCAACCATGATAATAAAACAGATGCGATTGTCAGTTTCGGATTAATGCAATGCGACGGTGGTAATGCTTTGTGTGGAAAAGGTGAGCAATTACTGATAGTTTCAACCATGTCGGACGAATACAAAGTACATATACCTTTGTTCAGCGACCATGAAACAGGAGCATGGCATAACATGACTGCCATAAATCCGGATGGATCTATTTATTCTTACAATTATTTTTGGGCAAAAACAGATCAGCGCTGTCAACCAAGCATTGAAAAAAAGGAAATTTACCGTTTTTCAAATGGGGAGCTAATCAAAATGGAACGTTGAAAAAGTTTCAGCCAATATTTCGTTATTGTAGCTTATCTGTTATGCTTTTCAGAACTTCATCAACACTTAGATTTGCCATCGCTTCATAACCTATACCCATTTCTGACAGTTCGCTTTCAGTATATTTGAAATTGTACATGGCATTAAAATAATTGCCCTTTGCAAACAAAACGGTTGAAGTGGGTTTTAAAGGCCTTGTTCTGCTAAAGTCAGTAGGACCATATAAAGCGATTAGAGGTTTCTCAAGTGCATCAGCAAGGTGCATAGTTCCCGAATCGTGGCAAACTATCAACGAAGCCCCTTTTATTAAAGTGAGCAAATCAGGAATATTTGTCTCCCCCGCCGTATTTATGACGACCGATTTAACTTTTTCAGGCAAGTATTGATACAATTCAGAAATGTTTGTATCGAGATCCCCTTGATCTCCGACAAGTACAATTTTGTATTGTGAAAAGTTTTCGTGCAATTGACTAATCAGCTTTCCAAAATGTTGTGGGGGCCAAGCTTTTACTTTAAACAATCCGTTTGCTGCACCGGGTTGAATTAACAGGTATTGGTTACTTTGAAGATTATATTTTGACAGAACTTCAGGATGCTCCTGCCAATTTACAATAGTAGGGAAAACATCGGTTACAGGTTGCCGGTGATAGGCCCGCAACAAATCCATATTTAAATCTGTTTCATGTCTTCCGGCTAAAACAGGTACTAAATGAGTTTTAGTGCTTAAAAAAATAGTCGCGACAGCTTTAAAGCGATTCGACAAAACTGCCGGGTGCAAATGTCTGATTCTCAAAGGAATACGGGCAATATAAGTGCCTGCCACCAAAAAGTTAGGCTGTGCATCAAAAGGTAATACCGCTACATCAAATTTCTCAGCTCTCAGGCTTCGGAAAAAGGCGAATTTTTCAAAACCTGAAGCATTAACTGAAATGAAATGAGTTTTTGAAATGAGTGGACTTCGATGCAATACAAATTCCGCTCCGAAAGCATTACCCGCCAATAAATGAATTTCATCATCCGGGTAAAGCTTTGTCCATGCCTGAATCATCGGTGTTTTTAGCACAAAATTTCCCAAACCGGTAAAGGCTGACAAAAGAATCTTCATAGAAAAAGATAACACAGGCATTAATATATACCTACGCAAGAAAGTAAATCGCTGTTTTGAAATTTAACTTCAAACAGTAAACTTAAATTTTTACCTCCACTTCTTTGATTGCCTGTCTGATAATCTCAATACAGTCATAAATCTGTGCTTCAGTAATTACCAAAGGGGGTGCAAAACGTATTTTGTTTCCATGAGTAGGTTTGGCTAATAAACCTTTTTCTTTGAGTTTAAGGCAAAAATTCCACGCCAACTGAGAATCTTCATCGCAATTTATTTCGATTGCATTGAGCAAACCCTTCCCTCTAATTTCGCGAATTAACGGAGATTGAATCGCCCTGAGTTCATCCCTTAATATATTTCCCAATCTATCGGCATTTTTAGCCATGTCCTCTTCGACTAAAACCTCAAGAGCAGCCATAGCAACACGACAAGCTAAAGGATTACCTCCATAAGTAGAGCCGTGTTCTCCCGGGTGAATACAAAGCATGATTTCATCATCGCATAAAACTGCAGATACAGGTAAAACTCCTCCTGAAAGTGCTTTGCCTAAAATAAGAATATCCGGCCTTACCCCTTCATGGTCACAACACAACATTTTTCCGGTTCTTGCCAAACCGGTCTGTACTTCATCAGCAATAAACAAAACATTATATTCCCTGCACAAATCATAAGCCTTTTTTAAATACCCGTCTTCAGGAACAATAACTCCTGCTTCTCCCTGAATTGGTTCAACCATAAAAGCTGCAACATTGGGATCTTGCAAAGCTTTTTCCAACGAAGCGAGGTCATTATAAGGTATAATCTCAAATCCTGGCATGTATGGCCCAAATCCTCTATAGCTGGACGGGTCGGTAGAAGAAGAAATAGCAGCTAATGTACGGCCCCAGAAATTGCCTTCTACGAAAATAATACGTGCTTTGTTTTCAGGTACTTGCTTAACCTGATATGCCCATTTCCGAGCGAGTTTTATAGCAGTTTCACCGCCTTCAACTCCTGTATTCATGGGCAGAACTTTGTCATAGCCTAACAGCTTGGTTAAATATTCTTCGTATTTTCCCAATATATTGTTATAGAAAGCCCTTGAAGTCAAGGTTAATTCTTGTGCCTGTTCAACCAGAGCGTTGATAATTTTTGGGTGGCAATGCCCCTGATTTACTGCTGAATAAGCCGATAGAAAATCATAATATTTGTTGCCTTCAACATCCCATACAAACACTCCTTCGCCTTTGGACAGCACCACCGGCATTGGATGGTAATTATGTGCGCCATATCGGTTTTCTAATTCAATATAGTGTTGAGTTTCTGTTAATACCTGTTGCATAATACCTGAATTTAAAATGGAAAATAGAACAAACTTAAAACTTAAAGATACTGAAAATAACAATCAGAATTGCAAAATTACTGAATCTTAAACTCCTGACGATTGATTTAAGGGAAATTATTTCTGCCACTTCTAATTAACCTCTAATGATTATAGAATTTGCCCTCTGTTTAATGAATTAAATAAAACTACTTTTCTTAAATAGCAGAACTAAATTTGAAAGTTGAATAATAACAAAAATTGACTTGCTAAGGACTTTGCCAAAATGGTATCTATTAAATAAAACATAATTAGACTACCTTTGCCGGAAATATACCTGTATTAGTGTAAAATTGGCTTGATAAACGACAAATCGAGAAAATAATAGAAAAGACTTCTTTTTACCTCATTAAATTTACCTAATTTTACTTTTCAGTAACCTTTTTAATACTAACCAACTCAACAATCAACTAATCTCACAAAAAATTTAACTATGAAATTATATTTACACAACTTTTCTTTACTCTTACTTTTTGGAAGTTTGTTGTTTTTAAACGCTCAAAATGCCTCAGCACAATTGCTGGTTGATGGAACAATGGATGATTTATCCTTAGCACAAACATTGGCCGGCGAAGGAGTTACAATCTCAAACGTAGTTTTTGACTGTGCTGATGCAAGTGGGGCTTTTGGTTGCGATAGCGGAAGATCGTATGGGTACTTTGAATGTCAGAATTGTAATTTAGGTTTGGAAGCAGGTGTGTTGTTGACTTCCGGTTGCATTGACAATGCCATCGGCCCAAATGATGCCGGAGGTGCAGCAAGTTCTATTGGAGATCCCGGCGATCCTGATCTCGATTTGATTCCGGGTGTATTAGGCACAAATGATGCTTGTGCCCTATATCTTGATGTTGAAGTAGCTGCCGATACGCTTAAATTTAACTATGTGTTCGGGTCAGAAGAATATCTGGAATTTGTCGGCTCTTTTAATGATGTCTTTGCTTTTTATATCTCCGGCCCTAATCCGGCAGGTGGCAATTACGTGATGGAAAACATAGCAATCATTCCGGGCACAAGTACTTATGTTTCTATTAACAATGTTAACGATGTTGATAATTCGGCCTATTATGTCAATAATGGCACAGGAACAACTTTCCCAAACAATTCAAATGATTATTATATTCAGTACGATGGCTTTACCGTTGTATTGGAAGCAAGAGCAGCGGTTGTACCTTGTCAGACTTATTCTCTGAAATTAGTAGTTGCCGATGATTTGGATTCTACCTTAGACTCCGGAGTATTTATAGAAGCCGGAAGTTTAACAACCAATAAAGTTACGCTTAGTGCAAGTACTGCTTTGGCAAGTGCCGGATTTTTAAATGCGGTTGAAGGATGTGTGGATGGTATAATTGATTTCTCTGTTGACTTTGCACCAAACGATACCTCTGTGATTTATTTTGAAGTTTCGGGTACTGCGACAAACGGAATTGATTATTTGTCTATCCCCGATAGTATTATCCTATATCCCGGAGATACTGCCTATCAGTTAATTATATCTCCTTTTGCAGATGGAGTGTTAGAAGGGTTGGAATCTGTTCAAATAAAAATTATCAATCCCGGATTTTGTACTTCCGGTGTGTTAGATAGTGTAGAGTTATTTATACAAGACAACATTGTTGCCGATGCCGGGAATTCTCCTATTTTGACCTGTCCCGGAAGTGCTGTTCAATTAGGGCTTTCCGGAGGAATAATATGTCAATGGATTCCATCTGATTTTTTAGATGATCCGACAAGTTGCTTTCCGATAGCCTCGCCCTTAAACAGCATCACCTATACTGCAATCACCTCAGTAGGTCCTTGTATTGATACCACTTATGTGCAGTTTATTATGGACGATAATGCCGACCCACAGGTGCCTCCTGAATATAATACCTGTATAGGACAACCCGTTCAGTTTAATGCCTCAGGGGGTTTATTTTATTTATGGACCCCTACTACTGATTTGAGTTGCAGTAACTGTCCAAACCCAACTTTTACCGGAACAGATACTACTTCTTATATTGTAAGAATATTTGACTCCGTTGGATGCGAAACACAATTACCTGTAACAGTCAATGTAGGCAACGGAGATTTGGGTTTAGTACCTGAAACCTTTACCGTCTGTAACGGAGAAACATTAGTGTTAGATTTAGGCGTTTCAGGTGCTGATTCATTCAATTGGAGTCCCGCAACCGGATTAAGCTGCACTGACTGTCCAAATCCTACTGTTACAACCACAGAAGACATCACCTATACTGTTACTACCGCAGTCGGGGCATGTTCTCAAACCACGACGAGGAGTGTTGTTGTCAGTACTCCTGTTGTTAGTGCAGGTACTGATTTTTCAGGTTGTGAAACATATTCTGGAACCTTAGGTGAACCTCCTTTAACAGGATACACTTATCAATGGTCGCCGGCAACAGGCTTGGACGATGCCACATCTTCACAGCCTCAAATAGACCTTTCGGTCAGCAATTCAACCGTTCAAACCTACACGGTAACAGCTATAGATGCCAATGGATGTGAAGTAACAGATGAAATCACCTTAACATTAGATTATCCGAGAAGTTTACAAATTGCTCAACAGGATAGTATCGTTGAAGGTTCCGGAGTTTCTATTTCAGTAAGTGGTGGAATAGAAGGTGATACTTATTCATGGGCACCTGCTTCATTCATAACTGACCCAAATCAAGCTACTGTTTTTGTAAAACCCGGACAAACAACAGAATTTACAGCAACTGTAACTACCCCATTAGGTTGTGTAAGCGAAACTTCGGTCATGGTATATGTTGTTGAACCACCAAGATTATTAGTGCCTTCCGCATTTTCTCCAAACAACGATGGTATTAACGACATTCTTCGCATAGCATCTCGCGATGTAACTTCACTGCAACTGTTCGCTATCTATAACCGTTGGGGCCAATTGGTGTATGAAAATACAGGCAACCTAAATGAAGGTTGGAATGGAATGATGAAAGATGAACAACAACCGGTCGGAGTATATGTTTACTATATAGAATACTTCGAATTGGGCAATAATCAACTTAAAGTTGCAAAAGGCAATGTAACCCTGATAAGATAACGGGCTGCGCAATAATTAACATCAGTATCAAAAACGGCAAGAAGGGATATCAACTTTTCTTGCCGTTTTTATGTTTTACTTGCTTGTAAAATAAAAAAATCACTACTAACCGACAAAAAATAAATTAAGGAGCTGCCCATCGGGGCAAGCTCCTTTTTTCATATTTTGGTTCTACTACAAACTAAAAATATGAGAGACAAAGATAAGCATTTAGTCGGTCAGCCGATATTCAAACAGTTATTGGAATTTGTTCCACGCAACAAATTTGATTTGCTTGTTAATAAGTACCAATCAGATCATTATTACAAGACCTATGATTCGTGGACACAACTTGTTACGATGTTATTCGGGATATTGAGTCGATGTGATTCTATGGGTGAAATCTGTGATGGTATGCAGGGTTTAACAGGCAAACTCAATCATTTGGGCATGGATAAATCACCGGCAAAGAGTACGGCAGGCGATGGTCTTAGAGGTCGAGACAATGAATTTTACCAAGCCGTTTATTTTATGTTACTCGATCATTTTAAGCCTATTTTGTCGGTCAGCCGGATTGGGAATGTCTCCTTTTCCAAACTTTTCATTTTCGATTCAAGTACGATACGCCTTTTTTCGAACATTATGAAAGGAGTTGGTCGCAATCTCAAGAATGAAGGGAAGAAAAAAGGCGGACTGAAGGTTCATATGATGATTGATGCCCACAGTGATACGCCAGATTTTGTAAAAATCAGTGAAGCTAAACAGCATGACAAGAATTTTCTGCAATATTTGCATCTGTCGCCTCACAGCATGGTTGTGTTTGACAGGGCTTACAACCATTATCTTCAATTTGCTCAATGGACAGAACGACAAATCAATTTTGTATGCCGTTTGAAAAAGAATGCTGTTTATCAGACACAGGAAGTTTTATTTACAGCAGAGCCGGCAAAGAACCAAGCGGGTGTTTTGTCGGAAGAACGCATCTTACTTGCATACAAAGAAGATAAACAAGAAAAGACTTTGCGCCTTCGAAAGGTAACTTACAGGGATGAAAAAGGGCGTATGTATGACTTTATCACCAATAATTTTGAGATAAGCCATGAAGAAGTCGCCTATCTATACAAGCTGCGATGGAACATTGAGTTGCTTTTCAAGAAGCTCAAGCAGAATTTTCAGCTGCATTACTTTTATTCCGAAACAGAGAACGGCATCAAAACTCAAATCTGGTGTACCCTGATTGCACAACTTTTACTGCAAGTGCTTCGGGTAAAATCAGAGAGCAAAAAAGCCTTTTCAACCATTGCAGCACTCATTAGAATTCATCTAATCAGTTATCTTGAAATATTTTGGATGGTGCAAAACAGCCGAAGAGCTTACAGCAAGCTCAAAAAACGAAACAAATAGCCCAGTATCCAAATTGATTTATTCTAAAATAGAGGGGGGTAGGTTTTTGAAGGCTTGGAAAAATTCCTTGAAAATAAAGGGCTTACAATTGTTTTTTGCCGTTTTTTAAAGATTACCCGTTTAATAGTGTAAAAAAATATTGATTTGTATGTGAGAATTTAAAAAAGAAAATAAAATCAAATTTCCCTGTACCAATTCAAGTTCATACACAATTGGGTCATTTGTTTTTCTTTCTTTCCATTCATCTTGCATTATATTTGCAGCCTGAATTATAGAAAATGTATTTAACCACTTCGTTCAAACTTGTGAAAAGAGTTTGAAACCCCAAAAAAAATAGCATTCTATTTTGAAAGCATCATTAGTAATAGAGCAGTATCCCTATTGGTATATACTGTTATGCTTGTTTTTAGGTTTTATCTATGCTTTTGTCTTATACTATAAAGAATCTTCTTTTAAAGACTCTACACCAAACCAACAACTGCTTATTAAGGGTTTAGCCTTTTTCAGAATGTTAACAGTTGCAGGTATTGCATTCCTGTTACTTTCACCTTTGCTCAAATCGAGAAACATTGAAACTGTTGAACCGGGTATTCTGATTTTACAGGATAATTCAGAATCAGTCGGTCTGTCTTTTAAATCCTCTAATGACAGTGTTGTTTTCAAAGAAAAGGTAAACCAATTGGCTCAACAACTAAATGAAAACTATAAAGTATCTTCTTACCATTTTGGGGACGCTCTGAAAGACGATCTGAAGTTTTCGTTTGACGAAAAGGTAACAGACATCAGCAACAGTCTCGAAGAATTGCAAAACAACCACGCCAATCAAAACATAGGTGCGATCATACTTGCAACTGATGGAATTTACAATCAGGGCAGCAATCCTCAATATGTAACAACGTCTTTTAATGTGCCTATATTTTCAATAGCATTAGGAGACACTACCCCACACCGTGATTTGGTTATTGACAAGGTTTTGCATAACCGTATTGCCTATTTGGGCGATAAATTTACCATCAGAATTGATGTTTCTGCCAAAAACTGCAACAACGAAACCTCTTCACTTAATGTCTATAAAGGCAAAGGAACCGCTCAAAAACTGGTAGGTAAGGCGGTTCGGATAAATTCCAATAACTTTTTATTATCCGAAGAAATTACCTTGGATGCCGATGCCCCGGGTATTCAACAATATTCTATCCAAGTAACGCCGATTTCCGGAGAAATTACCAATCAGAACAACCGTCAGGATATTTTTGTAGAGGTTTTGGACAGCCGTCAGAAAATTCTTTTACTTGCCAATAGCCCTCATCCCGATTTATCGGCAATCAAACAAGCAATTGAGATAAATAAAAACTATCAGGTAACAACTGCTTTTATCAATAATTTCAACGCTCCGGTACGCGATTTTGATTTGGCTGTTTTACATGGTTTGCCTTCAGTTGCCAATACTGCCTCGACTGTGATTGGCCAACTGAAAAGTGCTAAAATTCCACTATGGTTTATTATAACCTCTCAAACCTCTTTAGGTGGACTAAATCAGGTTCAAAACATCGTTCAGATAAATCAAACAGCCGGTAGCCCAAATCAGGTGAAAGCCGAAATGCAGCAAAGTTTCAACCTGTTTACCTACGAACCCGAGCTTATTCAAAACCTGCAAATGCTTCCTCCCCTGCAATCTCCTTTTGGCGAATACAAAACTTCTCCAACAGCGCAAACTCTCCTGAAACAGAAAATCGGAACAGTCAGTACAAATTATCCTTTAATGGTGCTTGAACAAGCAACGGATTATAAAATTGGGGTATTATGTGCTGAAGGACTATGGCGGTGGCGAATTTTCAATTTCAAACAACAACAAAGCCACGACGCTTTTAATTCGATAGTCGGAAAAATTGTACAATACTTATCGGTAAAAAACGACAAGAGAAAATTTCGGGTAACTCAACCTAAAACTCTGTTTACTGAAAATGAACCCATTAGTTTTGACGCAGAACTATACAATGACAGTTATGAACTGATCAATGAGCCAGAAATAAATATAAATATCACCAACGAAGACGGGAAAAACTACACTTTCACCTTTAGCAAAACCCCAAATGCCTATTATTTAAACGCCGGAGTATTACCGGTGGGTAATTATACTTATTTGGCAAAAACTGCATGGGCCGGACAAGAATATAAAGCTCAGGGCAGTTTTACGGTAACCCCCTTACAGTTAGAAACCCTTCAAACCATTGCGAACCATCAATTATTACATGCGCTGGCTCAGAAAAGCGGAGGACAGGTTGTATATCCCGGACAAATTGATTCTTTGGTAAACTATATTAAACAACAACCCAACATCAAACCTGTACAATACAGCAGTTTTAAAACAATGCCCCTGATAAACCTGAAGTGGCTGTTCTTTCTGCTCCTTCTTTTCTTATCCGTTGAGTGGTTTGTGCGTAAATTTTTTGGAGGATATTAAGACAATTTTTCTATTCCAAATACAGAAACCGGTTTTCAAAAAACCTTTGTATTTATCTGTATGTTTTACACTTATCCTTTTGGTTTTTCAATGCTTATTGATTAAGCAAACAAAATTTTAGTTCTATGATTTCAGCCACTGATAAATTAGAAGCCATCATATCTCATTCCGGATTAGACCGTGAAATGCGCAAAATTGCTCAAAAAGTCGTTTCAAACGAGCGTATAACCTTTGACGAAGGGGTACTATTATATGAAAAAGGAGAAATCGGATTTTTAGGCGCATTGGCAAACTATGTCAGAGAAAGTAAACATGGAGATTTCACCTATTTCAACCGGAACTTTCATATTGAGCCAACCAACCTCTGTGTTTACAGTTGTAAATTCTGCTCCTATTCCCGTTTAATTAAACAACGAGAAGACGGTTGGGTAATGACAGAGAAGGAAATGCTCGATATCGTAAAAAGATACGACGGTAAGCCTGTAACTGAAGTTCACTTAGTTGGGGGAGTTATTCCGCAAATGGGATTATTTTTCTTCGAAGAGCTGATTAAAAAAATTAAAAGTCATCGGCCTGAACTACATGTAAAAGCATTCACCCCGGTTGAATATTTCTACATGTTCAAAAAGGCAAAAGTATCTTATCGGGAAGGATTGCAAATCTTACAAAATGCCGGATTAGATTCTATTCCGGGAGGTGGCGCTGAAATTTTTGACGAAGAAATCAGAAATACGATCTGTGCCGACAAATGTACCGCCCAGGAATGGTTAGACATTCACGAAACTGCGCATAGTTTGGGAATACCTTCTAATGCCACTATATTGTATGGACATATAGAAAGCTATGCTCATCGAATTGACCATCTTGACAGATTAAGAAAACTTCAGGACAAAACAAACGGATTTAACTGTTTTATACCTTTGAAATTCAGATCTGCCAATAATGAAATGTCCTATTTAGGAGAAGTTTCTGTGATTGAAGATCTTCGCAATTACGCAGTGTCAAGAATATATTTAGACAATTTCGCACACCTCAAAGCATATTGGCCAATGATTGGACGAACCACTGCTCAATTAGCGCTTTCCTTTGGGGTGGATGATATTGATGGAACAGTGGACGATACCACAAAAATATATTCAATGGCAGGCTCTGAAGAGCAAAATCCTTCTTTGACAACCCGCGAAATTGTGAACCTGATTAAAGCTGTTGGCCGTCATCCAATCGAAAGAGATAGTCTCTATAATGTGTTAACAGACTATTTAATTGTCAACCCACCTGATGAAACTGAAGCTCCACAGTTTATTGAATTACCTGTTTTGCACAAACACAATGGCTATTCTAACGAAAGTTAAGTAACTTAATATGGGAAAAAGTAAATATTTAGATCAGGATTAAACATGCAAAATAGTCAAAATAATTTGTTCTGTACTGTTCAACCTGCCGAAACAGAAAATATCGAAGTGGGGTATTAGAAACAACACTGTTCATTTAGCTGCCACTTCCGAAATTTCACTGAGCATTTGTAATCAGCTTTACTATGTTCCGGACACGAAGTTGTTTTATCAGATGTCGGCACCTTTTTCTACGAAGAGATTTGTAGTTAATATGATGCTAAAAATTTGCTGTATTTAGTCAAAATATTTTGGGTAAGAAGGTTTGTAACCGAATAAATAAGCAAAAGGTGTCAGAATAATGAACAGAATTTTTTGAACTGCGAATGGCGGTTTTGCAAGCCGGAACACATTTTGGTATTTGATAGCCATCAATGCCACCTGCAAAATGTTTGGCATTCCTTCATCATTTGTTTTACCTTCGTTTGCAAGTCCGGTAACAGTTTCAAGCAGGTTTTCTGTATCCATTGCAGGTTGAACTTTCCAGTTCACGATTGTTTTGTTGTCAGAGTTATTCCACATTGAATGAACTTTATTAACAGGTATGTGCAGAGTTTCTCCTTGTTTCAACACTTTCAGTTGTCCGTCAATGCGAACCGTCAACTCACCTGTTATCACCTCAAAGTCTTCCACCTGAAAAGGATGAAAGTGTGCAGCAGGTTCTTTGGAATGTTCGTTGTAAGTGGCTTCCATTTCTAAGAGTTTTCCATTCGTGTCTTTTCTTGTTTGCAAAAACTTAATGTCGTGCCGGGTCTTTGGGTTGCGGATAATTTTATTCTTAATTGCCATTTCTAATATTCAGTGTTGATTTCTAATGTAAGAAATTCATTTACATAACTTAAAGCCAACTCTAACGGTTAGTTACAAAACATCAAAATCCTTGAATTGAAGCTGTTTAAGACTGTTTATAAGTTGTGCAATATCACCCTTTTAATAGGTTGTTTTTCAACTCAGTGATTTAGTTTTCATCGTTGTCTTGTTCTACATGTAAAATGTGTAAAAGTCTATGAATTATAGGTGCAAAGAATACTGCTGTTATACTTAAAAATGCAACTCCACTATATAGTGCATAGAATGATGAAAATAATTTAGCTCTTGGTGAAATCATGTCTTCAACAGGCCCCATACCTGTCAAAATCATACAAGACATATAAAAACTGTCAAGCCAGGAAATATTTCCCAAATAATGATAACCAAATGTTCCCAATAGCAATGAAAATGAAATAAGCCCAAGAATAAATAGGTTATACAGACCAAGCCTGATTAGAAAGTGAAGTAAGGGTTTTATTTTTTGTTTTCTATTTTCAAGTTTCATTCCTTTTCAATTTCAATGGGTTATCCGAATAATCAATTAATGCTTCCAGTGTTTCCAACATTTTTTTGTTTTGATAAACAAGAAAGTGGTCAATTTTTCGCTTAGCAATTTAATCTCAAGTTAAGGTTATATGAACAACCAAATTATGATGAATGTCAGGCTGCTTCCAAACACCGCAACTCTGTCAGTAATAGTTTGCTTTCAGCATCATAAAGCGTTCAATAAAGAGTTAGGAAGCATGAGTAAAAACGGAACACTCAACTCGTATTTCACTTCGTAATAGTTTACTCCAATCTGCAGGTTTTTGTAATAGGTCAACCTGTTATTCCAATAATTTTTTTCGGACGTAATGAACCAGGCATTGTCGCCAAGCATTTTTGCTAAAAACCATTTTTCAATTAGTCTTGTTGCTCTGCCGTTGCCGTCAACAAACAGATGGATGTTTACAAATACTAAATGAATGTAAGCTGCGAAGTAAAAAACTTCGATTGTTGTTAAATTGGATTTAAGCAAAATTGAAATGTCAGCAAACAGTTTTTCCAACTCTTGTTTAATAAACTCGGGTTCAACCGCCAAATAAATTAGTCTTCCTTCACTTCTCACACCAACTTTTACTTTTCTGATTTTTCCTCTTTCCTTTTTTTTCAAAATGGAATGGGTCAGAATTTCATGAGCTTTTAAAATGTTTTCAAGTGTCAGGTCATTTTCTCTTGCGAACTGATAAGCTGTAATCAAATCTTCAATTTCTTTTATCTCTTTTGTTTTGAGGTGAAGGTTAAATTCAACTGACTTTAGATAAGTATCAAAACTTACGGTGTTACCTTCTATATTTGAAGAGTGTACCGCAGAATTTGCATGATAAAACCTGAAGTCCTCTAATGTTTGCGGTATCTTATTAATTGTCGCAAAAGCAGATTCTACATCAACTTTCAGGCGTGTTTTGTAGTCGTTGAAGTATTCAGTCTTTAAAATTTTGAGTGCCAAAGTCATGTTTCAAAGTTACAAATTTTGTGTCTGAATTCTTCAGCATTTGTCTGATAGTTCAACGCAATAATGGTTAATCTTACATCGTCCACAGGCATTGACTCTAACATCAGTATAACAAATGCAATTATTAAATCAATCTCCGCCTTATCATTAGAATTGTAAACACCCCAAAAAACTATTAAAAGCAATTTTCAGAAGAGCAAACTTTGGTTAAGCGTACATATAAAAAGGACATTCTAAAGCAAAAAAAAAGTTAACCATTCAATCCCTTTTTCTCTCATTAACTTATTTTGTAAATCCTCCATCTTTTTTTCAAAACACCGCAGTTAGGTTAAAGTCATAGGATTTCAGTTGACATTCTATGACTTAAAAACTATCTCGTCTTGAATATTTTCAGAAAGTATTGAACAACGATTAGTTTTATTTGTAAAAGCCAACTTTTTAGGTGATTGAAAGGAAAGGTAGCCTAAACAAAACTGTATAATGTGTTGAAAAACCTTTGAATTAAAGCATTTCCGAAAGCATTACCACAAATTTGGCAGACTAAAAACAGTGAATTGAGGAAACTTAAAGTTAACAAAGTAGATTTTACTGACTTATTCAGGAATAAAATTGACTTTCCAAATATTTATGAAACAAGATTTAGTCCGTTTCTAACTTCATTTAAAGTTTTTGAAGTAAGAACCGATTGGTTTCTTACTTCATCTATAGTACTTGAAATAAGAAATAGTCGGTTTCTTATTTTATCAATAAATTTTGAGGTAAGAAATGAACTGTTTCCTGTTTCATTTCTAAGTAAACAAGTTGGAAATGAACCGTTTCTTGTTTCAATTTCTTCTTTTCAAACAAGAAATGAGGCATTTCTTATTCCATAATTCACCAAGATATTGATTTTATAGGTTTAAGCGCCTATTTTTGTTTCGGATTTTTAATTTTCAGGATTTTGTTTTTTTGTTTTCAACCCATAAAGCTTTAATAAAACCTTATGGTTTAAAAAAATATGCCGGGAGTATCAAATTTTGTACAATTTAATATCCAATGAAGTACAAAATAAATTCTGAATTGTTAAAAAAATCAATATCTTTTTTGAAATTTACAACGGTATATTGTCGTGTTTTTTTCTTGGGAGATTGGCGACTTTATTCTCCAGCATTTTGAAACCTTGAATTAGTCGAATTCTGGTTTGTTCGGGATGAATAACTTCATCAATAAAACCTCGCTCGGCTGCTCTGTATGGGTTGGCAAAGGTTTCGATAAATTCCTGTTCTTTTTCTTTCAATTTCTCTTCAGGAGAAGTGGCTGCCACAATTTCGTGTCTGAAAATTATTTCTGCTGCTCCTTTTGCCCCCATAACAGCAATTTCAGCACTTGGCCAGGCAAAATTCAAATCTGCATCAATATGTTTTGAATTCATCACATCATAAGCCCCCCCATAAGCCTTTCTAACAATCACCGTTACTTTCGGTACCGTAGCTTCGCAAAAGGCAAATAGTAATTTAGCACCGTTTGTAATAATGCCATTCCATTCCTGATCTGTTCCGGGAAGGAAGCCGGGAACATCTACAAGCGTTAACAATGGAATATTAAAAGCATCACAAAACCTCACAAATCGTGCGCCTTTTTTGGAAGAATTTATGTCTAATACACCGGCTAAATAGGCCGGTTGATTGGCGACAACACCAATGCTGCGACCGGCTATTCTTGCAAACCCAACCACAATGTTTTCAGCATAGTCTTTATGCACCTCTAAAAATGATTGATCATCAACAATTCCGGTAACTATTTCTCTGATATCATAAGGTTGATTGTTGTTTTCCGGTAAAATGTTTGCAAGGTTAGGCCGCAATTCGTTGTCTTGGGATTGATAAGGATAAACCGGAGCGGTTTCTTCACAATTCTGAGGAATATATCCCAGTAATTGTCTTAGCGTTTCTATACAATTTACCTCATTTGTACAAGCAAAATGGGTTACTCCTGATTTTGAAGCATGAGTATTTGCCCCTCCCAATTCGTCGTGTGTTACATTTTCATGAGTTACTGTTTTAACCACGTTCGGCCCTGTAACATACATATAAGAAGTATTCTCTACCATCAGTATAAAATCTGTGATGGCAGGTGAATAAACTGCTCCACCGGCACAAGGTCCCATGATTGCAGAGATTTGAGGAATTACGCCGGAAGACATGGTATTGCGAAAAAATATATCCGCATATCCACCTAAAGACATCACTCCTTCCTGAATTCTTGCCCCTCCGGAATCGTTTAAACCAATGACAGGAGCGCCGTTTTTCATCGCCAAATCCATGATTTTACAGATTTTTTGTGCATTGGTTTCAGAAAGTGAGCCTCCAAAAACGGTAAAGTCCTGTGAAAAAACATAAACCAACCGCCCGTTGATGGTTCCATATCCGGTAACAACACCATCGCCGGGAAACTGTTGTTTGTCCATTTCAAAATCAGTACAACGATGTGTAACCAACATTCCGATTTCATGAAATGATTCAGAATCCAACAACAACTCTATTCTTTCACGGGCTGTTAGTTTTCCTTGTTTATGTTGTTTTGCAATTCTGTCTGTTCCGCCTCCAAGTTTGGCTGAAGAAATCTTATTTTCAAGCAATTGAATTTTGTCCTGCATGATTTGCTTTGCTTTGTTTGGTAGTTGCAATTAATATTATGAAATCGGCTGTTCTAATCTGTAAATATAGCTTTTAACTCTTCAGACTGATTAGGTTTCATTCTTCCGGCTAAAATTAAGCGCAAATCACGTCTTCTTTGTGCACTTGCATAAAATGCCCTTTCTTCATCGTTGGTCGGTTCAATTTTTGGCAAAGGAAGTTTGTTGCCCCATTCGTCCAATCCAACAAATGTAAAAAAGGCCTCGTTACATTTTCTTCGTGTACCCGGGTTAATACCTTCTGCATGAACTGTAATGTGAATTTCCATCGAAGTGTTAAAAATACGGGTTACTTTTGCTGTAATTGTTACAATTTCACCAATTCGTATCGGGTTGTGGAAAGCAACACTGTCAACTGAGGCAGTTACACAGACACAGCCCGCATGTCGTCTTGAACAGACACCACCTGCAATATCCATCCAACGCATTAAATTGCCTCCCATCAGGTTATTCAAAGTGTTTGTATCATTTGGCATGACCATTTCTGTCATGATAGTTAATGAATCAGCGGGGGTTTTAACCAGCATATTTAATTGATTGTTTTATTTTATAAATGTGGGTATAATAAGCTTATCTCTTGCCTGATAAATGCAATGAATTTGATTGCGGATTTGAAAATCACGGCCGCAAAGGTAGTTAAATGAAATCAATAACATTCAAACTAAGGAAGTGTTTGAATAATGTTTACTGTTCCGATTCCATTTTCATTCCATTGAACAGTAATAAAGGAATCTGTTAAAGTTCCTCCTTCCAGAATTGTGTAATTTCCTGTAATTGTCCAGAAATATGTACTACCTTCAATTGACGGGACGCTAAAGGTGATTGGGTTTCCCATACAAATTTCTGTTTCTGAAGCAGTAATGACCGGAGTAAAAGCCGTATAAAACGGATTGTCTATACTCCAAATCGGCCCTGACGGACTACCTCCCAAGTTTAAAAACCCGTCAGTTGGAATTCCCGAAGTGTTGTACGATTGCGCAATATCATTTGCCAACTCTCCGGATCCTTCGTCAAAATGACAAAGCAAAACTGTATTTACGTCACTAATAAAGGGTTGGGTGATTGGTGCAAAACCGGTGCTGTATCTGATTAAATTTGAAATTCGCAGTTCGTCAAAATATCCGTTAAACGAAGGATATTCCACGCCGGCATCGTGTTTTTCTGCTCCAACAACTAAAAATGGATCGCTTAAGGGAAAACCTGTGCTTCGATTGTCGCGGTAGCTGATATTTCCTGTTGGCCCGGTTCCCTGAGCATCCTGAACTCCGTCAACAAAAATCTTCATCAAACCGGAACTTGCGTTTCGGGTAACCGCAATATGATGCCAGAGATTATTGGCGATATTTGTTGTACCAGTTATGGTTCTTCCATTTCCCAATCTGTCAACACCAAAAGCTACTACTCTTTCGTTAGCACTGCCTCCAGTAGATTGTCCAATTGCAATTCCAAAATCACCGTAATCGCCCGAGCCGTAGATATCTCTGTCAATCACGATATTGCCTGTAATCCAGCCGTCTCCATTCATTTGGTCATAAACAAATCCAGTGTTATTTGAAGATAAACATTTCAGCCAGAAATCAATAGTCATATCGTCTCCGACATCTATGACTGTTTGTGGGTTTATCTGAAATTTGACACGGTCAATATCATCAGAGCCGTTGCCAAAAAACTGTAAACTATATTGAGGTAATGAACAAAGGTAGCCGGAATTATCTCCCTGATATTCATAAGCTCCGGCATCGGGCAAACCGTTGTTAATTCTCAAAATCTGATGTTGCTGATGTGTATATTCAAAAACGGGTTGTAATGAAATTCCATCAATTTCACCGGGTACAATTCCTGCGTTAATGGCCGGAGATGCTGATGACAGGTGATAATTATATACCGAAGAATTTTCAAAACCAGGGCTTGTGGTTGAAACATTTCCCTGATTGATATTGGCAGTACCATTCAATACAGTACCGTTACCGGCAAACAGATTGTTTATTAATTGTACCTGTGAAGCTCCGGACTGAACGTACAAAAAAGTCCCCGAAGCTTTATTGTTAACAATGGTATTATGAACCAAATAAAGTTCATTCACCGGATTGCTTAACCCTTCCGCTCCATAAGTGATGATTGTACTGTTGGGTGAAGTTTGTGCCTGCTGAACTATATTGCCAATCACAAATGAACGTCCTCCGTTGGGAAGGTCAATATTGTAGCTCGAAGCCCCATCAGCTTCATCTCCAATTCTGTTGTAATAAATATAATTATTGTGCGCCCTGCTTTTCAGGGTATGTCCGGTAATGCTATGATGTGAATAATTATACCTGAACGTCAGGCTGTTTAAATGATTGATATACACATTGTGAGAAAACCCGCCTGCCCCTTCCCCATGATATGCAAATTCAGAATATTCGATTAACACATTGCTCGAAGTATTACTTCCTGCAAGTATGCCCATTTGATTGTGATGGAAATAACAATGCCTGATTGTTAAATCTGTTCCTTCCAAACGAATCCCTGCTCCATTTTGGTCAGGAACAGCACAACCCGTAAATTCGATATTTTCTACTGTATTGTTATTGCCTTTTATCACCCAAATTGCTTTACTTTCTGCACTGTTGCCATTTGAGTTTAGAACTGCCATGCCGCCTTTGCCCTTAAAAACCAGATTATGTCGTGTCCAAACAGCGACATTGCTTTCGTACAATCCGGCATCTATTTCAATGGTATCGCCATGATTGACTAACGAAGCAACCTGGCTGGGCAAAGTATAGGTTCTTGTTGCCCCAACTTTCCAGATTGTTGCAAATACGGGTAGCTGGCAAGCCCAAAAAAAGCAGAAAACAAAATAAGGGAATTGAATAAAAACAGTTCTCATATCTCACCTCTTAAAGTTAATAATCAAAGCAGATCGAAATACAGATCGAAGCTACAATATTAACCCGATAAGATAAAGCACTGTTTCAAAAAACGAATTGCTGTGTTTTTATAATAAGCAGGAAAACAGTCAAAGAATAAATCGGCAGGTTATTCCTCATCAAAACTTTCGTCTAAAACAGATTCTTCATCTTCATTTTCTTCGCCCGAAAGTTCTCTCATCAACTCCTCCATCATAATATAGTCCACTGCTTCCTGAACAGAAGGTGTGATATTCAATACACTTGAGAGCTGAGAAATGGTAATCAGTTTTTGGACGTTTTCATTCAAACCGGTAATTACCAAAGTTCCTCCGGCAGCTTCGCAAAGTCTGTTTCCGACTAAGATAGTTCCTAATCCTGATGAGTCAACGAAAACAACTTTGCCAAGATCAATTACAATATTAGAAACGCCTCCCTCATTGAGCACTTTCAGTTCAGTTTTAAAATCAGCTGCATTTAGAGTGTGAAGTCTTTCTTCCAATACACTAACAATAGTATAGCTTTCTTTTTTATCGAGTGCGAATTTCATTTTATTAGTTTGTTTAATTGCGAATGAATAAGCGTATTAACCGCTGATAGTACCAAAATGGTTGTGTAAATATAAAATCGAACAAAAATAATGACAAAAATGTTAAAAGTGCCAAGAAAAAGTTTCGATATTGGAATAAAATACTACTTTGTCAAAAAAACAACTGCAAAGATTTTGTTCCATTTATTTTGACATACAAAGGATGACAAAATTGCAGATTATTTTTCATAAAACGACACAATAGCACAATTTCCTGCCGAAAGGTGTTTATTTATTGATAGGAAACATCGTTTAGTTTGGAAATATTTTTTAGGTCTGATTTTTGCCAACTAAATTTTATATGGAAGCAAAATTTTCACAAAAAGTTAAGGACGTAATATCGTTCAGTAAAGAAGAGGCAATGCGCTTCAACCATGGCGAAATAGGTTTGGAGCATTTAGTATTGGGTTTGTTGCGAGAAGGCGAAAGTCTCGCTATTCAGGTTCTTAAAGCACTGAATATTGATGTCATTTTGTTAAGGCGATCAATAGAAGACAATATTAAGAACCAGATTTCTCATCATCAGGCTGTGAATGCCAATAACATTCCACTGACCAAACAAACCGAAAAAGCTTTAAAAGTTACTGTTTTGGAAGCTAAAAGACTACAAAGCGAAATCATCGGTACCGAACATTTAATGTTATCAATTCTAAAAAATCCGGATAATATAGCGATTCAAATTTTAAATCAGTTTGAGGTTAGTTATGACAGTTTCAAGGAAAAATTAGATTTTCTTTTGAACAGACAAAACCTGCCCTCCAATGAATATCCTAACGATTCGGATGATGATTATGATGATGAAAAAAAGAGTGGGTTCAGCACTTCGCGCAAATCAAATATCAAATCAAAAACCCCAGTTTTAGATAATTTTGGTCGGGACATCACAAAATTAGCTGAAGAAGGCAAATTAGACCCTATCGTTGGAAGAGAAACTGAAATTGAAAGAGTTTCGCAGATATTAAGCAGACGCAAAAAAAACAACCCAATTTTGATAGGTGAGCCGGGTGTTGGTAAAACGGCAATTGTCGAAGGATTAGCTTTGCGAATTATTCAACGCAAAGTTTCAAGGGTATTGTTTGATAAAAGAATCGTGATGTTAGACCTTGCTGCTTTAGTAGCCGGCACCAAATACAGAGGTCAGTTTGAGGAAAGAATGAAAGCCATCATGAATGAATTGGAGAAAAACCGGGATGTTATTCTCTTTATAGATGAAATTCATACTATTGTTGGTGCCGGAGGTGCAACAGGTTCTTTGGATGCTTCCAATATTTTCAAACCGGCTTTGGCAAGGGGAGAATTACAAGCGATTGGTGCTTCAACATTGGATGAATATCGTCAGTATATTGAAAAAGACGGCGCATTAGACCGGCGTTTTCAAAAAGTTTTGATTGAGCCGCCAAGTGTTGAGGATTCTTTACTGATTCTCAATAACATCAAAGATAAGTATGAGGAGTATCACAATGTTGAATATTCTGACGAAGCTATCACTGCTTGTGTTTTGTTGAGTAACCGATATATAACAGACCGTTACTTGCCTGATAAAGCGATTGATGTTTTGGACGAGGTTGGCGCAAGAGTTCACCTGAAAAATATTCATGTTCCTCAAAACATTATTGAGTTAGAGCGTCAGATTGAAGAAATCAGGGAGGAGAAAAACCGGGTGGTTAAAAACCAACGATATGAAGATGCTGCCCGTTTGAGGGATAAAGAAAAACGCTATCAGGAAGAATTGGAACGCGCCAAACAGGAATGGGAAGAAGAAGCTAAAATTAAGAAATATCCGGTCAGTGAAGATGATATTGCTGAAGTAGTAGCCATGATGACAGGGATTCCGGTCAAACGAGTGGCCCAAAGCGAAAGCCATAAATTGCTTCACATGGACAAAGACATTAAAGAAGCTATCATCGGACAGGATGAAGCTGTGGGTAAAGTAGTAAAAGCTATCCAACGCAACAGAGCCGGTCTGAAAAGCCCCAAAAAACCAATCGGTTCTTTTATTTTCTTAGGTCCTACCGGTGTTGGGAAAACAGAACTTGCCAAGGCTTTAGCCCGCTATTTATTTGATGGAGAAGATGCCCTTATCAGAATAGACATGAGTGAATATATGGAAAAGTTTTCTGTATCTCGACTCATTGGAGCGCCTCCCGGTTATGTTGGATATGAAGAAGGCGGTCAATTGACTGAAAAAGTACGCCGCAAACCTTATAGCGTTGTGCTTTTTGATGAAATTGAAAAAGCGCATCCGGATGTTTACAATATTTTACTTCAGGTTTTGGACGATGGTCAACTTACAGATGGATTAGGTCGTAAAATAGACTTCAAAAATACTCTGATCATCATGACATCTAATATTGGCGTGCGAACTTTAAAGGATTTCGGTGCAGGTGTTGGATTTAGTACTTCTGCCAAAGAAGAAGAGGCGGATTCTTATGCTAAAAGTGTGATTCAAAAAGCACTGCGCAAAACCTTTTCACCTGAATTTTTAAACCGGATTGACGATGTGGTCATCTTTAACTCATTAAGCAAAGAGGAAATCTTCAGGATAATAGATATTGCACTGAATGATCTTCGCAAACGTTTGACTGCGTTGGGCTATAAATTAGAATTATCGCCTGCAGCCATCAGTTTCCTTGCCGATAAAGGATACGATCCTCAATTTGGCGCAAGGCCATTACACCGGGCTATTCAAAAATATTTAGAAGATCCTTTAGCTGAAGAGATGCTGGCGGCTAATTTGGTTTCAGGTGATACTTTGTTGGTTGATCTTGACGAAGACAATAAAATTATTGTAAAGAAAAAGCAAGCTGAAACCATTGAACATTAAAGTGATTTCATTTAGATAAAGTTAAAAAAGGCTGTCTGAAAAGGCAGCCTTTTTCATTTGATGCTTTGTTAAGTTTCTGCTTCCTCAATAAATCTATTTCAATCAATATCTTCCGTGTAAGAAGTTAAAGTCTTCCACAACTTTTGACACAAACTTATAAGGTTGCATACTGTGTTCAACATCCATCACCAGTGCAACTTTTTCTGCAAGGGTAGTGATGTGATTGGTATTGTTCAGTCTATTGGCTTCAGCAATAACTTCCCTGATAATAGAGATGTCTTTATCACTCAATTTTGCAACCTCCGGAAAGGTAATTTCATAGTTATCGGGAAGAAAGTTGAATAAAACCTCTTTAAGATTGGCTTTACTTTTCAGGTTAACCACGGTAGTTCCGGCTGCTAAATCTCCTAATCGCTGTCCTCCGGTTATAATGATACTGATAATTGCTACACCTCCAAAAGAAATTAAAACATCAATGGGATATAAAAGCCACCTGAGTAAATATCCGCCTATAGAAACCTGAGAACCATCCATATTGACCACTTTCAACCCTTTTGCATATTTGCCTACGCTTTGACCATTGAAAAAAACTTCAGCCAACAGATTGTATAAAAAAATTGGCAAATATGCGATGAGTATATAAAACCAATCGTCTAAATACCAAAGATTAGCTTCATCTACTACGATGATTAGTGCTATTAAATAGGCAATAACAACTAAAACATCAATGATTCCGGCGACATATCTGTCACCGAGACTTGCAATTTCATAATCTATTCCTACGTTTTGGGTGGTAACTACTTTTAACTGCTCTTCCATAAATAATGCTTAATCAAAAACAAACTTTTCATTGATATTAAACCTTAAAAATAGGCAGTTTATCGTATTATTTTATACATTCGCCTGTATTTTTAATTTTTCTTCAGTACTGAATACCGGTTTATTTAACTCACTTTATTAGACAATTTCTTTTATGCGAGAACCGGCTTTTGTCAAACAAAATGCTGAAAAGTGGAAACGTTTTGAGGAACTTTTAAATAAAAAAGCTCAAACAACACCTGATGAACTTGCGGGACTTTTCATACAAATAACCGATGATTTGTCTTATTCAAAAACTTTTTATCCGGATAGTCAGATAACCAAATACCTTAACGCTTTGGCAGCAAAAGCACATCAATCAATTTATGTGAATAAGCGCGAAGACAGAAGCCGGATTTTTAATTTCTGGAAATACGAGTTACCCTTTGTTTTTTACCGTTCAAGGTGGCATTTGTTCTATTCCTTTCTTATTTTTTCACTATCTGTTTTCATTGGCGTTATTTCGAGTGCAAATGATGATACCTTCATCCGTTTAATTTTGGGAGATTCCTATGTCAACATGACACTTGATAATATCAGCAGAGGGGACCCGATGGCAGTTTACAAAGAAAGCAAACAAACTGATATGTTTATGGGAATTACCTTTAACAATGTCAGGGTTTCATTTTTGGCTTTTGCAGCAGGTGTTTTCTTTTCCTTTGGAACAGCGTATATACTATTTTTTAATGGAGTTATGGTGGGAGCATTTCAATATATGTTTTATGAACAGGGGTTATTTATGACCTCATTTTTAACTATCTGGATTCATGGCACCCTGGAGATTTCGGCAATAGTTATAGCAGGTTGCGCCGGATTGGCAATGGGTAACAGTATTTTGTTTCCTCAAACCTTTAGTCGTTTGGAGTCATTCAGAAGAGGGGCTAAACAAGGGCTAAAAATTATTATAGGCTTAATACCTGTTTTTATTACTGCCGGTTTTTTGGAGAGTTTTGTAACCCGTGCAACTGATCTTCCTGATTTGGTTAAATCAGGAATTATATTAACTTCATTAGCTTTTATAATATGGTATTTTATTGTGTATCCGCATCATTTACAAAAAACAGGAATACCAAAAAACGTTTTTGAAAATCTACCGGATTAACATATCCTGTTCACGTTTATTTACCTCTAAGTCCCGGGTCTAAGGTAAATGCTTTTTCAAGGTAAATTTTGGCATTAACAGTATCCCCCAAGTTTTGATAACTGATCCCTATATTTAAATTCGTCTTGGCATTATTGGGTTCTTTTTTAAGAGCAGTCAATCCTGCTTCCAATGCTTTAGTATAATTGCCTTTCAGACCATAGGCAGTAGTAAGATCTTGAAGAGTTTCAACATTGCCCGGCTCAGTTTCCAGTGATTTTTCGAGATAATAAATTGCCCTGTCCAAATCGTTTTTCTTTTTTCCCCAAATTTTTCCTGCAATCGCGTATGGTTTACCGGAAGATGGATTTAAAGGAAGCCATTTCTGCTCTATAAAATTTAGCAGTTTATCTACACTCTTTGGGTCAGTTTCAGAATCGGACATCATTCCTATGTTTTGAACCACCTGAGTATGTTCCGTATTTTTCACCAATAAGGGATAATAGTCTTCCAGCATTTTATCGTAATTGGTATTCAACTCATAATGAGCATTACCTCTTAAAAGTAAAGCGTTGCCGTTTTCAGGATAAATTTTTAACGCTTGGTCTAAGTATTTGATTCCTTCTATCAGCATTTTATCACGATCAGGATTGTTTTTTGCTAAAACTGCCGCTTTTTCTACCAAAGTGCCTCCTGCAGATGTGTTGACTTTTGTGCTGTTTGGTGAGTTATGAACGTCTGTTAAAAACAGGGTTTCGTTACTATGCCAGGCAGGAAGTCTTACCCAGGTTCTTAAAGTATATGCCCCTAAAAGAATTCCGAAAGCAATAAGCAACAATTTTTCTTTGGGCATTGATTTTATATAGAACGGAAGTTTTTGTGTTAAAAACCAGGCTACAATCAAACAAAATCCAATTGAGGGGATGTACATAAACCGGTCGTTCATAAAAGTTCCGATTGGAAAGACGAGGTTGGAAACAATTGAAAAACTCAAAAGATAGACCCAAATGCCATAAGCAGGCAGTTGTTTTTTAAATGTTCCCCACAAAGCAACAGCACCTAAAATCAGGTAAAGCACCAAAGAACCAATGGCACGGGGATCACTCCAACTGATTATAGGGATTTGTTTGGGGTAGTAGTCATGGGTTAAAGTTAAAGGGAAAAAGAGCAGTTTTATGTATAGCCCCATTGTGTAAAAAATGGTCGCGAATTTATCGGATACTGAAGAACCTAAAAATGGATCGTTCAGGAGTTCATCAATGACGACTTTGCTGCTGCCGATGAAATATCCGACTACCATTTGGCGGATAGCTAAAAACAAGAAAGTTGCCGCAAACAGAGGAGCTGCAACCTGAAGATGCTGCTTAAGGGTAGATTTTGTGAAAAAGAAAAGAGTCAAGGGTATAATAGCAAGAAAAGTAATTGCACTTTCTTTTGACATGAGCGCTAAAAAAAAGGTCAGAAAAATAGCTGCTATATGTTTCCAACCTGTGTTACCGTCAATAAATTTAAGTACAAAGTAGAGTGTGAGCAAAACACCGATAGATTCCAAAATTTCAATGCGGCCTTTTATATTGGCAACCACCTCAACATGCAATGGATGTGCCATATAGAGGGCGGTCGCTATAAAAGGAAGAGTCAAATACCATGTCTCAATATCTTTTGGAGAGAACAACCGAAAAAGAACCCTGTATAACAGCACACCAACGAAACAATAAAGCAATATGTTAATAAAATGACTGATGCCGGGTTTTTCTCCCCAAATACCTGTTTCAATGGCATAAGTGATGATACCTAACGGGCGATATCTGCCACCTTCGAGCAAGTCTTTTTTTTGACCCCAAAAACCAACAAGGCTTTCCTGAGAAAGTATTTCAGGGATGCCTGCAAATCCTTTTTTAGTAAATTGGTTATCGGTGATATATAATTTATCGTCCAACGCATAATCAAACGATGCTGAATAGATGTACAACAAAAACCCAATTCCGAACAAAGCGAATAAGGGTTTTGAATAAGATTGCCAAAATCTGGGGAGTTGTTTCTTTTGGGGTTTTGGAGGAACCTGAACTTTTGAGGTTTTCATATATGCAAATGGGATAACTATTAATGAAGTAGTTGTTGGTTGGTCATTTCTTAAAAATGCGGCCAAGTTAAGAGAAATTCAGTCAATAACAAGTGTTGTCTAACATATAGCTTTTTGTCTGTTTGCCAGATTGTTTAATGAATTTCAAATAATCATAACTCTTCTTTCTTAATACCGGTTTGCTTGTCATTTTTCAGTAAAACATGATGTTAAAGACCGTCAAGTTCGGGAATTTTTATCTAAAAAAGTCAGGATTCCTTATATTTATGCGGTTAAAATCATTCACTCAAGCTATCCAATCAGTTCATGGAAACAACAGATACCAATAAGTGTATTTTATTTGCTTTTCTCCTTGTTTTTTCTTTTTCCTTCAACACATCGTTATATTCCCAAACAGTTTACCCGGAATTTTGGGATGGTAAGATTTTTTTCAAGATATCGGAAAAATCTGACCTGCATCTTCCTGATTTTGAAGGCGGCGTTTCTGACATTACCCAGTATCCAAAACTTTCCCGGCTTATCAATGAGTATAAGATTCAAAGAATTTTTCGACCATTTGTAAAGCTCAAAACACCGGTTTTCGACCAAACGTATCAGATTGAGTTTGTACAAGCAAATAATATTGAAACCTTGATAAGGGAGCTAAAAAAGTTTGATTGGATAGAATATGCCGAAAAAGTCCCTTTGGAACGAACAGGGTTAATACCAAATGACCCCTATATCACAAATAATACACAATGGCATATCACTAAAGTACAGTGTTATGAGGCCTGGGATTTGTCAACAGGTTCAGCTAATGTAGTGGTTGCAGTTGTTGACGATGCCGTTAAGTTAACCCATGAAGATCTTGCAGCGAATATTTGGATCAATACCGATGAAATTGCCGGAAATGGTATTGATGATGACGGAAACGGGTATATAGACGACGTTTATGGTTGGGATGCGGCTAACAACGACAATAACCCAAACCCTCCTTCCGATGCTACTAATAATTATTTTTCACATGGCACCCATTGCAGCGGAATTGCAGGAGCTGTAACAAATAACGGCACAGGTGGAGGGGCAATCTCTCATAATGTGAAAGTGATGGCTTGTAAAGGTGCTCGAGACAGCGACGCATCACTAACGGGAATTTGGGGTGCTTTTTCCTATGCCATGAACAATTATCCCGATGTTATCAGTTGTTCATGGGGAGGAAGCGGTTATTCACAGACTTATCAGAATTTAGTCAACGAGGCAAGAAATAACAGAGGGATAGTTGTGATTGCAGCAGCAGGAAACGATGATACCAACTCTTTGTTTTACCCTGCAGGATATAATAATGTAATCAGCGTAGCTTCGAGTGCTCAGAGTGATGCCAAATCAAGTTTTTCCAATTACGGTTCATGGATTGATATTACAGCTCCCGGATCTCAAATCAGAAGCACCGTTGCCGGTTCAAACTCGAGTTATCAATATTATAGCGGAACTTCCATGGCATGTCCAAATGTGGCAAGTTTAGTTGGTTTGATGCTTTCTTATAATCCGTCATTATCCCCGGCTGACGTTGAAAGTTGTCTTTATGCCGGCGCAGACAATATCAATGCACAAAATCCAAACTATATCGGATTGTTGGGTGCTGGCAGAATCAATGCTTTTAACTCCTTGCAATGTGTCAGCCCAACCGGTTGCCTTATTCCGAGTGGTTTGAATGCAACGAATATAACAAGTTCTTCGGCAACTATAGGTTGGAATATGATGCCTAATAGTGTGAGTTATACTATTCGCTACCGGATAGTTGGTACAGCAAACTGGATAACGGTGAATAACTACACAGCTATCAGTCTTAATTTGAGCGGACTTTCTCCTTGTTCTCAATATGAATATCAGATACGTTCAAACTGCGAATCAGACCAAAGCAATTTCTCAAATGTCCGAACCTTCAATACTCCGCCAAACGGGTTGTTAAATTACTGTACTGCTAAAGGAAATAATGTTAATTATGAATGGATATCACAAGTAACTCTAAACACTATCAGCAACAGCAGCGGAGCTAATGCAGGATATGGTGATTTTAGATGTATCAGTACAGCTTTGACACAGGGCAATTCATACACGGCAACATTAGTACCCGGTTTTGCCGGAACAATTTATACTGAATATTGGAGGATATGGATAGATTTAAATCAAAATGGTCAGTTTGACGATCCGACTGAGCGGGTATATAGTTCTACTTCAGCTACTACAAATACTGTTAATGCAACTATAAATATTCCGCTTACAGCTTTAACAGGACCTACCACCATGCGGGTAGTCATGAAATGGGTAGCAAGTTCAGATACTGCTTTACCGGGTGCTTGCGGCAATTTTGCTTATGGGGAAGTAGAGGATTATGCGGTGAATATTACCTCCAGTACTCCTCAACCATCCTGCGACATTGCTACCGGTCTTGGCATTACCGGGTTAACCAATAATCAGGCAGTATTGTATTGGAGTGCGGTAACCGGCGCAGGCAATTACAATCTCAGATGGCGTGAAACCGGTACAAGTACCTGGCAAAATTTAACCCTAAATACAACAACTTATTCTTTGTCCGGGCTTACAGGCTGTACTCAATATGAGTTTCAGGTTCAAACCACTTGTACCAATGGAATTAGCAGCAACTACAGCAATTCTTTTAGTTTTACTACAGCGGGATGTACGGTACCTTGTAATATCCCGGGTTCGGTCTTTACCACTTCAGTTACCCAATCTTCTGCCATCCTGAACTGGAGTGCTGTCAGTGGTGCAATTAGTTATAATGTTCAATACCGTTATGTCAGCAGCCCTATATGGCAAACAGAAACAACAACGGCAACAAATTTCAGCATAACCGGATTAACTCCCTGTTTGCCTTATGAATGGCAGGTTCAGGCAGTTTGCAATGAAAATTCTCAGAGTGCTTTTTCTGCAATACAAAATTTTACTACTCCTTGCAGCAATAGTTGTGATCCGCCTACCGGAATTCAGGCTGTCAATATAACAACTTCAAGTGCAAAAATAGTCTGGAATGCCGCTGCATTTGCCACCGCTTATGAGGTCAGATTAAGGGTTGTAGGAACAACAACATGGTTAACTGCAACGATTTATGATTTGGATGCAGACCTTACCGGTGCTTCAGCATGTACGCAATATCAATTTCAAATCCGCACGCTTTGTGTAGGCGGGTTGACTTCTGCTTGGTCAAATTCTTTGTATTTAACTATTTCAGGATGCAGCGGTTATTGTCAGGTAGCCGGACAAACAACTGCAAATGAATGGATTCAAACAGTTCAAATCGGAACCATAAACAACAATTCGGGAAACAATAACGGATATGGCAATTTTACCTCTCAAATTTTTGAGGCTTATCAGGACAGTTTGTTTAATTTTATATTGACCCCGGGGTTTGGACAACAAATCAACGCGCAATATTGGCGAATTTGGATTGACTGGAACAAAGATTTTGATTTCGAAGATGCCGGAGAACTGGTTTATGATTCCGGCACAACTTTTACCACTCCTGTTCCGGATAATTTATACGTTCCTCAAGATGCTCAGTTGGGAAGTACCCGTATGAGAATAGCTATGAAAAGAGTTAGCGCCAGTTTGCCGACTTTGCCATTTTCCTGTTTGTCCTATACTTATGGGGAGTTTGAAGATTACACCATCAACGTATATGAAAAAATTACACCTCCTCCCCCACCCCCTCCTCCTGCTCCTGCAATTGTTGTAAAACTACGGGTTTTGTTAGAAGGATGTTATGACCCAGTTGAGGATGAAATGACCAATATTTTAAAACAAGTGGTTATTTTGGCCAACTCTCAACCCTTTTTCCGCGAACCCTGGAATTACAATGGCGAAGAAGCGGTGATAAATCAGGGTTTTATCCCTTTAAATACAACAGACTGGGTTTTGGTAGAGGCTTATGATCCTATCAATCTTGTAACGCCGATTGCTCAAAAAGCTGCATTTTTGAGAACAGACGGTAGGATATATGACTATGACGGAATAACTGAAGGTGTGCGGTTTACGGAAATTGAAGAAAACGGCTCTTATTTCTTTGCTGTTAAACCTCGTTCTCATCTCGGTGTGTTTACATCTGTTCCTTTGGTTGTACCTAATGCCGATTGGTATGATTTTACGATTTCAGCAAGTCAGGCTTTAGGAGATAACCAACAAAAACAACTGCCAAACGGTTTGTTTGTGCTTTATGGCGGGGATTTAGATCATAATGGGATCATAAATTATGCCGATTATGACCTTTACTTTACCGACTACCCCATGTTTGGAGAATATATTAATACCGATATTAACAAAGATACTCGAGTGGATATTGAAGATTTTCAAATCTTACAACCTAATTTGCGCATAATCGGCATCAATAATATTCGTTATTAAAAAAACTAGCTTGACAAAGCTTTTATTATAATGCCTCTGCTTCAGTTTTTTAAACCATAATAATGCGCTTATTTTTTACCGCTCTGATTATCTTAAAGGTTAATTGTTTGTTTCCATTTGCAGTTCAAAATATGGCTGCACAGGATGCAAATGATGAAGTAAAGTTGTTTAGTGCTCAGATAAACCGATTTTTAAATGTCCGGGATTTAACCATTTCTCAAAATGGCCGGGAAGTTTATTTTACTATCCAAAGCCCCAATCAGGAAATTTCACAAATAGCTTGTATGAAAATGGGCATAAAGGATTGGGAAGAGCCCACTCTTATGCCGTTTTGTGACGAATATAAATATTTGGAACCATTTTTAACAACTGATGCAAAGCGGTTATATTTTGTTTCAGACAGACCATTGATTCATTCTTCAAATGAAAGAAAAGATTTTGATATATGGTATGTAGAAAGAGCTAATGAAGAGGATGAGTGGTCAGGTCCCTTTAATTTAGGAAGCCCTGTTAACTCGGATTTAAATGAATTTTTCCCTTCGTTATCAGAAAATAACAATTTGTATATAACCATTGAATCCCCTTCTGGTTATGGGAAAGACGATGTTTATTATTGTTCTTGGGATGGAAAAAAATATTCTGCACCTGTTTTGCTGGATGAAAATATCAACAGCAATGGATATGAATTTAATGCTTTTATTTCAAGGGATGAGTCTTTTCTGATTTTCACAAAATATCAAACTCCGGATGGTTTTGGAAGTGGCGATTTGTATATTTCAAAAAAGGGAAATGATGGAAAATGGCAGCCGGCAATGAATTTAGGGATTCCTGTAAACACAAAATATATGGAGTATTGCCCTTTTTATGACGAATCGTCAGAAACCCTGTATTTTACCAGTAAACGCAACTCTATTCAATCCAGAAAATTCAGCGATATTTCTGATTTTGAACAGCACATAAACGAAGGGGAAAATGGTTTAAGTAAAATTTATCAAATTAAATGGAAGATGAAATAAATCTCATTTTGATAAATCTGTAAAAATCGGTTTCAAAAAATTTTTTCTAACCAACTGCCAACAAAGTAAGCAAGTGTAGCTGCGGAACTGCCTAAAAAAACGGTTTCAACCACGCCTTTCCAAGCAGGAGTTTGAGTAACATAGGTTTTAAGGTAGCCAATTAGAGCAAAAGCCAGGGTGGTGAGTAAACAGGCTAAGGCAAACAATTGCTGATGTTCGAGGTTTAGCCAACTTTTGAAAAGGTATGACAATAAAGGGATCAGACCGATGCTGAAGAAGGACAAAAAAGTAACCAAAGCCATATTAAAGGGAGGTTTTGCATCCTTGATCATTTCCAGTTCATCTTTCATCATAGTGTCCACCCAACGTTTTTTGTCAGAGGTAATGACATTGACAATATCTTCGAGCAATTGCCCTTCAAACCCTTTTTTCCTGTAAATTTCTCTAACCTCTTCCTTTTCAGTATCCGGCATTTCTTCAATTTCTGTTTCTTCAATTTTGCGATGTTTTTCGTAATTATCGGCTTCTGATTTTTTGGATAAAAAACTTCCGACCGACATAGAAAAACCATCTGCAATGAGGTTGGCAAACCCGAGAATAATAATGACAGAAATATCGAGATTAGCCCCAACGGAACCTGCTACAACGGCGAATGTGGTGACAGACCCATCAATACCCCCATAAACAAACTCGCCTATATAATTCTGAAACCTGAAGCTGTCATGATTATTATTGCTGTGAAGTTCGTTCATCGGTTTTATTTTTCTAAGGGTCTTAAGAGGTTGTCGCTCAGATTGCGGTCTATTAACTTATGCATGGGGTCAATACCCGCTTTTTCAGGTAAAAAATCCAAAGTAAAAGAGGCTTCCCATTCAGGTTGTGTGATATGATATCTCTTTTTATAAACCACCTTGTCCTCTTTATTGATTGCTCCAATATCAATCCACTCATTCAATACCTGAACGGGATGTTCATTTCCAAGACTGTCTGCATAAATTTTTTGGGTGTTGAATGTTAAATTTATCTTAAATTGACCATTCTCCAGTTTTTCGTAGGTTGCAGTTTTACATTGGTTATCAAATAATGTGATACGGGTAAACAAATCATCTACATTTGTTTTCATACTATCGGGAGTAAATTTGAGGATAAATTTGTAAAAATCATAAGAATTGGAATAGGGAGGTCCTCCAAATTTATATTTTTCCAAATATTCTTTAATCCCTTTGTTGGTTTGGGCTTCTCCGATATAATCCTGCAACGCATACATGGACAGAGTTCCTTTTTGGTAATGAATATATTGCTGATTTTCGTTGAGCAACAAAGGATGTTCTTTTTCTAATTCAACGCCCCTCCCTCTGAGATATCTGTCTAATTCGTATTTCAAAAAACGTCTCATCAACTCTTCACCATATTTTTGGCGCATAACCATCACCGCAGTATATTGTGAAAGAGATTCACTCATTACAGTTGAACCTTGAACAGCAGATCCTATCACCTGATGCGCCCACCATTGATGCGCTACTTCATGAGAGGTTATGTAATAAGTCATATCAATACTATTTTCCGGGTCAATATCCAAAACAAATCCAATCCCTTCAGAGTATGGAATAGTGTTTGGAAAAGACTGAGCAAAGTCTGAATAGCCCGGAAATTCTAAGATTCTGACCTGTTTATGTTGATATGGGCCAAATTCTTTGGTGCAATAATCCAAGGTATGCTTGATTGATTCAATCATTTTGTCTAAATTGTAAGCATGTGTTTTGTGGTAGTAAATTTCGATATTTACGTCATTCCATTTGTCTCTTTTTATCTCGTATCTTGCAGATAAATATGAGTAAAAATTGAGTATTTTGCTATCCATTGAATATTTAAAAAACCGCCTGTTATCTTTTGTCCATTCTTCTTGTAAATATCCCGGAGCTATTGCAGTTTGATCGGCTGATGTACTCACGGTCGTTTCATAGTTAACCCAATCTGCAGCAGCAGAGATATAATTTTGATTTTGGTAACGCAAGGTGTCTGAGATTGCATACATTCTTAGCCGATGAGGCAACTTGTATTTGCGTCTATCGTCCGGATTGTTCATTTCAAAATCAGGCTGATAGCCAATAAGCGGCATATAGAAACTATTAAAAAAAGTGCCGTTGTAAACTATATCTGTGTTGCCCCCGTCATTTTCAAAACCATTATTAACAATTTCGTAAGAAAAGTTCAAAATTAGGCTATCTCCTTTATTTAAAGGATGCTTGAGTTTGTAAAGAAAGAACCCCATCTTTTCATCTTCAATTACTTTTTGCCATTCTGCATTTTCAATTGAAACGTCAAGCCCCTTTAAATGTGAAACGTCAGACATCATATATATAACTGTATCAATCGAATGATCTGCAATGTTTTTAAGCAGATACCGGCCATTTATTTCCACCCTTCTTTGGTCAGGAAAAATAGCTATTTCAGATTTTACAGATTGAATACGGACTTGAGGTGTATTTTCGTACCGTTTATATTGTTGTTCATAGGCTACTTGTTCTTTTTCACGTTCTTTTTTGCTTTGATACTCATTTAAAATATTGGTATTGTAATAAATAAAGCTGCCGCATAGAAAAAACAACCCTATCATTGATACTAAATATAAATTCCCCAAAGTGCTATGAGCATATTTTGATGCTTTTAATCTTGCTTTAAAGTTAAATTCTGTACTTCTTACCCACCATTTTGATGCTAAGCCCAATAAAATTCCTCCAAATATCAACCAGTAAGATGCAAACCATATATTGGGTTTCCAAAAATGTCCAAACCCATTCATATCTGACAATGTTGCTGAAGGGCTTCCTCCAATAAGATATAAATTGTGGTTCCATCCCATTACAGAAAACACAATGGTTATGAGCATCGCCAATAAAATGACGATACCATGGCCCATAAACTTATTGTTGGCTAATGTGTGGACTAAAAAAGCGACACAAGCCCAAACAAGATATGACCAAAGGTCGCGAACAAATAGGGTTTTCAAATAAATATCAGGTTGAAAATTATAATATCCTTTGATTGCCTGAACAACCATTCCTGTCAACATGATAGCTGTTTGTAAAACCAGCAACACAAAAGTCATTGCCGTAAATTTGCCTGCCAACAAAGTGTTTTCTCCTATTGGCAAGGCATCTGCTATCTGATTGATTTTACTGCTGCGTTCGCGCCAAACCAATTCGCCTGTATAAAATACTATGATTATAATCATGAATAAGCCAAACGAATCGGAAGCCATATCTGCCATTGTAACACTCACGGGGAAGGTTTGCAATCCATACATTTTGTTTGCATAAATAAGATTGTTCACCAAACTGAAAATACCCAAAAACACGATGGATAAAAAAGGTATTGAAATGACAATGGTTTTGAACTCAAATTTGGTTACCGCCCACCATTGAATAAGCCGGGATTTGAAATTGAAATTTGGAGAAACCGGTAAGAAAGCTGCGGGCTTATTGAATCTTAAAATTTCATTATCATAGGTTACTTCTCTTTCAGAATTTTTCTTTCTGAACTTGAAAAATAAAGGAGCTGTTGCCGAAAATGCAAACCTGCGATAGGCGAGTAAAAAAATCGTAAAGGAGAGCATTAACCATATCAACCTGTTCAATCCCATTACCGAAAACCACGAAATTATAACTGAGTTCTTTTCTACAGGTGTCCAATATTTGGTAACATAGCTGAAAGCATTCAGCCCTATAGGATCTGTTAATGCAGCAGCGTATGAATTTTCAATGTCTGAAATCATCGAATTGCTGATAAGATATAACACCAAAAAAGCAATTCCCTGTATATATATCACTAACATGCTTCTGCTTAATGCCCCGGAAGCAAAAAACAGACACCCCATTAACAGTGAGTTGGGTAAAATAATCTGTACAAATGGCTGCCAATAAGCCATAAAATTAAAGGGGGCAATCTTATCCGGCTCAACCCACGGCATGATGGTTCCTAAATAAATTCCAATCAAGATGCCTGAAAGTACAAATACCGTAACTAAATATGAACCTACAAATTTTCCGTACCAATATGCCTTTTTTGAAACAGGAGTACTATAATATATTTCATGTATTTGATGATCAAAATCTCTAAATATCGGAACTCCCATCATTGCAGAACAAATCAAAGTACCAAAAATATTCATAATCAATACCGTCCTGTACACCACAAAAGGTGCATTTTTAGCAATCAAGCCAACACCTCCACCGATTGTTATCGCATCTGTAGAAACAAAAAGCATACAGAGCAACAACATAATGGCAAAATAAGCATAGGTAGCCGGTCTCTTAATCCGGTATAAAATTTCGAATTTCAGTATTTCCCAAAACATATTTTGAGGATGATTTTGTAAAAATGATAAGAACACCGATAAGTGTATTGAAATATAATACTGATTGTGTTACTTTAGTGTGTCGTTTCTATGTGAACTTTGCTGAAGTACACATCTTCTAATTGAATATTCGCAGGAGTAAAATTGCCTGTTTCAGGTTGGTCATCAGATAAGACATGGATTTCAATTTCTCCCGCATTAAACTTGTGTGATATTAGACGGTAGTTATTCATATAATCGGTCAGTTCGTTTTTGGGAATAATATTTTGCCAAACTTTACCTTTTAATTGCGCTACTGCTTCCGAAGGTTTACCCTGCATTACAACTTCACCCTGATTAATGATTGCCATATTGTTGCATAATTCTTTGACATCCTCAACAATATGTGTTGAGAAAATAATTATTACATTTTCACTGATTTCACTGAGCAAATTGAGAAAGCGGTTTCTTTCTGCGGGATCTAACCCTGCTGTAGGTTCATCTACTATAATAACTTTGGGATTTCCCAACAAAGCCTGCGCAATACCAAACCTCTGCCTCATTCCACCCGAATAACCCGCTACTGCTTTTTTTCGAACATCAAACAAATTTGTTTGCTGGAGTAGGTTGTTGACAACTTCTTTTCTTTGCTGCTTGTGAGAAATTCCTTTTAAAATGGCTATATGATCCAATAAAGATTCAGCACTGATATTGGGGTAAACACCGAATTCTTGAGGTAAATATCCTAAACTACGCCGCATAACCTCCTTTTGCCGCAACACATCAATAGTTCCTTCTTCCCCTTCAGTTTGCAGTTCAATACTACCGGTATCAGCAGTTTGCAAAGTTGCAATAGTTCGCATCAAAGTAGATTTGCCTGCTCCATTTGGCCCTAAAAGTCCAAACAAACCGGTCGGAATTACCAGATTAACGTCAATTAAAGCTTTTGTTCCGTTGGGATAAGTTTTTGAAAGATTTTTGATTTGAAGTTGCATGGTTGATAAATTTAAATGAAACCTGGTCTGTTTAAACTACTTGTGTCTAACGCATAAAAGCATTTAATTGCCTTGTAAAGTTAAAAATAGTTCAATAAAACTATTTTTGGTCAATAGGTATTGATTAAGATGATTTTCTTACCAATTAAAGCACAAAATCACATACGACAAATAAGATCTGGATTTGAAAATTAAACACAGACAATATCATTTGGAAAATATAATTTTTGAACCATGTGGTTGAGAAATGGGTTATTGCAGTGCTACAAGTCGTTCTATCGCTTGCTTTAACAAGCAAGAGGAAAGTCCGGGCAACACAGAGCAACCACACCACCTAACAGGTGGGGCTTACAGGGTAACTTGTAAGTACAGATAGTGTCGCAGAGAATTACCATTCTGTTTTTTTAAGGCAGGTATTGGGTGAAAACGCAAGTTAAAAAATCTGCGTTCAGATAGGGAAACCTTTCTTGAAGGACAAACCTTGTGGGTTGAAAGGCCAAATATACCGGCACGTTGTTTTACTTTAGGGTAACAACTAAAAGCTGCTCGTTTGATGCCGGGGGGTAGGTCGTTAGAGCCTGATAGCAATATCAGGAGTAGATAAATGATAGAACATGGTTGATTTAACCTCAACCATGACAAAACCCGGCTTACAGACTTGTAGTTTTTTTACTTTTTATAAATACTTCGTGTAAGTTAATGTGCTTACTTCCTTGACCTTTCCCCAATAAATATTGTAGTTTTGCATTTCAATCAACTTTAAGATTTCGATGAATTTAGCTTTGCATATTGCCAAACGTTATTTGATTTCAAAAAAATCTACAAATGCAATCAATATAATTTCCGGGGTTTCAATGGTTGGAATGTTAGTTGGAACTGCAGCCCTGATCTTAGTTTTATCCGTTTTTAATGGTTTTGAAGATCTTGTAACTTCCCTTTACAATACTTTTAATCCGGATATAAAAGTGATACCTAAAGAAGGTAAAACTTTTGAGCCCGATAGCATTCAATTTGAAAAAATCAAACAAATTCCGGGAGTATCAAATATTTCTCATGTTTTGGAAGAAAATGCGCTTTTGCGTTACAAAGAAAAAGATTATATCACAAGGCTGAAAGGAGTAGATGACAATTTCGTATTTGTCAGTCAAGTGGACACTGCGATCATAGATGGCGAATTCAGGTTAAAAAATGAAGATGCAGATTGTGTGGTGGTAGGATTAGGAGTTTTGGCAAGTTTAGGGGTTAACCTTCAAAATCAATTTGAAAGATTAACTGTTTTTATGCCAAGAAGAGAAGGTAAGGTAAGTTCATTTTCTGCTGAAACTGCATTTACACAAGCTTCTTTGATTCCAACCGGTGTTTTTGCCATTCAACAGGATTTTGACAGTCGTTATGCTTTTGTACCAATCAGGTTTATGCGTAAACTCTTGAACTACCCACTTTCCGTTAGTGCTTATGAAATAGCACTGTTGCCAAATGCAAATTCATCGTTTGTAAAGAGTCAAATTGCTGTCATTATGGGTGAAAAATTCAAAGTGCTGGACAGATATCAGCAGGATGAGTTCTTATACAAAGTGATGAAAACAGAAAAGTGGGCAGTATATTTTATTTTAACTTTTATTCTAATCATTTCTGCTTTCAACATCATTGGTTCTTTGTCTATGCTGGTTATTGAAAAGAAACAAGACATCAGTATTCTAAAAGCATTAGGTGCAACAAAAGGATTTATTCAGCGCGTTTTCTTTTTTGAAGGGATATTATTGTCTCTTATAGGCGCATCATGCGGAGTAGTTATAGCCATCGTAATTTGTTTGATACAACAACATTTTGAAATTTTGAAACTACAAGGTGCTTCATTTTTAATTGATGCTTATCCGGTAAGCATGAGAATAGATGATTTCATTCTTGTTTTTGTAACCGTTGTTATAATTTCTGTTTTGGCTTCGGCCTTTCCTGCCTATCGGGCAGCCGAACAAACACAAATTGTTCAGCAAGAGTAATATCCAATAGAGTCCTCCGTTTTAAATGACAATTTTCAGCTTCAGCATAATATTTACCAATCTCTTTTGAAGCAGATTCCTTATTTTACTAATCAATTATTTACAAAACAAGTAATTTGATGCTTATCAGAGTTATAATACTTTCATTCATTCTGTTTGCCAAGGTTCCTTTTGCCCTTGCACAGATGCCTTTACTTGAAGTTGCAAACTTAACTTTAAAAATAGGTCCTAAAAGTGAAGAGGTACTCTATTATGGCTTTGCAAAGGGTGATAAAATAATTTTTACATTTAAAGAAGAAGAGCAAAAAGAACTGACAGAAGTAAGTATCGAAGAATTTCCTGAGCAAATCAGGTTTTCAGATTATAAGGTCAAATCAATTCGTGCAAAACATATTGATGTCAATCAAAAATCAGTATATGTTTTTAAATTTGTAAATAATCAAGCATTCAAAGGCAGGGTTTGTCATATAAAAATTCAACGAATACCTGAAACAGACTTAACCATAGATTTCAACTCACAGGTCAGATGGATTGCATCTTATGATACCACTTTTCAAATAGAAACACGCGAAGTTTTATCGGGGTATGATACCATTTTTTCCAAAAATGAAAGCTGGGAACTTAAGAAATCTACCTTAGAAGAATTTGTTGTTTTTGATAAAAACCAAAAAGTAGCTTCAAGAGCCAATCTCGGAGGAGTTTCTAACCGGATTTGTATCAGATTTGAGTTACCCCCAAATGTCAGCAATAACAGTAGAAAGCAAGTATTACAAGGTTGGGCCTATTGGATCGGTGTGGGTGAAGAAGCAAGTATGGTTTGGACTGAAAATGTTAAAACTATTGCCGGCTTTGCACAGGGAGTCATTGCAATTTATTCTCCTTTAGGTGGATTAGTTGCAGGATTAGTTTCGGGTTTGGCCATTCCAAAAACAGGAGATGATATTTATTACGCAATTACAGATTCCGTTCAGGCTGAATTGTTTTTATCAAAAAAAACCTTCCTCCCAATAGATTGGGGAAAAGGCAAGGGAGGGTTTGGAAAATTCAATCATACGCAACCCTCTGCCTTTTATTTATGTTTGGAAAACGACAACTACTTAAATGCCGTTGATGTAACTATCAAAGTAGTTGCCTTGATTGATACTAAAATTTATGCCAATCAAGAAACATCAAAACAGGTCATAAAACCAAGAATGGAAAAAGTTTCTGTTGAAATTCCTGTCATTACTCCTAAAACATTACCGGTTACCTGGAAATAACTTTTGGTTAATTGAGACTATAACCCTTTTTCTTTTTTACTGCATTTTGAAACCTTTGATTTAAAAAAAGATAGTCTCATTTCATTCATACACACTTTATAGAACAGTCTCGAATATTCCCTTAGAAAAATATTTTTTAACCTTGAAAAACTATTAGTTTGCCTTAGAAAAATATTTTTTTGCCCTGAAATACTATTAGTTTGCCTTGGAAAAATATTTTTTTACCCTGAAATACTATTAGTTTGCCTTGGAAAAATATTTTTTGCCCTGAAATACTATTAGTTTGCCTTGGAAAAATATTTTTTTGCCCTGAAATACTATTTGTTTGCCTTAGAAAAATATTTTTTTACCCTGAAATACTATTTGTTTGCCTTAGAAAAATATTTTTTTACCCTGAAAAACTATTTGTTTGCCTTGGAAAAATATTTTTTTACCCTGAAAAACTATTTGTTTACCTTGGAAAAATATTTTTTTGCCCTATAAATTGCAATTCCTTTATTTCCAGAAAGGGCATTAGCTTCAACTATCCTTCATTTGTACTTCCTGCTACAACAATTACTATTTCACCTTTGACGGCTTTGGATTCAAAATATCCTATTAACTCGGACAAAGTGCCACGTATGTTTTCTTCGAAAATTTTGGTCAATTCCCTGCTGACTGAAGCTTGCCTTTGAGCTCCTAAATATTCGGCTAATTGATTTAAAGTCTTTAGCAATCTATGTGGTGATTCGTATAAAATGATGGTTCTTTTCTCAAGTGAAAGTAATTTCAATCGAGTCTGCCTTCCTTTTTGATGCGGCAAAAATCCTTCAAAACAAAATTTGTCACATGGTAATCCTGAATTAATTAAAGCAGGTATAAAGGCAGTAGGACCGGGTAAACATTCAACAGGAATATTTTCTTTTAAACATTCTCTGACTAAAAGATACCCGGGATCGCTAATTCCCGGCGTTCCGGCATCACTGACAACTGCGATAGAACTTCCTGATTTTAGTGCGGCTATAGTTTTGCTTAACTTACTATGCTCATTGTGGATATGATGAGATTGCATAGGAGTAGTTATCTGATAGTGTTTTAACAGTTTTTGGGTTGTCCGGGTATCTTCGGCGAGAATTAGTGTAACGTCTTTTAACGTTTTAATTGCTCGAAGGGTAATATCTTCAAGATTGCCGATAGGTGTTGGTACTAAATACAATCCGGGTTTCATCATGTACAGTTTATCTGATATTTACAGTCAAAAAAATAGTTACAAATGTTTTAAAATTTCTCTAAGAAGCAAAACAAGAAGGTTTCAGAGAAATTAAAAAATTTTGCCGCAAACAACGTGATTTACAAGTAAATCAAAGTCATTTGCGGCAAATTAAACTGTCTTGAATTTAAGACAGCAAATTCGGAAAATTAGTGAATCAAGGTTACATTGCCTTTAAAGAATTCGGAAGTACCATCGGTAAATGTAACTTCTGCATAATAAACATAAACTCCTAATTCAGCATTTTTACCTTTAAACGTTCCATCCCAGCCTTTTTCAATATCCTCACCAATCATTTGGAACATTTGTCCTCCCCATCTATCATAGATATAAAGGTTGACTGATTCAACATTAAGCCCTGTCAGCCTGAAAATGTCATTGGTATTGTCGCCATTAGGTGAAAACGCATTTGGAATAGTTACTAACTTTTGATAAATCAAACCTAATTGAACAGAAGCAGTTGCTTCACAACCATATTCATCTACGGCGGTAAATGTATAGGTTGTCAGGTCATCTACTGGTGTTGCAATGGTTATCGGGCAATCCGTACAACTCAAAGTGCCACTTGAAGCAGTCCATGTATAGGTTAACTGTCCACTTAAAGCGGATGTTGCTGTTCCTGTTAAAGTTGCAGAAGTTCCTGAGTTGATATATCCTATTGGTGTAGTTGCAGTAACATTCACATTAGAAACTCCAACTTGCAAAGAATAATCAGAGGAACAGCCTTCAGGAGTACTGACTGTTAAAGTTGCAGTATAAGTGCCCGGACTGTTCCATGTTATATTGTGAGGTCCTGCGCCTGTTTGGTTTCCTGCACTGCCAAAGTTCCAACTATATGTACTGGATGGGCTTGCAGTTCCGGTAAAATTAAAGGTAGCCTGATCTCCCAAACAAATTACTTCGGGAGCTGTAAACAGGGCAACCGGCAAATCTACAACTGTAACCGGCAAAGTAGTTATATAGTAACATCCATCGGGATCTGTAAATTCATAAGTGACAGTATGTGTACCTACACCTGCGGAAACCGGATCAAAGGTTGTACCGGTTATTCCGGTGCCGCTGAATATACCACCTGCCGGAGTTCCACTTAATACTACTGAATTCGCATCCACACAATAGCTTGCCGACAGCCCAATTATTTCGGGAGTAATAGTCGGACATGCCACATTGGTAGTTGTACAATCCTGAGAAACGGTTATACTATTACCACATTCAACCGGCCCGAGAGCAAAAATTGTTATGGTAATGGTAGTATTTTGGCTTAATCCGGTTGCAGTATAAGATGTTGTTCCGGCGGTTAATGTTTCCGGAGTACCTCCATCAATACTGATTTCGTAACCGGTAGCACCCGGAATAGGATCCCAGACAAACTGCAAAGTTGTATTGGTAACTGTTCCACAAATTGGTGCAGGCGGCGGCATATTTCCGGGAACCGTAACTGTGGCATTAGATACACATCCGTTGTTGTCAGTGACTGTAACAGCATAATCACCCGGAGCTAAGCCGGTTGCAACTGCTGCATTTAATGTTCCATCATGTGCCCATGTATAAGTAAGCGGTGCTGTACCACCTGCTACTGTAGCTGTTGCGCTTCCATCGGTTAATCCACAGGCAGATCCGATTGAGCTTAAACTTACGGTTGGTGAACCAAAGAAGTTAACCGTAGTAGTTAATACATCCTGACATCCGTTTTCATCGGAAACAGTTACAATATATGTACCTGAAGCAAGCCCAGTAGCAGTTGTTCCTGTAAGTGTTGAATCATGCGACCATGTGTAAGAAATTATCCCTGTTCCTCCAGAAGTTGTTACCGTTACGCTTCCGTTATCGTTAGTACAGGTTGCATTTACCAAAGTTGATAATGCAACGTCAGGCCCGTTTAATGTGCCCACATCCAATGTCACACTTCCGGTACAACCATTAGCATCAGTTACTGTTACGGTATAAGAACCAATTGCAAGGTCAGTAGCAATGGAGCTATTTAAACCATTGTTATGTGACCAGCTATAGGAGTAACCTGCTGTTCCTCCGCTTGCAATTACACTGATAGATCCATCAGACTGCCCGCAACTTGCCGGAGTGATGACATCCTGACTAACAGTTGGTAATGGAGAATCACCAATAGTTGCAGATTGTATGTCCAAACAACCCAATTCATCGGTTACTGTAACTGTATAAGTACCTGCGGCTAAACCTGTGCCTGTAGGACTATCGGGTATTCCGGCCTGAGACCAGTTATAAGACAAAATTCCTGTTCCACCGGTTGTGGTAAAGGTAATACTTCCATTAGCCAAACCACAAGTTGCATCAGAGGTACTTCCCACACTTACAACAGGCCCATCAGGATTTGCTATGACCGCATTCGTTGAATTGGTACAGCCGTTTGCATCTGTTACTGTTACTGTGTAAGAACCGGCAGCCAACCCTGTTACGGTCGGACTATTGGGTAATCCTGCTTGTGACCATGTATAGTTTAGTGCTCCGGTTCCGCCGGAGGCAATAACCGTAATGCTGCCATTATTAACCCCACAGGTTGCATCTGAAATATTGTCCACAGCTATAGTTGGCGGTGTGGAATTTGTAATTGTCGCACTTTCTGTATCCGTACAACCATTAGCATCAGTAACTGTTACGGTATAAGTACCATCAGGTAATCCTGAAGCTGAAGGCCCTGTAGCTCCGGGTGATGACCATGCATAAGTTATCGCTCCGGTACCTCCGGTAGTAGCAAAAGTAATACTTCCGTTAGCATTTCCACAAGTAGCATTGGTTGTAGATGAAACACTAACAACCGGTGATTCCGAACTATTGATTGTTGTATTTGTAGTTGCTAAACAACCATTTGAGTCTGTAACTGATATAGTATAACTACCGGCGGGTAAATCTACAGCGCTATCGCTGTTCAAAGAATTGTCATGTGACCATGAATACGTTAAAGTACCTGTACCTCCTGAACCGGTAACCAAGATACTTCCGTTATCATCACCGCAAGTGGTTTGATTGACCCCGGATATACTAATAGTAGGTAAAGGATCTGCACTGATACTAATATCCAAAGTACTGACACAACCGGTGGCATCGGTTGCAGTTACTGTATAACTGCCGGCAGGTAAGTCTGTTGCAGTTGTGTTGTTTAAAAGAGGAGCATGTGACCATGAATAGGTTAGTGTGCCATTACCACCTGTTGCTGAAATAGTGATACTGCCATTATCATTACCGCAAGTAGCATTAGCAGTACTCACCAAATTTAATACTGCAGCATTTAACGTTGAAATATTTACGGTTGTAACTGCAATACATCCATTTGCATCTGTTACAGTTACGTCGTAAGTGCCGGTTGCTAAGTCTGTAGCTGCATTTGAGTTTAGTGTTGGATCATGAGACCATTCGAACGAGTAAGGTCCGGTACCCCCTGCTGCTGCAACAGCACCACTACCATTGGACTGACTACAACTGGCCGGGTTTTCGGTTGTAACTGCTAATGTCGGATTAGTAGTTGCAACTACAGGCGCACTGATAGATGCTGTACATCCGGTTGCATCAGTAACTGTAACAGTATAAGTTGCAGCAGAAAGACCATTAGCAGTCGGACTGTTTAATGTTCCATCATGTGACCATAAATAATTTATCGGGGCGGTACCTCCGGCAGTTGATATAGTAATACTGCCGGTACCGGCTCCACAATTGTCAGGTAAAACTCCTGTTACTTGTAAAACCGGACTTAGTAAATTACTCACAATAACCACCTGTACAGCTTCACAAGTATTTTCATCAGTAACTGTTACAAAGTAATTACCCGGTGCCAAATCAAATGCGGTAGGACCTGTGAGGGTTGGATCATGCGACCATTCATAAGATAATGTTCCGAAACCACCAGTTGCAGATACTGTGATACTTCCATTATTATTTCCACAAGTAGCAGGACTTACACTATCTACAGCTAAAGTAGGTGCTCCATCATTTGCAACTGCCATAGGCTGAATAGCCTGACATCCGTTTGCATCTGTAGCCGTAACGGTATAGCTTCCTGATAACAAATTAATTGCATCGGGGCTGTTTAAACCCGGGTTATGTGACCATGAATAGGTGATTGGAGAGGTGCCGCCTGAAAGAATAACAGAAACCGAACCATTCGCAACACCACATGCGGCATTTACAACCGCACCCGGAGCTAAGGTTGGACCTGCAAGGTTTGTGATACTTACCGTTTCAACATCGGTACAGTTATTGGCATCTGTGATTGTTACAGTATAGCTGTTTGTGCCCAAACCTGTTGCATTTGGACTGTTGAGCAGTGCATTATGAGACCATAAGTAGTTTACCGGAGCTGTTCCGCCGGAAATTGAAACATCTATTGTACCATTATTTAATCCGCATGTTGCATCATCAGGTAACATGCTGTCAATAGTTGGCCCTGCAATATTAACAATATCAGCAGATGTTGTTGCAGAACATCCGTTTGCATCTGTCACCGTAACACTGTAAGTGCCTTCTCCTAAATTAGTAGCAGATGGCCCTGTAGGGCCTCCGGGTTGTGACCACGAATATGTTAATGGTGCTGTACCACCGGTACCTGTTACACTCATTCCTCCATTGTTATTTCCGCAGGTAGCATCCGTTGTACTTAATACTGAAATACTTGGGTCAGGTTGGAAAGTTACCGGGTAAGTATTTGATTCCCCTGTACAACCATTACTATCTGTAACGGTAACCTGATAGGTGCCCGCTATAGTTGGGTTAATGATTTGTGTAGTGGCACTGTTGTTCCAAATATATTCGTCAAAACCCGCAGGTGCTGTCAGTTCAACAAAGTTTCCGCAACCTATTACTCCATCTATAACCGGAGTTGGGGCGACGTTTAGTTGTACCAAGACGCTGTTTGCACCGGTACATCCATTTGCATCTGTAACAGTAACCGTATAAGTTGTCGGGCCGGTTGGGAAAACTGTGATAGTTTGATTTGTACTACCTGTACTCCAGGCATAAGCTGCATAAGCTCCGGGATTTAATGTTGTTGAGAATCCCGGACATACAACCAATGCACCTGTAATCGAAGGACTCAAAGTAAAATCAACTACAATTTCAACAGAGGCTGTTCTGGTACATCCAATACTATTCGTTGCAGTAACTGTATAGGTAGTTGTTGAAGCCGGAGAAACTGTAAATGACTGTGAAGTATTTCCGTTACTCCATAAATAATCATGTGCCGGATCACCGTTTACAGTAATAGTTGCGCTATTTCCTAAACAAATACTCGGTGGAGCTGTAATGGTGATGTCCGGACTTGGGATGGCATCCACATTTGTAGTTGCAGTACCTGTACATCCGTTCGCATCTGTTACAGTAACAGTATAGATTGTATTGAATTCCGGATTAACAGTTATATCTTTTGTGTTCATTCCATTACTCCATTGATATGCAGAAAAACCACCTGTTGAACTTAACAACACCGGTGAACCTGCACAAACTGTTACACCTCCACCGGTTATAGCAGGGGTTGGTAATGGATTGACAGTTATATTGATAGATTGAGCTGCCGTACATCCTGTTGCGTCAGTTACCGTAACAAAATAAACACCACCTGTAGTAACTGTGGTACTTTGGGTTGTACTGCCATTTGACCAAAGATAAGTTGGGTAGGATTCATCAACTGTAATTACAGCACTTGCTCCTTCGCAGAAAATGGGATTTCCTGAGATTGTTAAAGGAGGTATAGGGAATATATCAACATCTGTAGTAACCGGTGCTGATGGGCAGGCATCCACTGTAACTACCAAAGTATAAGTGCCGGATAACGCACTACCTCCGGATAGGATAGGATTTTGTAATATAGAGCTATATCCACCCGGACCTGTCCACTGATAGGAAACAGTTGTTCCCGATAAACTTGTAGATCCTTGCAATTGAATATCCCCGGCACAAGCAGGCCCATTATTTGTAGCAACTGCAACCGGGCTTGGAAGAACATCTATGTTGACATCTGCACTTGCTGAAGGACAACCATTTACAGTTACTACTAACGTATATACTCCTTCCTGGGCTATATTGACACCCGGAATTAATGGGAACTGATTAGAAGATGTAAATCCTCCGGGTCCAGTCCAACTATATACTACTGTACTGCCCGGAGGAACTCCGCCCGGTACAAAAACATCGCCCGAAAGCTGTAAATCTGTCCCTTCGCAGGGAATATTACTGCCGGGAATTGCAAGTGGAATAGCATTAACTACTACTGTTTCTGTAACCTCTGCGCTACATCCGTTAGCATCTGTTGCCGTAACGGTATAGCTGGTGGTGGTAATCGGATTTACTGAAATAGAGGTTGTGGATTCACCGGTGCTCCAGTAATAAGTAAGACCACCGCTTGCGGTCAATGTTGCCGGATCTCCTTCACAAACGGGCACTGCACCTGTTATGGTCAAGCCGGTTAATTCATTGACAGTAACCGTAACATCATCTGTTGCACTGCAATTATTTGCGTCGGTGACTGTAACCGTATAAGTTGTTGTGGTTGTTGGACTAACTACAATTGATTGATTGTTACCAACAAAACCATCCCAGGAATATATTAAGCCACCTGTTGCTATGAGGGTAGCCGATTCCTGTCCTAAACAAATTTCCTGATCAGGACCTGCATCAGGGGTTGGAAGCGGATTGACAAATACAGTAGTTTGATCTGTTGCCGAACATACTCCGCCAATAGAAACAGTAACAGTATAAACTGTGGTAACTGAAGGACTGACTGCAATAACAAAACCGGTATCTCCATTATCCCAAGTATAAGTATCACCGTTTCCGGTAACCCCAACGAATACCATATCACCGTTACATATACTTTGAGGAGGGTCGGCGACAGCCTGTGGTTGCGAAATTACATTGATGGTAGCATCTGTAGTAGCACTACACCCCTCTGCTCCTGTTACAGTTACATTATAAGTCGTTGTAGCATTAGGTGCTGCAACGATAGATTGAGTGGTTGCTCCGGTTGACCATAGATAACTGTTAAATCCCGGACCGGCATCTAAAGGAGGTGCATTCACACCGGCACAAGTAGATTGAGGAGTTATTGCAGGAGGAATAATATTGTTTTCTGTAACGACAAAATTGCTGGTTCCGGTACATCCGTTAGCATCAGTTACAGTAACAACGTATGTGCCGGGTGTGGTAACTAAAATACTTTGCCCGAAAGCACCGGTTGACCACGAATATTGAACAAATCCGGCATCAGCATCCAGATTCGAATCATCTCCGGCACAAACCGTTGGATCGCCTGAAATACTTACTTCTGGAGCAGGATTTGCAACAACTTCTACCTCAGTAGTACCACTACAATTACCCGCATCTGTTACTGTTACACTATAGATTCCGGGTGGAACAGTAATGCTTGCTGTTGTAGAACCGGTTGACCAAAGATAACTTGCAAAACCTGCACCGACATCTAATGTTGAAGTTTCTCCGGCACAGAGTGTTAAATCCCCACTAATAGCCGGGCTAAGAGACGCTTCCTGTGTAACATTTACTGAAGCAGTACCCGTACACCCATTAGCATCAGTTACAGTTACGGTATATGTTCCGGGTGTGTTGACTGTAATACTGGAAGTTGAACCTGAAGGTGACCAGGCATAAGTGCTAAACCCGGGAGGTGCTGATAATGTTGTATTACTTCCAATACAAAACGAAAGTGAACCACTTATTGCAGGAGCGGGATTATTATTAACAGAAACGGTTCCTGTACCAACAGCCGTACATCCATTTGCATCAGTAACCGTTACAGAATAACTGGTTCCGGTTACAGGGCTTACTGTAATACTTTGAGAGGTGGAACCATCTGACCAAAGGTAATTTGCAAATAAAGGTGGAGCAGAAATCGTAGCACTTCCCCCTAAACATGTAGAAGCCGAAGTAACTGCCGGTGGAGAAATAGTATTTACTGTAACTGTAACACTTGCAGTAGTCGTGCAGGTTGCAGCATTGGTAACTGTAACGATATAAGTTGTTGTTGCAGACGGATTGACTGAAATTGTTTGACTGGTTCCACCGTTGGACCAAGCATAACTTGCATAAGGACCTCCATTCACAGTCAAATCAACTGGAGAGCCTCCCTGACATAATTGCTGGGGAGCTATTGTTGGAGGGGTGATAGAATTCACAGTAACCGTAACACTTCCGGTAGCAGTACAACCCTGAACATTGGATACTGTTACAGTATAAGTTGTTGTGGTTGTCGGACTCACTGAAACAGTTTGACCGGAACCTCCGGAAGACCAACTGTAGGAAGCATATCCTAAACCCGCATTAAGTGTTACAGAGCTTCCCGAACAGATGGTTTGTGGTAATGGATTTGGCGGAACAATGTTGGAACTGATGGTTACATTCACGCTTGCAGATGCAGTACAGCCTGCGGCATTTGTAACAGTAACCGTATAGGATGTATTCACACTTGGGTTTACAGTAATAGTTTGAGTAGCTCCTCCGGTTGACCACAGATACTGCGTGTATCCGGGACCGGCATTTAGACTAACGTTTTGGCCCGGGCAAATACTGGGTGCAGCCAAACTCGGTGGGTTGATATTATTTACAGTAACAGTAGTATTGGCTGTTGCAGTACATCCGTCAGTATTGGTAACAGTAACAGTATAGGTTGTATTTGTAGTAGGTGATATTGTAATCGTCGCATTGGTTCCTAAGCCCGAACTCCATTGATATGTTCCTCCTCCTGTTGCTGTGATAGTCGCACTCTGACCATTACAAATTGTAGAAGCAGGAGAAATACCTGCAGTTGCTTGCGCAAGAACTGAAATCGTAGTTGTAGTACTGCTGCCACAAGGTGCAGGTGTTGTATAAGTAACAGTATAGGGACTTGCACCTAAAGAGGCCGCCAATGCGTAACTGAATTGACCGCTCGTGTTTGTACCGCCTAATATGCCTGGTCCTGACCAGGTGCCTCCGGGAACGTTAGAAGTTAATGTTGTTGTAGCTACCGCCCCCTGACAAACCGGAGTAACCGGATTAATGGACGGCACGGCAACAGGGTTGACGGTTATCGTTGTATTTTGTGTACTGCTCCCGCAGGAATTACTAACTGTATAAGTAATTGTATAAGGGCCTGGACCTGTACCAAATGCTGCCACTGGGTCAAATTCGCCGGTTACAGGATTTACCCCGGGACCTGACCAGGTTCCTCCTGCACTAACTGCTGTTAGAGTAACAGGGGAAGCATTACTACAAAATGGTCCTGCAGGATTGATCGCAGCATTCGGTGGAGCATTACTTACATTGACCTGAATTGTTGCAGTAGTAGTTCTACCGCAAGCATCTGTAACTGTTACAGAATAACTCGTTGATACAGGCGGTGTAACTGTAACAGCAGGACCGTTCTGACCATTACTCCATACATAAGTATAGGGTGTAAATGTACTACCCGAAGCAATTACCGCAATCAAAGCGTTTTCACCGGGACAAATAGTAGGTGGATCGCTGATAAAAGCATTAAATGGTTCCGGGCTGTCGTAAATATTTAATTGTGCCGGTGGGGGGAAAGTACAATTACATTGTAATTCATTGATTTGTACAATGATACTTTCAAACCCTTCGGGTAATAAATCGGCATAAGCAATAACCGGTAACTGATAAGAAATTTGTCCGGCGGGAATAGTTACTGTAATTGGAAGTGTTTGATAGTCAGCACCCGGGGTTGCAGTTCCTGTAACAGAAATTTGAAGTACGATAGGTTGGCTCAGATCCGTAACATCACCTCTAACAAATTCAAAATAACCATCCTGACAACCTTCATAAGCGTCTTGTGTACCACTACTGGGTACAAATGATGTGACTGAAACAGCATTACCCGCATTAAAACTATTTGCAGCTAAAAATACCGCAGAATCTAAAATTGAGTCGCCTGCATCTGCAACTGCCAGTTTTATGGTATAAGTTTGGCAGGGAGTTAGTCCGGTAGCAACTGCGGTCATAACATCCGTATAACCATCATATTGTGTAATGATACTTCCTGCAGGATTGGCATTATAAAAAGCACTGTTATTGGTTGGATTGACTGTATTAATCCCCACATAAGTACTGGTACCTGGAACCAATGCTATGTTTTGAAGTGGTACACCGGGACCGCTTATAAAAAAACCAAATACATCGTTAAAAGATGAGCATACATATTCGGGATATTCATCCGAAGCAAACACATATTGAAACTGAACAGAGTTTGTAAGCGGAACAAATGAAAATTGAATAAATGCTGCGTCAAAAGTTGGTGCAGGGCTGCCACAGGGGGTAGAGGCAGTTAAAGCAGTCAAGTTAGCATCTCCGGGAGTTCCGAAAGCAGAAGTTACTCCGGTTGAGTTATTTGGGCCTTGAGCATTTGTAGCTGCACCGCTTGCAATGATAATTCCTTCGGGAATACCAATACTTGCTCCGTTTATAAAATGTCCGATAGCTTGATTATTACCGGTAAATGTTACACCGGATACTTGTGAACATCCGGTTAAGAAAACATTTTGTACTAACCAGGAGGCATTACTGTTGTTTCCGCCGGTTTGTACGGTTAATGCAGTTGGTGGTGGTGGTGGCGTAATAACCCTGTATGCTAATGTAGCACAATTTGCATTATTGGTACAACCAAAACCGGTTACATAAATGGCAAATGTACCATTTGAAGTAGCGGTCCATGTCAACTGGGATTGAATGCCGCAAAAATCATCATTGTATGCACCGGCAACTCCGGCACCTGCAGCGGTATTAATGCTTAATTCAGTATCCCAACTTGCAGTACCGCCGCTTCCGCAAAATGTAAATGCAAATTGCTGTCCGACAGTTGCATTAAATGTGTAATAATCTCCTCCTGTAACGCATCCTGTTGTTTGCCAGGTGCCGGTAGGAGTAATAGATCCTAAGCTTACGGCACCGACATTTGCACTGAAACTACATTGTGCATTTGATTCTATATTTAAGAATGACAAGCAAATAAAGCAAAAAACAGAAAGCCAAATGTGTCGTGTAGATGTTTTATTCATAACGTGATAATTTGAAAATAAGATTTGACCGATAAAAATAGAAATTTTTTCCTTTATAGCCTAATGCAATTGATAGTCTTTATGACATTTTTTTGATAAAACCTAAAAATAGCATTTTTAAGACTTTTTTTGGACAACTATAAAAGACTGAAAAATCATTCATTATGGTTGCAAAGCTATTGTTCAAAATCTATTTTTAAAAACTTAACAAAAACTATTCAGACGTTTTTATCATTACCGATAACCAGTAAACACAATTATTTTTTATACTAAATGTTTCATAGAAGGGCTTTTTACATCTATTTAAATAAATAGAATGTGACCGAATATTTTAGTTCAAAGTTATTGCTTTTAATTTAATCTGTTCGCGATTAAATCTATATTTAAACTTTTCAGAACTCATTAATGTACAATTTTCTTAACTTGCAATCAAATTTTTTTTATGAACTGTTTTAAACAATTAAGTTTTACTATATTGTTTTTATTTTTTTCCTGCACTTTGTTGGTTGCTCAGGATGCAAAACAGATAGTTCAAAATGCTGTTGATCACTTACGCGGCAATAGTGCCATTTCTGAAATCAATTTCAAAGTCATACGTCCTGCCTGGAACAGATCAATGGATATTAAATCCTGGTCAAAAGGCGATGATTACGCATTAATCCTGATACTTTCACCGGCAAAAGATAAAGGCACTGCTTTTTTAAAGCGCAAAAAGGAAATTTGGAATTGGCTTCCCAGTCTCGAAAGAACTATTAAGTTGCCTCCTTCAATGATGTCTCAGTCCTGGATGGGGACAGATTTTACGAATGATGATTTAGTACAGGAATCTTCAATAGTTGACGATTATACTCATACAATATTAGGTAATGAGCTGGTGGAAGGTTATGATTGCTATAAAATTGAGTTAGTGCCAAATACTGATGCCGCAGTGGTTTGGGGGAAGATTATACTTTGGATTGAAAAGAATAACTTTCTTCAACTAAGAACTGAGTTTTATGATGAGGACAATTACCTCATCAATACCTTACAAGGTTCAGAGGTTAAAGTACTTGATGGCAGACTTCTACCTACTAAAATGGTGATGTCTCCCGCAGATAAACCGGGGCATCTAACTGTTATAACCTACAAAACACTGAAACTGAATATGAATATTGAAGATAACTTCTTTACCTTGCAAAACTTGAAAAAAGTGAAGTAGAATTAGCTAAAACAACCCATCAAATAAGTTATTATATATGTTATTCACCTTAGCCTGGAGAAATTTGTGGCGAAATAAAAGCCGTACTTTTATCACTATGGCCTCGGTTTTCTTTGCAGTTTTATTGTCTGTGTTTACCATATCGCTGCAAAAAGGAGTATGGGACAATCTGACAAAAAATGTCGTGAGTTTTTACACCGGTTATGCTCAAATCCACTTAAAAGGTTATTGGGATGAGCAAATTTTAGATAACAGCTTTGCCAATAAAGATACTCTGAACAAATTGATTTTAAATCAGCAGCATATTAAAGCTATTACTCCAAGACTTGAATCATTTGCTTTAGCATCTTCTTATGAAGTTACGAAGGGAAGTATTGTAGTAGGTATTGATCCGGACAATGAAGATTTTGTTACTAAATTAAAAAACAAGATAATTCGGGGGAAATACCTGACTCTTCAGGATAGTGCGGTCCTGATTACAGAAGGGTTGGCCAAAAAACTGAAAATTGATACCGGAGACACCATAGTTTTGTTAGGCCAAGGGTATCATGGTAGCACGGCAGCCGGTAAATATCCAATTCTTGGAATATTAAAATTTGCTTCTCCTGAGCTCAATGAAGGCATGATCTATATGCCACTAAATGCTGCTCAAAATCTTTATGGAGCATCTGATATGCTAACATCTCTGGTGTTGTCATTAGACGACCCTGCAAATTTGGAAAAAGTGGTGAAAGCACTGATTCCTCTTGCCGGAGTTAAGTATGAAGTAATGACCTGGGCAGAAATGATGCCTGAAATTAAGGAGTTAATCAGAACTAAAGAAGGAAGTACCTATATTATTATCGGCATGTTATATCTGCTCGTATCATTCGGTATTTTTGGAACTCTCTTAATGATGGCTGCAGAAAGAACCTATGAATTTGGGATGCTGATGGCCATTGGCATGAAAAGACTTCGGTTAGCCTGTGTTGTGTTGATTGAGTCTTTATTAGTAACAATTACCGGTTGCATTACAGGCATCATGGTTAGTATTCCTTTAGTTTATTACTTAAGTGTTAACCCATTGCGATTTACCGGGCAAATGGCTGAAATGTACGAGGGTTATGGGTTTGAACCGGTAATACCTACTATTTTCAGCCCATCACTCATGTTGGAACAGACTATAATAATATCCTGTATTGCTTTCTTGTTATCCCTTTACCCTATTATGAAAGTATTTACCCTTAACGAAGTTGAGGCTATGAAAAAATAATTTAAAGACTTGTCAAGTATAATTATCCATTCTATTATGATAGTGAACATTGCCTGGAGAAATATTTGGCGAAATCCTACCCGAAGCTTGGTGATAATGGTTTCTGTCGCTATCGGAATTTGGGCTGGAGCCTTCATAGCTTCCATCTACTGGGGAATGGGACAGGAAAGATTTAAAATAGCTATCGAAAATGAAATTGCTCATATACAACTCCATCATCCTGAATTTACAAAAGATTTTACACAAGCACCAACCATCACAAACGCAAATGATGTGCTTGCTCGAATCACCCAATTACAAGGAGTTAGGGCATCTACTATCAGAACAATTGTAATGGGTATGCTTGCCAATGCAACCGGAAGTAGCGGAATTCAAATTAACGGCATTTTGCCGGATAATGAAGCTTCTGTTTCTCAACTGAAAAGTAAACTCAATGAGGGAGATTACTTTACAAGTAAAAAAGCAAACGGAATATTAATAGGTGCAAAGCTTGCCAAAAAGTTGAAGTTAAAACTGCGCTCAAAAGTTGTATTGACTTTTCAAGACAATGAAGACAATCTGGTCTCTTCTGCTTTTTGGGTAGAAGGTATTTATCAATCTTACAATACTTCACTTGACGAAAGAAATGTTTATGTAAAAATGTCTGACATTGCGGGTTTGTTAAATCTGACAAATGAAGCTCATGAAATTGCAGTTTTACTGCAAAATGATAGCTGGACTGAAACCGTAAAAAACCAGATAACCGCCCATAATCCTTTGCTTAAAGTGCAGGACTGGCGGGAAATTTCTCCTGATACTGCACTAATATTATCAACGATGAATCAAGCTTCTATGATTTTTTCAGTTATTATATTATTAGCACTGGCTTTTGGGATAATCAACACTATGTTGATGGCAATTTTGGAAAGAACCAAAGAGCTGGGAGTTCTCATGGCTCTTGGAATGAACAGGCTTAAACTTTATGCCATGATTATGACAGAAACTGTTTTTTTAGTTTTGTCCGGTGCGCCTGTGGGTTTTTTATTGTCTTTCGGTATCATAAAATACTTATCAGTTCATGGCATTGATCTGACAGCAGTAGCCGGGCAATCAATGGGTGATTTTGGTTTCAGCAACGTGATTTACCCCGATTTGCCATTTACTCAATATATACAAATCCTGATTTTAGTTTTAATTACTGCAGTAATTTCCGCTATCTTCCCTATTATAAGAGCTCTCAGACTAAATCCTGTCGAAGCAATCAGAAGGTAAGTAAGAACTGATTAACTATAGCAGGCCTGAAAATTACAACTTCTACGAAACCTATATGGAATGACATTTTAAAAATTAAAATCCGCAATAAAACTAACAAAGATAAATGGAGACTATTATTGATGCTCAAAATGTGAGTAAAATCTACAATCCGGATACCATCCCCGTATATGCCGTTAATAATGTCAGTTTGCAAATCCAAAAAGGAGAATTTACTGCATTAGTGGGACCTTCAGGTTCCGGAAAAACAACTTTGCTAAACTTAATCGGAGGTTTAGACCGTCCAAATTCAGGACATATCAGAATCAATGGCATAGAAATAACAGGCTTATCGCCAGGCAAACTGATTGATTTCCGATTGTATAATATTGGATTTGTTTTTCAGTCATTTAATTTAATTCCTGTATTAACTGCCCGCGAAAATGTTGAATTCATCATGTTATTGCAAAATATATCAAAACACATCCGTGACCAACGTGTAAAAGCATTATTAACAGAAGTCGGCTTAGCTGATAAAATGGATTCACGTCCTTCACAACTTTCCGGTGGGCAACAGCAACGTGTAGCTGTTGCAAGAGCTCTGGCATCCAAACCTCAATTTATTTTAGCAGATGAACCAACAGCTAATTTAGATTCAGCATCAGCCTCTAATCTGCTCGATATAATGGATAAACTCAATCGGGAAGAAAACATGACCTTTATTTTCTCCACCCATGATCAACGGGTTATTGACAAAGCCCGAAGAGTTATTACCTTAGTAGATGGCAGCGTCGCTTCTGATACTTACGCGGTGGTCTAAACAGGATTGAATAACAACAGAAAATGATTAAGATAAAAAAGCTAAAAAAACAAATTGCAGTAAAGAAAGCAGGCAACCTGTTTTCAGACTTTTTAAAACAATTTGAGCTAACTACAGCCTCTCCTTTTGAAGAAGAAATTCATCAACTGAGAGTAATGGTTAAAAAATGGAGGGCTTTACTGATTTTAGCTTCATTTACAAAAAAAGGAAATTCTGTACGTTCTTATTTTAAGAGTTATTTAAAACTATACAAAGCCGCCGGTAAACTGCGTGATTGTCATAATCATTACAACCTCATCAGCAATAGTCCATTGGCTAAGAAAATGCATCCCTTTTTAGAATTATTGCAACAACAACAAAACTCTTTAGAGAAGAAATTTAAATTCAAATGCCTGAATACCCAATGGCCGGGTAAACAAAAATCAATCAAAAAATTTGCAAAATCAGTTCAAAGTATCAATCAAAGTAGCATAATCAAATACCAACTATATTGTATTGAAACTGCAACTAACAAGATTAAAATCATTTTCGAAAATGAACATGAACTCCATAACCTTCGTAAAATAATTAAACAATGGTCTTATAACTCCAGATTTCTTGTACTATGCGGTTATACTTTTACATTTACCAACCAACTTCTGTCGGTTCTCGATGAAATAGGAGATTTAATCGGTCAATGGCAGGATTATGATGTAGCTATTGAATATCTTCAACAACTGAAAGTAGAAACAATTGTTACGGATGACACAGTTTTTAATAACTTTATCGAAAACCTATACTGTCGAAAAGCAGATTTATCAAAGGAAATAAATCTTCGTTTACCGCATTTAACGGCACTACTGTCAAAAATTAAAGTAGAATGTTGAAGTCTTTTGACATATTTCTGCTTCCTGCCAGAATAGGTATCCTTTGTATGTTAAGCCTTTTAATGAACGAATTGGTTTTAGCTCAAAATGACTCGCTCAAACTTCAAGAATATCAACTGGGCGGTTATGTAAAATCTCTTCAAACTATACAGTATGCCAATGACCTGAATACTATAATTACCGGGCAATTATTACATCACCGAATAAATTTCAAATGGCTGCCAACTCCAAAATTTACTTTTGCAGCCGAGTTGCGAAACCGGGTATTCTTAGGCGAACAGGTAAAAATCAACCCCAATTTTGCAAAGTCAATAGATGTTGGAAACGGTGTTGTTGACTTATCTCAAATTTGGGTGAATAAAAACGGGGCGGTCATTCACAGCATACTCGACAGACTTTGGATAGAGTATCAAACCGAAGTATGGAGTTTGCGCGCCGGAAGACAAAGAATCAACTGGGGTTTAAATACCGTTTGGAACCCCAATGATGTATTTAACTCTTACAATTTTTTAGACTTTGATTACGAAGAACGACCCGGCACTGATGCCATAAGAGCCCAGATTTTTTTTTCCGACTTTACTAATTTAGATTTAGCAGTTGCACCGGCAACAAATTCTGACAATTGGATTGCAGCTACAAAATTTGGATTTAATTTAAAGGGTTATGATTTTCAAATTTTAGTGGGAAAGTACCTGACTGATGCCGTATTTGGTACCGGTTGGGCCGGCAATTTAGGCAATGCCGGTTGGAAAGGTGAGGCTTCTTATTTTTTGCCCTATCAAAATTTATTAAACAACCGCGGAGTTTTGAGTGCCTCAACAGGAGTAGATTATGTTTTTCCCAAAGGTTGGTATGTTAATTTTTCGGCTTTGTTTAACAGTGCCGGTGCCAATTCGTTGGAAAACTTGTCAGAACTTTATTCATTTACTTTATCCCCCAAAAGTTTGATGCCGGTCAAATTAACATCCATGCTTCAAACCGGTAAAAGTTTTACCCCGTTGTTTAATGCCAGTGCTGCAGTTCTCTATTCTCCAAACGGCCATCTTCTTGCAGCACTTCCTTCTCTTTCTTATAACTTAGCTCAGAACTGGGATTTAGACCTGATAGGACAATTATTTTTTGCTCAAACATCCAACAGGAAATCTATTGAAAACCTGGGTAATGCCATATTTTTCAGACTTAAATGGAGTTATTCGGCAATTTAAATAACTTTGACCGACTGAAGTTTTATAAAACTACCTTTTTGTCAATATGAAGCGAAGTTGCCTTTGTTTAGTTCTTGTTCTTTATTTATCTGTTTGGGTTAATCTATTTGCGCAAAGCACATTTTTGCCTCTTCAAAATCACGCGTATCATATCCTTGACCGGATAGAAATAAAATCTGGGCGTTTAGATACTTCTTATATATTTACTGCCCTAAAACCTTATACGCGATTCAATGCGGTTTTACTTGCTGAAAGCATGGATGAGATGCAAAATGTGCGTTTCAAAAAGCAAGACCGATTCAGCCAATACCATTTATATAAAGACAATAACGAATGGACTGATTGGGGGTTGGTTCCTACTAAAAAACCTTTTTTAAAAAAACTGTACCAATATCCATCCGATTTTTTGCGCATTAAACGCAAAGAGGCTGTTTTGATTGTCAACCCCATATTGCACATGCAGCTTGGAAAAGAATCAAGCACCGATGAAATTCGATATATCAACACAAGAGGCATTGAATTGCGAGGCATGATAAACGATGCACTCGGTTTCTATGGATTTTTGACCGATAATCAGGTCAGTTATCCTGAATATGCCGACCAATATATAGTCAGGCATAATGCGGTTCCGGGGGAAGGGCGTTTTAAAAATTTTAACAGCATGATTGGCGACAGTCTTTTTGCTCCCGGATACGATTATTTTCATGCAAAGGGCTATTTCACCTTTCAGCCTTTGGAAAGGATTCGTCTCCAATTCGGACATGATAAAAATTTTATCGGGAATGGGGTACGAAGTTTGTTTTTGTCCGATTTCTCAAACAATTATTTGTTTCTGAAGCTAAACACTCAAATTTGGAGGCTTAATTACCAAAACCTGTTCATGCAATTAACTGGTCAGTTTCGCAATGCAGCGGATGGGTTATTGCCAAAAAAATATGCCGCAATGCACCACTTGAGCATGAACATAACTAAGCGTTTTAACCTAGGTATCTTTGAAGGAGTTGTTTTTGGAAGGGAAAACGGGGATTTTGAATTGAGCTATCTCAACCCCATTGTTTTTTACCGGGCGATAGAGTATCATCTTGGCAGTCCCGACAATGTTATTCTGGGGATGGATTTTAAATACAACTTCCTTAAGCGGTTCTCACTATATGGACAAGTAGTTCTGGACGAATTTAAGTTTGCTGAAATTAAAAACCAAACCGGTTGGTGGGCGAATAAATACGGAATGCAGGCAGGATTAAAATATATAGATGTAGCCGATATAAGCAACCTCGACCTGCAGATAGAATTTAACACAGTCAGACCATACACTTATAGCCACAATACCGAAAGCGGAAATTATACACATTTTAACCAACCCCTCGCCCACCCTTTCGGAGCCAATTTCCGGGAAGCGCTTGCGATCATCCGATACAAACCTCATCAATTCTTAGACCTAAAACTCAATGTTCTGTATGCTCAGTTTGGCGCAGATACGGACTCTGTAAACTGGGGAGGCAACATATTTTTGCTCAATACATCCAACCGCCCACAGGACTATGACAACGAACTTCTTCAGGGCAATGAAACTCAAATATTGTTTGCCGATTTTTTATTGAGCTATATGTGGAAACACAATCTATGGCTCGATTTGAACTATAATTACCGCCGTCAAAAAGCTGAAATACCCACAGGCAATTTATCCAATCATTATTTTGGCCTCGGATTTCGCCTAAATATGGCAAGAAAAGAACTCTTGTTTTAACAGTTAGACATTTACAAATTAGTTTATGTCAATTCAATTGTTGCAAACATTCACCTCTTCGAGGTTGTATTATTGAAGGGCTTGTTGACCATTCATTAATACATTAGTCCACGCTTATCTTATTGAACGCCCAATAAAAACCCAAATCAAAGTCAAACTTCACGTTGGATTTTAATAAAAAGCCCTTCCTCCCGAAAGGAGTAAGGGCTTTTTAAAGATTAAAAGAACGGGTTACTTTGATTGAAGATGCAAAGTTTTGGTTTGGATGCTAATGCCTTCTGCATTTACCAAACGGCAAATATAAAGTCCATTAGGCAACGCCCGTCCATCAAATTCTATGTCGTATAACTGATCGGCTTTTACAGTTCCGGTAAATAATTTCATTACTTCTCGTCCTGCAACATCATACACTTTTAAACTCAGATCATCATCTTTTGGCCAAGAGAAGGAAATGGTAGTTTCAAGTGCAAACGGGTTGGGAGCAACCTGAATCAGGTCATTGGTAAATTCTGATTTACCCCTACCCCGGGTTTGCTTTGGTACCCAAAACCATCCTACTGTGGATTGAGGTGTGCTGCTGCAATCGGTAATTGTAACAACATACCAACCAAATGGCAGGTTAGTTAAGCTATTAGATGTAGCTCCAGGTGCACCGGTCCATGTACTTGGGCCGCTCCATTGATATTGATAAACACCACCGGCACACGGAGTTCCTCCACCAACATTTAAAGATATGGTACCATTGCTCAAACCGAAATCAGGAGTGATTGTGCTGTTAATAATATTCAAAAGTCCCGCAGGATTTGTATTCCCTGAAGTACTGCTAAACTCCAGCAACCCGACACCACATCCATTACTATCGGTAATGGTAACATTCCATGTGGCATTATCGGCATAAATAATATTAATAGTTCCCGGAGATGGAATATTATATACTACATAGCCGGTGTTGTTCCAAACATAATTGTAAGGCGCTAACCCCCCGCTAAAAGTTATAATGTTGACATTGTAAAAGGTCGGAATAATTCCTGCACCTTCAAAAATGTTTACCGTACCTGCTAAAGGAGTTATCTCAGGAGGCTCTACAACTGTAAATGTATTAATACAAACACAACCATTAGCATCTGTAACCGTAACCGTGTAAGTGCCGCCGTCTAATTCGTTGATAGAACTGACATTTCCAAAAGGTCCACCCGTGCCACTCCATGCATAATTATAAGGAGCTACGCCACCACTTGCATTGGTGGTAATAGAACCATTGTTGCTGCCAAAACAAGTGGGATTTACAACAGTAGCCGTACAGTTCAGAGTTTGAGGTTGTGTTAATGTAATCGTCTGAACAACTGTACAACCACTTGGATCGCTGATGGTTACTGAATAAAAACCTGCTGTTAATCCTGTAGCCATGTTTGAACCGGTTTGTCCATTACTCCAAACATAACTATAAGGAAGTATTCCACCACTTGGCGTAGCAGTAATTGATCCGTTATTTCCTCCAAAGCAACTGATATTATAGCCGTTGTAGTTTGAAGCGGTAAGGCTTGCGGTTAACAAACTCACGGTAACCGTAAATGAACAGGTGGCAGTATTGTTTGCACCATCTGTTGCTGTATAGGTAACCGTTGTTGTTCCTAACGGAAACGCTGTTCCCGGGTTGTGAGTCCCCGTTACATTTACGGTTATACAGTTGTCGGTAGCTGTTGGTGGTGTCCAGGTAATGGTGTTGTTACAATTCACGATGTTAGCAGGGCAAGGGCTTAAAACAGGTGGTTGTCCATCGTTGATGGTAACGGTAAACGAACATCCTGCCGAGTTGCCCGAAGCATCAATCACTGTATAGTTTACTGTTGTCGTGCCCGAGAAGGTACTTCCCGACGGAATCGAAGGGGTTACCGAAGCAACGGCACAGTTATCGGCAGTAGCAGGTGTTACCCAACTCACCACAGCATTACAAGTTGTAGGAGATGACAGTTGGGTAATGTTCGCCGGGCAGGTAATGGTCGGAGGAGTAGTGTCCACCCTGTTTACCGTAAACGAACAGGATGCAGGCGAGTTGCCGTTTCCGTCATTGGCGGTTAAGGTTACAGTAGTCGCACCAACTCCTGAAACTATTGTGCCGGATGCAGGGGATTGAGTAACAGTAGGCGTACCGCAGTTATCTGCTGTACTAACCGCACTATATGCCGGCAAAGTAGCCGTACAAGCAGCTCCTAAGGTTAAGGTTTGCGTAGTCGGGCAGGTAATCGTTGCCGGAGTTAGATCTACCCTGTTCACACTAAACGAACAAGTAGCAATATTACCGTTGCCATCATTGGCAGTTAAAACAACCGTTGTTGTTCCAACACCCGTTACCGTAGTTCCCGAAGCAGGTGATTGTGTTACGGTTGGCGTACCGCAGTTATCGGCAGTGGCTGTTGCACTATATGCCGGCAAGGTAGCAGTACAAGCAGCTCCAAGTGTTAGCGTTTGGGTAGCAGGACATGTTACAGTTGGCGGTGTATTGTCCACCCTGTCAACGCTGAACGAACAGGTAGCTATGTTTCCGTTACCGTCGTTAGCAGTCAAGGTTACAGTGGTCGTTCCTACACCGGAAACAGTAGTTCCTGCTGCCGGAGATTGTGTAACGGTTGGAATGCCACAGTTATCCGAACTTCCGGTTGCGCTATATGCAGGCAAAGTTGCTGTACATACAGCACCAAGTGTTAGCGTTTGGGTTGCAGGACATGTTACAGTTGGCGGTGTATTGTCCACTCTGTCAACGTTAAACGAACAGGTAGCTATGTTTCCGTTACCGTCGTTAGCAGACAAGGTTACAGTGGTCGTTCCTACACCGGAAACCGTTGTTCCGGCGAGTGGAGTTTGTGTTACTGTAGGTGTGCCGCAATTGTCAACCGTGCTAACAGCACTGTATAATGGCAAGGTTGCCGAACATGCAAAGCATCTAATAACAGAGTCTGTGTAGAGGGGCATGTTATGGAAGGAGGGGAAATATCTAACCGGTTGACATCAAAAGAACAGGTTGAGATATTTTCGTTTCCGTCATTTGCAGTCAGTGTTATCGTTGTTGTACCGATGCCCGAAAGTGTAGTTCCAGCTAAAGGAGATTGAGTTACGCTTGGTGTAACACAATTATCGGTAGCACTTAAAGCACTGTACAAAGGCAGAGTACCTGAACAAGTGCCATCAAGTATCAGGTTCTGATTAACCGGACAAGTAATTGACGGCGGTGTTATATCTATGTGATTGACCGTGAAAGAACAAGTTGCAAAGTTTAAAGCTATATCTTCAACATACAATGTTACGGTAGTTTGTCCGACACCGAAATTGAGCATACCGGGAGAAGGCTCCTGACTGACCACAGATAATGCACAGTTATCTGTAACACTTGCCGGGCTGTATAAAGGCAAGAAAGAAGCACATGATTCGTTAAGAATAATGTTCTGCGTACCGGGACAGGTAATCTGTGGCGGAATATCGTCTTCATAGCTTACACAACGAGAAAGTTCGGTATAGCAAGAAAATGACGGTATCACGAGACTATTGCCTTCACTGCCAAAGTAATCTGCCGGAGTAATCTGTCCATCGTGGTTCAGGGCATACAGCATACATTCGCTACCCAATATAGGAACAGTTATGTTTTCCATACCATCTTTATTGGTGTCGTAGGTTGTACTAAACACAGCATCACCGCAAACCAAAATAAAATCAAGCTGATAAGTGCCGCTTAAGTTAACCGTAGCAGGATTAACTGCTGCGAGAAAAGACCCACCGGGACATGCCTCATAACAAGGACAATCGGATGCCGGATTGATAAATACCTCAACAGGTGTAGAAGAACAATTGAAACTGTTTGTTACAATAACATCAAAATAATTTGCAGCACTAAGATTACTGATAACTATCTGACCTTGCGGGTTTGCGACTTGTCCTGTTAATACTGTTTGAGGGTAAAAGCTCTTGTAATAGGAAATAGAATAAGTTTCGCTTGGGACTAACCCTGTAATGATAATACTTCCGGTGTTAGGACCTGCGCAAAGTACATCCGTTGTAGTTACAGTTGCATCAGGAACAGGAAAAACAGTTACACAACGGTCAACCATGCTGTAACAAAGGCTATTATTGACCGTTAAAGCATTGTTTGCACCCGCAATATAGCTTGGTGAGCCGACAGTACTATCGTAGTTGATGGCATATACCTGACACCCGCCTGCCGAAACAGAACCGGGTGCAGTAAAAATACCTGTTGAATTTGGAGTGCCTACTATATTGTTGTCACATACTAAAACATAATCTACCAGATAGGGTTCGTCTATGTTGGCAAAACTCACAGAGGCAGTAAAAGTACCACCTGCACAGGTTTCAATGCAAGCGATTACCTGCACATCCCGAGAAAGTAATTCTAAACAACCGCCGGGTTCTCCGAAATTTGTGGGAACAACAAAAGTGCCGTCATGATTAACGGCCGTCAATCTATAAGAACCCACGGGCTGTGGAGGAAATGTTCCGGTAAAACTAGAAGCAACAACATTATTGTTTTCATCTCTCAGCAAGTAGATTAATTCGTAAGGAGGGGTGGTATTAGCGCCTGAAACAGTACCAATTATAGGCTCCGTAGGTGAAACCGTAATCGTGCCTCCCGGTATTTGGGAATATATGTTTTGGCTAATCAGCAATACAATAGATAGTAACCACAACCACCCAAGCGTCCCACCTTTATAAGGTCTTATTTTTATTTTTAAATTCATTTGGAACTTATTTGGAGTTATGAAATAAAGTGGTGAGCAGCTAAAGAGCAGTTTGCCGCTCTTTTGTTTAACTACTCACCGAACAGTCGCAAGTTTTTGTGTAGCACAATATTTTGCTTCCGTTCGCTTGGGTTACTATTAATTATCCCATTGCATATTGGGTGACGCATTACATCCCGGAGGACAATCTACAATATTGGTTGTGGCAGAAAAAGGCTGAATACATCCGGGGAAAGCGGGAGTTGTGCCGCCATCGGGAGATATGCCTCCTTCTTCATCTTCAGCACCAAAGTAAGTACCGGTTAGGGTAGAACTGCCAAGGGTTGCAGGAGGGGTGAATGTAAACATTGTCGGACCTCCAGTTAAATCTGTTCCAGAAAGGGTAAATACTCCTTCAGGTCCTGTTGGTGAACCTGTAAGGATTACGGTAATATCGTTATCAGGAACTCCGCCTGAATCAGAACTGCAATAACTCGATGCCAATCCGCTTACAGCCGGATTGGGATAAGCACATTTATTAGATCCGATAACAGTTGCAATTAACTCCCCGCCATCAAGACCCAAATTGTTTTCAACCGAAGCCCGTACTTCAAAAACAATTGAATATCCAACTTCATCAACATGAGAAAAGAATGGAGTTTCCCACAGTTGTATTTCACCGTTGAAATCAAGTACGGTTCCATTTGGCAAACCTGTAGTACCGGTAGAACTCAAAACTGTTACCTCGAAATCTGCAGGTTCAAACTCAAACTGTGTATCAAAAGAAACACTTGCATATTCATCAAAAGTACCGTCGTTGGCAGCAGTGGTAGCATCGTTGTTACAGATACAAGGATCAAGAAATTCGAATGAAAAATTCAAAGGACAATCTGAAATCGTCAGGTTCAATATTTCCATGTAACAATCGTCAATGTACTCATATATTCCACTTTCAGTATAAAACTGATCATTAGCATACCAATAGTAGCCAAAACATGCTGTAACGGTATTATTTTGAACAAATCCCTCAGTAATGGTTAAATTCAGAGTTTCGGTATGGCAACCATTAACATCGGTATAAGTGCCTGATTCGGTATAAGTAAGTCCGTTAACCGGCCAGGTATAAGTGAAACACTGTGAAATAGTTGTTGAATTTGAAGTAGTAGGGATTATGGTGAGGTCTAAATATTCAGTATGACAACCGTTTACATAACTATAAATTCCTGTTTCTGTATAAGTTACGTTGTTGACCGACCAGGTATGCGAACCGCAGTCAGTTATTGATGTGCTGTTTGAGGTATTGTTTATCACCTCAACAACTTTAACTGCTGAAACAGGACTTCCGCATCCAGTTGATATAGTATAAGTAATCGTAGCGCTTCCCGGCGCGATGGCAGTAACCAAACCGGTACCGGGATCAACGGTTGCTATCAAATCATCGCTGCTGTTCCATGTTCCGCCGGAAGTACCGTCTGTGGTATAAGTATCTGTTGCACCAACACAAAGCGGAGAAGTTCCGGATATAGTACCTGCATTTACGTTTTGATTAATGGTAACTGTTGTATTTGCTGTATTACTGCATCCACTGTTGGGATCGGTTACAGTAACTGTATAGGTTTTTGTCTCTGTTACACTATTTGCCATTGGATTGGCAATATTTGTTGCAGACAAAGTTGTGGGTAATGCAGGACTTTCAGACCATGAATAAGTTAGTGCAGAAGGGGGTGAAAATATCCATGCCTCTGGAGTAGAAATGTTCCATAACACATTGTTGCGTCCGGGAGCTGCGGTTCCTAACGTGCCGGTTGAATTTTCAACTCCTAAAGTTTGTGTAAAAGTAGCGGTTCCATGATTCACAGAAGTTACATGAATCTGAATGACATTGGAGGTTTCATAAAGCTGTATCTGACCGGAAACCGAACCGGTGGCAGAGAAGAAAGGCACATTATTAAAGTCAATAACAAAAATTTGATCGGGTGTTGTGCCGATTGTACCATAAGTAATTTGACCTGCTGTTGGGTTTAAGTCTGACCAACAAAGGCTAATATTATCATTAGGAACGGTTGCATTAGGTATGGTTTGAGCGGTGCGTTGTTGTGCGGCCGAACTGCCGGCATAATTAAACCCGATTTGTCCGTTGGTATTTATGAAAAAGCTGGTTTTGTCTTGACCATAAAAGTTAAAGGTAAAAGGCAAAGGAAGAGAAGCGCTTATGACATCGTCTCCTGAAATACCTGTAGTAAATCCGGCGGTGGGCTGAAGTGCATAAGTAGTAGATGCAACTAAATAATTTATTGTTCCGCCGCCTCCTACGGCATTTAGTTGGGAAGTGCCTGTCACACAATGTTCTGAAGGGGTTGCTGAGGCTGAAGCAGTTATAGCCGGAGATACTGAAACAGATGTTGAGGCTGTTGAAGTACATCCGGAGGCAGTTACAGAAACAGTATAAGTTCCTGCACCTGCAGTTGTTATGTTTGAAATAGAAGGGTTTTGGATGGTGCTACTAAAAGAATTCGGACCTGACCATAGAAAAGTGGTTCCTATATCAGTTGAAGAGGTAAGGTCAAGTGTAGCATCGGAACAAACCGGAGAATTGCTGCTTGCCGAAGCGGTGGGATATGGATTTACAGTAACCGTAAGTTCATTTGAAAAACTGCTGCAAGGACCGCAATTGCTACAAGTAACCTCTAATACATAATAATAAGTGCCCACTAAAAGAGGATCGGTGGTGTATGATGTTGTATTTGCTCCATTTCCACCCGTAACAGGAACATACCCGCTTCCCGAAACTGACGATACCATCCATTGGTAAGTCGTTCCTACGCCTACCGTTGAGCCGGTTGTCGTCATGGTTGCAGTTTGCCCCACACATTTGCTTTGGGTGTTGGGGCTGATAGTGCCACCGGTGGCGACAGAACAAGAGACCGGTGTATATTCATCCGCACCAATGTCGGGAGTAGTAACACTTCGTAATTCGTTGTCATAATCAATTGAACAGGTAACGCCAATTGTGGTTCCCAGGTTGTTCACCGCAGTGCTACCGGTGCTGATATGAAGGTCGGTGCTGGAAACAAAGCCCGGATTCGCCTGAATAGAAGCCCCGTCTTGTGGACCGGGGTTGGTATAAGCAGTTTGCCAATCGCTAAGCAATGTAAACTGTGTAGTTGCCGTAGTGCCGCTTGTAGTTGCGAGACCACCCGTCAGGCATTGAGGGTTTGCGGTATTGTAGTAAAAGTTATTGTTGTTAGAACCACCCGTGCCCCAGGTATATGCAGCAGCCGTACCTGTAACGCAGTAGAAACGAACGGCCGGTGAACTGGACGATGAAAGGTCCATATAAACAATATTGTTTTTCAGGGTAAGATTGTTATGAGTGGTTGCAGTGTTGGAGGTGCGGATACCGCTTCCGAATATGGATGTTGCAGTTGCAGAGGGATTTGGATCAACATCACCTGAAAGCAGGATTGAATTGTAAACCACCTGATCTGTATGACCTCCGCTGATGCCGATACCACATGTTGCATCACCTGCTATGCCATTAGACTTAACATTGTAAATCATGTTGCTGCACACAAAATTGTTCGTGGCTAATCCCCCATTCGTAGTGCCCAATATTAATCCGACTGCCGAATATGTGCGTTCTTCTATAATATCATGAATCAGATTGCGCGTTACCGTGTAGTTGGTCGAAGTGATCGTGGTTGTTGAGGTAACGCTCCAGGTATTTGCTCCAATAGCAATACCGACGCGGTCTGCGCCGCCGGTGGTGCTGGCAAATGGTCCTCCCACAAACTGGACGGTATTTCCACTCACTGTACTGTTGTTGTCTGCCTGCATAAATATCCCAACAATACCGATTTGGTCTGCACCGAAAGAGTCGGGGCCGATTATGTTGTCTATTACCTGTATGTTTTCATTCAGGTTAGTGGTCGTTCCGCGGGTTACAATGCCATGCCGGCACCGGATAATGCGGTTCTCCTGAAAAGTGTTGTTGTCATTGTCAGTACCATTTACAGTGTTGCTGATTGTGGTACCATTCATAATAATACCCCATGTATTAGTAGTGGATGTGTTTTGGGTAGCACCACAGGCAATTTCACAATTGCGGATGATATTGCCCGTACAACCGTTGCCTGCTGCCACACTTGCTAACCAAATTGCTGCAGTAGTGGCTGCTGTGCTGTTGTTTTGTACAGTGATGTTTCGACCGGTGCCTCCAATACGACCATCAATTGTTACATTATCAGCACCATTTAATTTAATAACAGCACCGGCAATAGTTCCCGAAATAACAACCGGAACAGTTGCTGTTATGTTAACTGCTGTCCATGCTCCGGTATTCAATATGGCTGATGCTGTTTCTGTCGTGTTTCCTGACAACGAAATATTAATCGTTGCACCTGTTTGAACTCCGCCATTGATGGCAGTAAAGGCAGCACCTAATGTACTATAAGATCCGTCACCAGCAACAGCGCCAGTAACAGTTACCTGTGCAAACAGGCTTTGCAAACCATTCCCCATAAAAAGGGTAAGAAAAAGAATAAAACCAGCCACATACCTTTTTATTGTAGATGGGCTGTACGGAGGTAAAAATGTTTTTTTCATAGTATTCTGTTTGAGTAATTGTTTTTCTGTTAAAAAATTTTGGTGGCTAATTCTGAAATTGAGCTATGAAATATCTGTGTTAAGTTTTTGAGCTAATAACTTTAAAGCTTCGAACAACTGTTCTTCCCGGGTCAGCTTGGAAGTGTCTAACATTATGGCATCTTCCGCCTGTCGTAAGGGATTGATTGCCCGGGTAGTATCTATAAGGTCGCGGGTTTGCAGATTTTCTTTTACTTCATCTAAAGATATCTCTATTCCTTTCGACTTTAATTCAGAATACCGTCGCTGAGTCCTGACCTCAATATCGGCTGTTACAAAAAGTTTAAGTTCCGCATCGGGAAATACAACCGTTCCTATATCCCGGCCATCCATCACAACCCCTTTATTTTTTCCTATTTCTTGTTGCTGTCTGACTAAAAATTTCCTTACAGCTTCTAAAGAACTAACTTGACTGACAAATTCGCTGACTTCTTTGTCTCTGATTTGAACTTCTACGTTTTGGGAGTTTAAATATGTTTGAAGTTGATTTGAAGTGGGGTGGGATTGAAAAGAAACTTTAATGTGGCTTAGTGCCTCTTCTATTTGCGATTGTTGAGTGAGGTCTGTCTGATGTGTCAAAAAGTAGTAAGTAACTGCCCGGTACATAGCGCCCGAGTCTATAAAAATGTATCCTAATTTTGAGGCTAAATCTCTTGCCAAGGTACTTTTACCGCAGGAGGCGTAACCATCTACTGCAATGTTTATTTTGTGCTTCATTAAACATGCAAAAGTAGCAACTAAATGACTCTTTAGTTACTTTCTGTTAAAAAAAAACATTTCTGTTACAAATGTGTACACATGGTTAATAATCTTGAATATCAATCATTTTTCTGCCAAAACAGTATTATTTTAACACTAAAATCGGCAGGGCTAAGGTTGATGCAATGTGTTGGTATGTAAAGTCTTAATATAACAGGTTAAAAGATGTGTAAACCATGGTTCGTAAACAGAACACCTGTTTTATATGTCTTAGTTTAGACATAACACTTCGGTCTATTATTATTCACTTCAATAAAAAACCGCAAAGCCTTTTTTAATGGCAATGCGGTTTTCACTTTTTTAAAACCCATTTAGATAAGTTTCTAATTCAAGATACCTGTTTTAGAAAATTGAACTAAGTGTAATGTAAATTTGATCAGAATAATCTCCGTAAGGTTCGTTGCCAAGGCGATACTGGGCTACAATTTTCCATGTTTTAGGTTCTTCGCCAGGGGCAATCGGATTGGTTAAAGTAAAATGGGGCTTAACATTGTTACCAAGAAATACTAATCCATTCCCATCGTTTCTGTCCACATAAAAATCAATGGAAGTCATTTTACCTTTTTTCCAATAAATGATCAATTTGCCTCCCACAAATTTTGCCCTAAGTACCGGTTTAACATCTTCGCCGGGAAGCGGCCTTTCAGCACCAATAATTCTTAAATCTCTTCCAATATCAACACTGTAATTGGCGTGTGATTTAATCGTTCTAACCAATCTGGTTAAAGCTCTGAATACCGGTTCGTTAATACTTGTCGGGGGTGTTCCTCTTAAAGTTATTGTCGGAAATGCGTTGATAACCTCCCCCGGTTTACCGTTAAGAAAGATACGTCTGTGGCTAATCAATTCTTTGACATCTGCGCGCAATCCAACTTCTTTAAGAAATAAAAAGTCCGAGTAAGCTTTAACGTCTGCAATGTAGGTTAAAATTTCGGGGGTAAGACTTAGGGTTGTTTCGTAACCTCCAATCTTGACCGAAAAATTATCTATCCACGTTTTTTGTCCCATGTAATCTCTGGGTAACCAATAATCTTGTGCCATAAAAATTTCAATTTGAATTTAACTAAAAAAGTGTTTTATTTGAATAAATGTTATTGTTTATTGTTTTAAAAAGTTTGCTTATTGAAGTTCATTCCGTTAAAGGAAATAGTTTTGATAAAAGTTCCAACAAATAAAAATATTCTCAAAAAAAGTTGCTCTTCACATAAAACATAAGGCCTATTTCTTAATAAAAGCCAATTTTAAGCGAACGAGATTGGTTGATTATTAACCAATTTAAGAAAAACAGGCTTGAACATAAATAAAAATAAGTAAATACCACGCCACAATAGACGTGTACCACACCATGGTAGACGTGTACCACGCAATTATTGATGTGGCCCAAGTGACTGAAGATGTAGCCCAAGTTACGGAAGATGTAGCACAAGTGATGGAAGACGTAGCCCAAGTGTTGGAAGACGTAGCCCAAGTGTTGGAAGACGTAGCCCAAATGATGGAAGACGTAGCCCAAATGATGGAAGACGTGTACCAAATGTTGATAGATGTGGCCCAAATGAGGGAAGATGTGTACGAAATGATGGAAGATGTGTACCAAATGAAGGCAAACAGGTAATAAACATCCTTATCAATGATCATTAGCCCATGTTGTATACATTATTATTGTTAGTAAAGTAGTATCAACAGTTAGCAACCCAAATTAATCTAACTTATGTTGTTGGATAAAAAGGAAACAGCTATACTTGTGGGTAGATTTTGGAGTTGATTATGTTGCCAAACTTAAATCAAGTTGGTAAAGGTAGGATACTAAAAATGTGTAGAGTCCCCTAAATTCGCCTCACAAATTCAAAATGTACAAAAAGGTCATGCTGTTGTATGCCTGTGCTTTACCAAAACAACAATACTCCTTCAAACTAAAATCAATGTTTTATGTACAAACTGCTAAAGAAACCTATGTTTGGCCGATTTATGGTAAAATGGCAAAATCCTTTAACCCCGGAGTCTCAAAAAGAATGGCAAAAAATTCAGGCAAAAAGTAAAACCGGAGGAACTATTTACGGTCTTTTTGCAAAGGCAGTAACCGATCAGGAAAAAGCGACTATTGTATTAGGGCATCCAATGGGTAAAGAAGCCAAAGGATATTTTCTTAAAAATGGTTATACGCAGTTATTGAGAGAAAACGGATTTAATACCCTGATTTTTGACATCAATGGTTTTGGAGAAAGTACAAACGGGAATTTTTCATATTTTGAAGATATTCTTGCCATAGGAAACGAAGCTTTGAAATTAACCCCTCATCTTCCCATCGGATATTTTGGAATTTCGCTTGGAGGTCAATGGGCAACCGTTTCTTTTGCCTATGATACTCATCCTTTTGAATTTGCAATTGTAGAAAGTGCAGCAACCTCTTTGGAAGATTTTTGGATAAAGTATCCTATTCCATACAAACTGCTAAAAGCCTTTTATTTCTTTTTTCCAAAGTACAAAAAAGAATATAACATGCAGGAAAGAATTAAAGAAGCTAAGAAATTAAAATCCTTATTGCTCATCTATTCAAAAAGTGATGATGTTGCGACTGTTGCAATGGGTCGTGTGTTTCACAACAACAGCCCTGTTCCGACCGAGTTATGGACAGTTGAAGAGGCTAATCATGCTTCATTGATGAAATCTAAACATAAGGCTGAGTACGAAAATAAAATTGTTAGTTTTTTTAACAGTCAGACGGGGAATTAAAACTGCCACCAACAAGAGAATGGTGGTATCATGCAATTTCAGGTAAAAATGGTCAAACTATATGAAAAAGAAATTGAACTAAGCCAATACTCAATGACCCTAATAACATCCGGGGGCGCAATCCACACTTATAGAAAGAGAAAACAGCTCTAAACAAAGGGATAGAGAAACGGCAAAACCAATGAAAGTCAATTTCTACAAATACTTAGCCATAATATAAATCTGCTCCTTGCGACCTTTGTCGTCCACGCAGGTTATTTTATTTCTGCCCGGTTTGGGAATAAAAAAAAGTTTACCCGTTGGCATAACCGGTTTTAAATACTGATCATTGACATACCAATATACAACCTGAACATCGTTGGATGTGTTGCAGGTCAAAGCAATTTGAGTATTATCCATCGGGTCTAACAAATATTCCTGTCCGTTTTGAGGAGAGGTAATCAAAGGGGCTGTCCCGCTGAAAAGCCGGTCACATAAGGGGTTATGCGGAGGGAGTTTTTCATAAGGAATGCCTTCTGATTCGTAAAAAGCGACTATTTCAGGAGGATAAACGGGATAGTTTTTCTTTTTAAACCCCGATTCCGGTAAACACGACGTGCAATAACTGATACTGCTGTCAGCGGATACAAAATAGGTTTTTTGATGCTGACACATTTTGTTGTCTGAAATCATGGGCAGATAATAATCCATAACTGTTTTAGTACAATCGGGTTGTGGTAAATGTCCGGTTTCAGAACAAACCCAACGGTAGGAGATTTCATCGGGCGGGGCAAACCAGTCGTTGCCGGGTGAATAGTCAACGCTGTTAAAAATATCAAATAGCAAAGGGGTGGCGATTGTTGCTCCGCCAAGTTCAGGAACTCCTTCCCCCGAAAAGTTGCCGACCCAAACTCCGATGGTATAATTGGCATTATAACCAATGCTCCATGCATCTTTGCGCCCATAAGAAGTGCCGGTTTTCCAGGCAATTTTCGGCAGATTCTTGCTGCTTTCCATATTTTTCGGCAAATCCGGGCGACTGATTTTTGTCAGTGCCTCGGTAAAAATATAGGCGGCCTGTTCTGATATTATCTGCCGGGAACTTGTGTCTTTCGTTCCTTTCAGCCAATTCAGATTGTATAACTTTCCTTTGTTGGCAAATGCTGAATATAAATTAGTCAGTTCTTCTAATCTCACCCCGCAACCGCCCAACGCCAGGGAAAGTCCCATTTTTTCTTTGTCTGCATTAATTTGAGAAAACCCGGCCTGAGTAAGTTGATCGGTAAAATAACCAACTCCTAATTCATTCAGTGTTTTTACTGCAGGGATGTTTAATGAATAAGCTAACGCAGTTTCTATGGTAACACTTCCGTTAAAAACTTGGTCAAAATTAACCGGTGTATATCCCGAAAAGTTAACCGGAACATCGCTTACTTTAAGTTTGGGGGTAATCAAACCTTTGTCGAATGACAAGGCGTATAAAAAAGGTTTAAGGGTACTTCCGGGTGAACGAATTGCTTTTACCCCATCCACCTGACCGCCGTCTTCCGTATTTTCGAAATCGGCCGAGCCGACATAAGCTTCTACCTCGTGGGTTCTGTTGTTTAAAATGATTATTGCTGCATTTCTGATATTCTGAAAATAAAGACGTTTGATATAATTCGCAGTCAGCGTTTCGGCTTTTTTTTGAAAATTAAAGCGCAGTGTAGTTTTAATGATAGGTTGATTGGGAAATTTTTCCTTCATTCTGATAGCAAAATGTGGAGCAAACTTGGGTGCATCCAATCTCCGGGCTTCAAATGGCTCTAAAAGTGCATCTTCTATCTCGGAATTGCTGAAGAGGCGGGCTTTCTTAAATCTGAGCAGCCATTTATTTCTTGCTTCAATCAGATATTCATTGTTTTTACCGATTTGTAAAGAAGTCGGCCGGTTAGGAATGATCGCCAAAATGGTGATTTCAGCCAGACTAAGATGATTGGGTTGTTTGTCAAAAAAAAGAACAGAGGCTGATTTCACCCCTTCAATATTGCTGCCATAAGGCACCAAATTCAGATAAAGTTGTAAAATTTCCGGTTTACTGTAATGCCATTCCAATTGAATAGCCCGAACTATTTCTCCAAATTTATTAAAGTAAGTTCGTTCTTTGGGAGCTAATAGCCTGGCTACCTGCATGGTAATGGTTGAAGCTCCGGAGGTGCGTTTCCGTTGCAGCAAATTATTGGAAAAAGCCCGGATAATGGCTACCGGGTTTATGCCATAATGCAGATAAAAATACTTGTCTTCTTTAAAAATTATGGCTTTCCTCAAAGTTGGAGTTATTTCTTCCAGTTCGGTCAACATTCTCCATTTATCATCAGAAGTAAGAAAGGGATAAAGAATATTGTCGTCTCTGTCTGTAACGATTTGAGAATACTCAATACGAAAAGTAGTTGGAGGGAATAATAAATCGGCGATGAGCGCAACACAAAAAAAAGCAGACAACGAAAATAATACGAAACTAACCTGACGGTCATATCGCAATAAAACCAATTTTAGATGCTTAATTAAATGAAAAAAGTGTTCCTTAAATCTCATACCTTTACCTGCTTGGATACAACAAAGGTAATCGAATTGTATTTCACCTTGTTGATTGAATTGACATAACTTTAACGGACTCTGGCTCAAAGAATTTTTCTGTTGAAATCTATGCCAATATTCAAATTTTAACAACCAGAAACCATGCATATTCTTCAAATTTGTAAAAAAAATCCTTTCCCGGTTGCAGATGGAGAAGCTATCGCAATATGGTCAATTACCAAAGAATTACACAGAGCAGGACATGAAGTTACTTTACTTGCAATGAACACACCAAAGCATAATTTTAACGTTGATCAACTGCCGGAAGATTTTAAATCAGTTGCTAAGTTTGAAACCGTTTTTATCAACACGAACCTGAATTTGTTTAGTGCATTTAAGGCACTTTTACAAAACCGCTCTTACAATATTAAGCGGTTTATCTCTCAGGATTTCGCCAATAAACTCACCACATTGCTGAAAGAACAACACTTTGATATTGTTCTGATGGAAGGTATTTATCTCGCTCCATATTTAAACCTCATAAAAAAAATTGCCCCGGATACCCCCGTGTTTATGCGCACCCATAATATTGAACATTTAATCTGGCAACGGTTAGCACAGGAAGAAAAAAATATCTTTAAAAGTATCTACCTCAAAATATTAGCAAAACAATTTAAGTCCTATGAAAAAAAGATGTTGCCAGAGTTTGACGGGTTAATTCCTATTTCACCAATTGATGCAAACATATTAAAGCAATTAGGCTGTCATCAAAAGATGATGGTTTTACCTGCCGGAGTTGATACAAATAATTACCCCTTTTTATTGCCGGATCAAACTCCCGAAGCAACGCTTTTTTTTATCGGCTCTCTCGATTGGCTTCCAAACAGGCAGGGGTTAATTTGGCTTTTCAACGAAGTTCTCCCAATAGTCCGAAAAACTTTTCCCGAAGTTCAACTTTATGTTGCCGGACGAAATTCACCCGATTCATTTAAACATCAACAAATAGTCGGAGTGAATATAGTTGGAGAGGTTCCCGATGCAATCCGGTTTATGATGAATCATACCATAATGGTAGTTCCTTTATTTTCTGGTTCCGGGATGAGAGTCAAAATTATAGAAGCAATGGCATTGGGAAAGCCTATCGTCGCAACAAGCATTGCTGCAGAGGGAATAGAATATTCAGATGGAAAAAACATTCTTATTGCAGATTCGGCGGAAAGATTTGCCGAAAACATCATTGTTTTGTTAAAAAATAAATCATTCTGTAATCAGATAAGCACGAATGCCCGTAACTTTGCCTTAGAATATCACGACAACAATTTTTTGGTCAAAAAGTTAATCGCTTTCTTCTTTGTAACTGTTTAGACGAAAATAACCTTCAGGACATTTACTCCAAAGAATTTTATTGTGAAATTTCAATTTTTAGCTTAATATAATCCTGCAATTTGCTGCTATTACTACAAATTCTTTTTTGGGTCTCAGCGGCTGCCATTGCGCATACCTATCTCCTTTACCCATTTTGGTTGTCATGGAAAGCAAAAGGAAAATCCCTTAGCCGGGATGTTTTTGCTCCTGATGAAGAACTACCCGAAATTGTGGTTTTAATGGCAGTGTTCAATGAAGAAAAGGTCATTGCTAAAAAACTGGAAAGTATTTTCGATACTACTTATCCTCATCAGAAATTGCATGTTTGGATTGGCTCTGACAATTCAACAGATTCCACACATCAAATTCTTGACAACTATTCTCATCAATTCAAAAACATAAAATTACGGATTTATAATGGCCGTAATGGTAAGCCAAAGATACTTAACCAGGTCATGTCTGATCATGCAGATATACTTCCATCCAATAGCATCTTAGTGCTGACAGATGCAAATGTATTGTTTACCCGCGAACTGCTTTATCATTTAGCTAAACATTTTAAAAGGCCTGATGTGGGAATTGTCGGCGCTAATGTCTTAAACATAGGGGTAAAAGATGTTGGAATTTCATTTCAGGAAATGTGGTATATCAGACGTGAAAATGTATTGAAGCACTACGAAAGTATTATCGGCGGCGCAATGATGGGAGCTTTTGGAGCTTGTTATGCCATGAAAAGCAGTTTATTTGAACCCATTCCCGATAATTTTATAGTAGATGATTTCTACCTGACTCTTACAGTACTTGAAAAAGGGTTTCTTTCTATAAAAGAATTGAAAGCAGTTTGTTACGAAGACGTATCTGATGATTTAACAGAAGAATACCGACGTAAAAAACGTATTTCGGCAGGCAATTTTCAAAATCTTAAAAGGTTTTCTCACTTGCTGCTACCCGGTAAAGGGTATCTGGCTTTTTTCTTTTGGTCTCATAAAGTACTAAGGTGGTTTACCCCTCTATTTTTGATTATTACATACATTATTTCAGCAATTTTGACTTTCCGAACCAATATTTACTTCTTGTTGTTTTTACTCCAATCGGTTAGTCTGTTATTTTGGTTTGCAGATTTTTGTCTTGGTAAATTTAATATTAACATTCGTATTTTCCGTTTTGCCCGATATTTCTATCTGATGAATTTAGGACTGTTTATAGGGCTATTAAAATATTTAAAAGGAGTTAAAAGCAATGTTTGGAAACCCACAAAACGAAACACCTGAGTTTATGCTCAACACCATTGAAGAAGCTATTGAAGACATTAAAAAAGGTAAATTAGTCATAGTAGTTGACGATGAAGACCGCGAGAATGAAGGGGATTTTATCACAGCGGCAAGAAATGTTACCCCCGAAATTATCAATTTTATGGCAACCTATGGCAGAGGCTTAATTTGTGCCCCGATCGCTGAAGAACGTTGCGATGAATTGGGTTTAGAATTGATGGTCAATTCGAACACTGCCACCCACGAAACCCCCTTTACAGTATCAATTGACCTCATTGGGCATGGTTGTACAACAGGCATTTCGGCACATGACCGGGCAAAAACTATCAAAGCATTAATTGACCCCAACACCAAACCGGAAGATTTAGGTAAACCGGGACATATTTTTCCGCTAAGAGCAAAAAGCGGTGGGGTTTTGCGCCGAACCGGTCATACAGAAGCAACGATTGACCTGGCCAGACTTGCCGGCTTTGAACCTGCAGGAGTGTTGGTAGAAATAATGAATGAAGATGGAAGTATGGCCAGGCTTCCGCAATTGCTTGAAGTAGCTAAGCGATTTAATCTCAAAATCATTGCAATTAAAGACCTGATAGCATACAGGCTGCAAAAAGAATGTTTGGTGCATAGGGAGGTTTCGGTAAAACTACCTACAAAATATGGCAGCTTTGATCTCCATGCCTATACTGAAGTTCACAATGGCAATGTTCATTTAGCATTAACAAAAGGACAATGGGAAGAAAACGAACCCATTTTAGTCCGTGTTCATTCTTCTTGTCTGACAGGCGATGTTCTTGGTTCATTAAAGTGTGATTGCGGAGATCAACTTCACAGCGCAATGCAAAAAATTGAACAGGAAGGAAAAGGAGCTATATTATATATGAATCAGGAAGGCAGGGGAATTGGTCTATTAAACAAATTAAAAGCCTATAAACTGCAAGAAAACGGACAAGATACCGTAGAAGCTAACCTCGCATTGGGTTTTAAAATGGACCAACGCGATTATGGTATTGGGGCTCAGATTTTACGAGACCTGAACATTTCAAAATTGAGGTTAATGACCAACAATCCCAAAAAAAGAATTGGGTTGATTGGCTACGGATTAGAAATTGTTGAAAACATTTCCATAGAAGTTTGTCCAAATCCTCATAACGAAGGCTATCTCTTGACAAAAAGAGATAAAATGGGACATGAAATATTAAAAGACTTACATCCGGCCCTTTAATTATTTGCTTTGTCTTATACCTATCTGTTTAAATTCCTTTTGTTGTAATTTATCTGTCGTTTTGTGCGTTAATGCTCAGCATTTTTAGAAAATGTGGTCATTAAATCATAAAAACAATCTTTCTATGAATCTGATTTCGAAATTGTCAATTGTTTTATTCTTACTGCCTTTTAGGTTAATTTTTGCACAAACTGACTTAATATCAGATATGCCTGATACAATCAGAGTAGAAATTTTTGACAAAGAAAAAATAGAAAAAATTTCATCCGAAATTATAGCCGAAAATCGCAATCTCGCCAATCGTTTGTCTGCTTTGGAAAGAGATGCGGTAAACCGCAATGATATAACGGCAATTCTGACTAACGCCAACAAAGAAAAGTACATTTCTTCAACCAATAACCTGAACAACCGCTATAAAGCAGGCGAACAGGTTTTAAATCACATCATCAAAGAAACCAATCAGTTTAATTTGTCTTTTAGTCAATTGCTTCTGCAAAATGAATTTTCTATGCTTGCTGACCCGACAAATTACACTGAATTTAACCGCTCGGTCAATCTGTCTTTGGAAATATTAGGCGAAAGAAAGTTGGGCATGTTTTCTAATATTTTTAACATCGAAGAACTGAAAATGATTACACCGGTCATGGCAAATCCTATAATTTCAACCAGTTTTTCGTTAGTCTCTTACTTTTTAGCAAACTACCACAAAAAAGAAAAGCTGAAAACAGATAGCTTTAAACGATTAACTTGTATTTTGGATTACACAAATCAGGTAAAAGCAGAATACCAAATTGTTTCTTCCGGTGTCAGAAATTTGAATAACAGATTGGATGCATTCAGAAACGCTTCCCGTCAATTTTTTAGCGAATATCTCGATGCCTTGGATTACAACGGTGGTTATGAAAAATATATCCGAGACAAAACCAACCTCTCCTTTGATTTTATGGAGCAACAGCGTAATTTGTTTTTCAACAATTTGTTAGCAGACTCCAATAATATTGGAATAACTAATTTCGAATCAGACAGAGACGATAATGTACAATTTTATGTAGAGCAGGTAAAGTTTTATTTGAATGAATACGAACTCCTCTTACTTGAAATAAATGATTTCATTGGAACATACGAAAAGTTTGTAGAAAAGCAAATGCAGATGAATTCAGAAGTCTGCTCTGTTATATCCAACGAAAATATAGATATTTTCAAACGCATTCAAAAAACATTGGGCACAGTGAAATATAATTTCGATATTGTGTTTAGCGAAAACAGAATAGATAAAAACACAAAAAGAATTTTGTTTGGTTTTTAAAAAACGTCAAACCATTACTTCAGAAAACAAGGACATCCAACTATGATTCCTGATATAATTCTCGATGATGAATTTATTATTGTTGTCAATAAGCCTGCAGGTTTGTTGGCAATTTCTCCCCCGCAAGATGGAAAAGAAAAAAGTCGGCCGCCTGTTACTTTAAGCAGTTTGGTTAAACAATATTTAACTAAACATACTAATAAAACAGGAAGCCTGTATTTAGAATTAATTGCCGCTCCCGATACAGAAACAAGCGGAATTGCTTTATTTTCCAAAAACATCAAAGCAACCCAAAAACTTAAATCAGACATTCAAAAGCTCAAAATTTCATTTGAGTATTGGGCACTAACGACCAACAGACCAAAACTTGAATCAGGAAGTTTAGTACATTTTCTGCGTTACGCTTATGTTAAAGACATCATGCAGGTATTTACAACACATCAGCCAAATTCTTTAAAATCGGTGTTGAGATATGAAATGTTAGCAGCACTTGGAAACAGCAATCTTTTGGTTTTACAAACCTCAACGAACCATAAACAACAAATAAGGGCGCAATTAGCAAGGATTGGAACTCCGGTTAGAGGGGATAAAAAATATGGAGATACCAAAACAGCCTCTGCAAAAATCACCTATGTTCATTTGCGAAAAATAACTTTTAATCATCCGGAATCAAATCAACCTTTAGTCCTATCAACAAAAATTGATGAAAAGGATCAGTTATGGAAAACATTTTTGCATTTTGAAGATTGAAGTTAATTTCGCAGTTTGTTTATCATTGTTTAATATAGTTTACCATATTTTTAACTGTAGAAGATGATATGATTAAAAGCATATACATTGGACAATTTTTTATCACAGGTTTAGTAAGTATCGGACTTTTATTTTTATTTGCTTACTTTTTTCCGCTTTTGTTGCCTTTTGTTAAAATATTGTTTTATGCATTTTGCTTGCTATCAATTTTAGATGTTTTTTTGCTCTATAAGAATGGGCCGTGTTTATATGTACAACGTAGTCTTTCAGATAAATTTTCAAATGGCGACTTAAATGAGGTTAAAATTATTATTGAAAGCAAATACCCATTTGATGTTTGGTTAAAAATTATAGATGAAATTCCTGTTCAATTTCAGGAACGCAATATACAGTTTGAAGTAAAAATTGCGCCCGGAGAAAGCAAGGTAATTATTTACCGGCTTCGCCCAAACAAACGTGGAGAATACCTTTTTGAAAACATAAATGTTTTTGTGCAATCTGCAATTAGTTTGGTTAATAGACGGTATTCTTTTGCTTTAAATAAAAAAGTGGCAGTTTATCCTTCTTTTATTCAAATGCACAAATATGAACTTCTCGCGATATCAAATCGCTTGCATGAAGTTGGCATAAAAAAAATTAGAAGATTAGGGCACAATATTGAATTTGAACAAATTCGCGAATATGTTTCAGGAGATGATTTCAGAACTATAAACTGGAAAGCTACAGCCCGAAAAAACGATTTAATGATTAATCAATATCAGGATGAAAAGTCACAGGAAGTTTATTGCATAATTGATAAAGGGCGATGTATGAAAATGCCTTTCAATCAAATGAGTTTATTGGATTATGCAATTAATGCTGCTTTGGTAATATCTAATATTGCGATTAAAAAAGGAGATAAAGCAGGATTAATCAGTTTTTCAAATAATATTGAAACAATCATTAAAGCCGGTAACAGGGGAAGACAAATGTTAGATTTATCTGAAAGGCTATATCATGAGGAAACTCTGTTTTTGGAGTCTGATTATGAAAAGCTTTTTGTCAGCATCCGAAGAAAATTAAACAGGCGTAGTTTATTATTGCTTTTTTCTAATTTCGAAACTTTATCTGCTTTAAAAAGACAACTGCCAAATTTAAGACGAATAGCCCATCAACATCTATTGGTAGTCATTTTTTTCGAAAACACCGAACTCGAACAATTATTGACTTCACCGGTAAAAACAATCGAACAGGTCTATCTAAAAACAATCGCAGAAAAATTTGCTTTTGAGAAAAAATTGATCGTTAAAGAACTTCTCAGTTATGGTATATACAGTATTCTTACCTCGCCTGAACTATTAACTGTCAATACGATTAATAAATATCTCGAATTGAAAGCAAGAGGGTTAATTTGAAATTGACAGTATCTAACATCCTGATAAAACAGTAAAAGAGGGCAAAAAAAAAACTGCCGTTTCCTTTATGGGAAAACGGCAGTTAGTTTTATACTAAATTCTCAATTTGATCAGAACCAATCAAAAAAATTTGCCCTGAAAAAAATTTGATTTATAGTATCGTAATGGTATAACTTGATCCGGAAACAGTCACTTTAGCCAATGGTTTAAATGTATTTGCACCATCAGTGGCATAATCAGGATCAGAACTGTTCAATACATTAGCCTCAGCTTGTGTGTAAACAACGTTTTCAAACAAACCGGGTTGAGTTGCATAAACAGTAACCGGAAATCCTACAACACTACCGTCAGTCGGACGAACGTCGTTGGCATACAAGTTAACCCATAGATAATAGTCACCGTCATCCATTCCATCAAAGACTAAATGTTCCGGACATGAACCTGTTGCAGCATCATAGATACCCAAATCGTTTTCATCTACATCAAACACATAGATATCAATATCTACTGAACTGCAAAGATTAACTGGTGAACCCTCTACCGTAACATCCCCATCCCAATCAAGAACTAAATCGAGCATAGGTGCAACATAGTTATCAATTTGAATGGTTCTGGTTTGAGTTTCATAACCCAAATTTGCAACTGTATTGTCTCCAATCTGAACTGTTAATGTTTCGGTACCTTCTACTTCAGAATCGGCAAAGATTTTAAGTTCAGCAGAACCCGAAGTCGAATAGGCAGGAATAAAAATTTCTCCTCCCAATTCGAAATCGCTGCCTGCGGTAGCATCTCCGCCAACCTGACTAATAGGGATTCGGATGTCAGCGATCTGCGGTTTATCCAAATTAACTGAAAATGTATAGGTAATATCGGTTTCCACCAAAGAAGAGGGTAAAGTCCAAGTTAAAGTACCCGAAGCGTCAGTAGCTGAAAGGGTGCTGTAGCCGGTGTAATCCTCTTTATCGCAAGATGCAATCGTTGCCACTAAAGCAAACAGCATTAAATATGAAAAAAGTTTTTTGTTGATCATGAGAACAAGTTTTAATTTAAGCATGAATGAATTTAAGCGTTGAAATTACTCAACCACTTTTCTCAGTACTTCATAAAATTCGCGGGGACCGGAGCCTGTAGTAAAATAGCCATAAGACATGTATAGTATGTCTTTACCCTCTACGTCATCGTTTTGAACATAATTTGAAACGCCATCACCACAAGGCACGTTGGTCATATCGGCAGGGTGAGTGTCACAGGTTATTAAGTAACTACCTAAACCGGTAATGGCAACACCATTAAATTCGGGCAAATAATCAATTTGATCTTCCTCTATGGTAAAATAGAAGAATGAGTTAGCATTGTCATTTAAGGTAAAAGGACCAAAGCCAGAATGAAAATATGTAGTTGCATCAACAGAACTTATAATTCTTGTTGCACCGTCCCAAGTAGCTGTAGGAACTCCAATTCTGTAATAACTACTTCCAATAACTTCATAAACACCGGCATATCGTGTAGCAACTGAAACAGATGTCATAGCAGTTGAGGGTGAATTAGTGTGTCTATTTCCTTCACTTGTAACTGAGGTATAAGTAAGTTCCCATTTATCACCGATGCTTAACAATTGGTCATCATCAGGAATAGTACCACCACCAGACAACGTTAACCCTTCTCGCAGGCTGTTATAGTTAAAAGTATAAGAGATGATTGAAGTCCCTCCATTTTCATCAATATCTATTGAAGTTAACAAAGCTTTGTTTGAAGTACCTAAAACACCTTTAAACTGTTTATAAACTTCCAGGGTAGTAGTTTTTACTTCACCTTGAAAAACTTTAACACGTCCTACATAATCCTTTGCATCTCCAACGATATAGTTAATTGACTGATTTTGAGGCTCAACCAAGCCCCCGGTAGCGGCATTTTCGGTTACTAAATCATCTTGTTCTTTATCGCAGGCGGTAAAAAAGGCCGAAATTGCAATTAAAAACAAGGAAAATAATAATGGAAATTTAATTTTATTCATGATTGAAATAAAATTTAAAGTTTTAAAAAATTAGTTCATCCACCAAACCTTGGTAGTTAACAAGTCAGAACCTTGACGAGAAACAGCTGCATCATAATTTGCCTTATTGACAGATTGTTCAATTGCAGGATAGGTATAACGTGACGGAATTTCGTCAATAACAGCTTCGATAGCAGGTTCCAACGCCGGATATCCGGTTCTTCTCCATTCTGTCCAAGCTTCTACACCTTGACAATACAAACCCAGCCAATTTTGCTCAGCAATTTTTTGTAGTCCGGTAGCCGAAGTATAAGCCACAGTACCTTGGGCTAAATAAGCATCTGCAGCAGCCTGACTTAATCCGTTAGCAGCAAAAGAAGCACTAACACCTTGCTGATAATACGAATCAGCACTGCCGGAAATAAGTCCTTTATGGGCTGCTTCAGCCATCAAAAATTTTAATTCTGAATGTGATAAGAAAAATCCGGCAGCTGTAGGTTGGAGGTAAAACGAGCCAACAGGAGATACATTATTGTAATTGTAATCTTCGTTGGGTACATTTTCAATGCCTGCGGGTTTTCCGCGATATTCACCATCTGTATTTGGTTGTGCGTAAACTGGTAAACGTGGGTCATTTAAATCGGCCATCATATCTACCATGACTTCATTTACTTTAAATTCAGCTCTGTTTCCAAATACGATTGTTTCGTAGATAGGATTAGCACTCGGGTCATTAGCCAAATACATTAATTTAGCCTCATCACTGTTTGAATCAAACATCGGACGGCTCATTAAAGCCTGAAGCTGAGTAGCAACATTTACTTTGCCGGAAATTCTCATTAAACAACGGAATTTCAGGGAATTGGCAAATTTCTGCCATTTGGAGTAATCTCCGTGATACAAAATGTCAGAATTAGAGTTGATATCGCCCCCGTCAGCAGAAAAAGAAGCATCTGCTTCGTCCAATAAGGCTAAAATCCCATTGTAAACCTCTTCCTGAGTGTCATATTTAGGAGAAAATATCCCTTCATCTGCTCTAATTGCTTCAGAAAAAGGTATTTCACCAAACATATCGGTTAACACTGAAAATCCATAGGCTTGCATAACCAAAGCCACCCCTTTCATGTTGTCATTTCCTTCTTCTTCAGCTAAAGTCTGCATAGTCTTTGCATCTGAAATAACGTCTTCGAAGTAGGTTTTCCAGATTAAAGTTTCGATTACACTACCACGAGGTTGATAACGTTCTTCATCATTATACTGCACCTTCCCCCAATGTTGTGCCCAACAAGAACCCATGTCACCACCAACAAAGGTGCTATAAAGGGAGTTTCCGGCATTAAAAACAACATCAGCAATTAAAAGTCCGGATGGTACTGCAACAGGATCATTGGGGTTGGAATTGATTTCTTCAAAATCTTTATCACAACCCATAAAGAAAATTAATCCTACTGCTAACGCAAATATTAATGTTATGTTTTTCATAAAATTTTTGTTTTACGGTTTAGAAGTTAAAGTTAAGGTTAAACCCAACACTTCTTGTTGAAGGTAATTGTCCAAATTCCTGACCTTGTTCACTCGTATTGCTGCTAAAGCCGGTTTCCGGGTCAATATGCGGTGCATTGCGGTGCAAAATAGCAAGGTTTCGTCCTACAAAACCAATTGATGCGCCTTGGAATATATTTCTGTCAAACCATTTATTAGGCAAATCAAACGTCAATACTACCTGACGCAACTTGACAAATGAAGCATCAAAAACCGAACCTTCAGCTACTGCGTTACTATAAGCTGCTTTGTTGTAGCTTTCAGCACGAACAACTACGTCATTGGTAACATAATTCGGAGAATCTGAAGCCCCGATATTCATTACCCCATCTCCTACAATACCTGTTTCACGACCGATTAAAGTTTCTTGTAAAACACCGGCATAACGTCCCCAGGTAGTTGTCATTGAATATATTGAACCGCCTTTTTTAGCATCAAACAATGTACTTAAGCTGACAAATTTGTATTTGAAATTAAGATTTAACCCGCCTGTCCAATCAGGTTGAATATCTCCTAATACTTTATAAGTAGGATCAACTTGAGGCAAACCGTTTACGTGAATAATCTGTCCGTCAGGAGATCTGAGATAACCGGGACCAAATAACACACCGTAAGGCATCCCTTCACGGGCTTGTAAGGTAACGTTCCATTGACCTCCCAATGTAAGGGCTTCCAAACCACCCAATGAAACCACTTCGTTATTGTTTTTTGCCCAATTGATTGAGGCATCAAATGTGAAATCTTTGGTTTTAACGATGGTTGCACCCAATTGAAGTTCAACGCCTTTGTTAGACATTTCACCAATGTTCTGAAGAGCAAAAATATAACCTGAACTTGCTGAAACCTCAACCGGAACAATCAAATCCTCACTGGTTTGGTTATAATAAGTTGCATCTATACGCAATCTATTTTTAAAGAAGCGTAAATCGGCTCCAAGCTCAATTCCCGAAGTTGTTTCAGAAATCAAATTTGGATTATTGAGCTGTTGAGGGTTGAAAGGAAGTGAAGTGTTACCCCATCCATCTTCTCTAAATTGAAAGACCTGTTGTAAACTGTAAGGATTAAGTACCCCAACACCACCAACTTTAGCCCAGCCACCTCGTACTTTGGCAAAAGAAAGTATGTCAGAATTCATATCCAACAAGTCCGTAACAACAACGCTAAGGGTTGCTGATGGATAGAAGAAAGAATTATTATCAACCGGTAACACACTTGCCCAATCGTTACGCCCTGTTAAATCTAAATAAATGGCATCTTTAATCCCGATTTGAGCAAAACCGTAAACGCTATTGATTCTGTTTTCTTCTCTTTTATTGGTAAGAACTACGGGAACTCCAGATTTAATGTTAGCAAGATTGTATAGATTTGGCAACTCTAATTGAGGAGCTTCTCCTGTAAGAATATGATATTTTCTATCCATTCGGTTAGCACCTATACTAGCACTCAATTCTACTATATCATTGGCTACACGTTTGTTAAAACTAAGCAAAACATCAGAGTTGGTTTCAGTGTAGGTTCGGGAAATTTCCCGATAGTAACCTTCCTGAAACTCGTTACTTCCAATTGCTTTTTGTTCAGTAACTAAAGATGACCAATAATCTGTCCCTGTTTTAGCCGACAAAGTCAGGAAGTCTGTAATTTTATAAGAAAAATTAACATTTCCTATAATTCTGTCTTTGTTGAGTTTATTCAGGTTGTTGTCCAAAACCCAATATGGGTTATTCTGAAATACAGTATTCCAGTTTAGTGGTGTGCCTTCAGCTGCTGTTCCTACAGGAGATAATGGCAAGTTCTCATAATCTTTTAACAATGAAAAGTCAACATTTCTTCCTGACCAAATCATTTGTTGAACAGGATTTTCGTTGTCATAACCTCCAGTAGGTAAGTTATCACTTTTTGACTTTGTATAGTTTATAGTAAGACCCGCTTTAACTCTGCTGGAAATGTTAAAATCTGTTCCTCCTGACACATTATACCTTGTATAATCGGTATTTGGAACTATACCTTTTTGATTCATGGTTCCTAATGAAAGACGATATCCCAACAAATTATTACCCCCAGTAAATGAGATATTGTTGTTGTTGGTTACTCCTGTGTCGTAGAAGTCTTTAATGTTATCAGGTTGAGAAACCCAAGGCAGTGGTTTTCCGTCATGTGCATAGCTGTTCCATTGAGTAAACTCCAAACCGACATCTAACGGGGGACCCCAACTTTCATCCACTCCTCCGTCATCCGTAGATCCGTTATACCATTCAAAGAAATTTGGATCGGGGCCTTGCCCGTAAGAGTTTTGAAAATCTGGCAAAACCAAAGGTTTTTCAAAAGTAGTAGAAGAGTTAAATGAAACCCCAAACCCTCTTTTACCTCCGGCTGTTCCTTTTTTGGTTGTAATAACGATAACTCCGTTAGAAGCACGTAAACCATACAAAGCAGCAGCATTAGGACCTTTGAGAACAGTAATTGAAGCAATATCATCGGGGTTAATATCTGCTACGCCATTAGGCATATCAAATCCACCGCCATCTCCTGCTGTACTGTAGTTGGTGTTGTCAATTGGGATTCCATCCACAACAAACAGAGGTGAACTTGTTCCGGTGATAGAAGATGCTCCTCGAAGTACAATTCGTGAAGATGCACCTACTGCCCCTGAACTGTTGTTAATTTGCACACCTGCAACTTGTCCGCTTAAAGAGTTAATCAAGTTAGGCTCTCTTGCCTTAACAAAATTTCCTCCATCTAACTCCTGAGTAGCATAGCCTACTGCTTTTTGAGCTTTAGTGATGCCCAATGCAGTAACTACCACCTCATCAAGCACTTCTCCTTCTTTTAAGGCAACATCCACTACATTGGAAGAACCGCTTAGTGAAACGGATTGAGGTTCGTAGCCTACAAAAGAGAATGTCAGCGCATTGCTGCCTGAGGGGACTTGCAAACTATACTTTCCATCAAGGTCAGTAACAGTTCCTGTTGTAGTCCCTTCAATCAAAACGTTCACCCCTATCATAGGGTCGCCCGTATTGGCATCCGTTACTTGTCCTGTAATCATGCGTTGGGCAAATAACTGCCCTGATGCAATTGTTGCAAACAGGATGAGTAAAAAAATCTTTTTCATACGTACATGGTTTTGTTAATAAATAATGTTTGTTTATTCGCTACCTAAAAACTTGGCCAATTTAGGTATCTTTTGTTTACAAAGTAGTGTTTGAATTATTTTTTTCTTACTCAAAAAACTTTTCATACTTTAATTGTTTCTAATTAACTGCCTTAAATAAAGTTGAATAGTATTTTCTAAACCGTAATATAAGGAGTCACAAATTAATGCATGTCCTATTGATACTTCTAATAAAGTTGGTATGTTTTTTATAAAAAACTTAAGATTGTCCAAATTTAAATCATGACCGGCATTAAGACCTAATTTCAGTTCAGATGCTGTTTTAGCAGCTTCAATGTAAGAATTAACAGCAATAGAAGGGTTTCGATAAAATTCTTCAGCATAGGGTCCGGTATAAAGTTCCACTCTTTGAGCACCTGTATGAGAAGCATGTTTTATCATTGTAGAATCGGTTTCTATAAATAAGGAAACTCTGATACCTGAATTGTTCATTTGTTCAATAATAGGTCTTAGGAAATTTCCATATTTGACAGTATTCCAACCTGCGTTAGAAGTAAGGGCATCCGGTGAATCTGGTACTAATGTACATTGATCCGGTTTGACTTCCAATACCATTTTTATAAAATTTTCGTCCGGATATCCTTCAATGTTAAACTCTGTTTTTACCACAGATTTTAGATCGTAAACATCTTTGAATTTAATATGCCTTTCGTCTGGTCTTGGATGTACGGTTATTCCCTCAGCACCAAATCTTTCACAATCTTTTGCTATTTGAATTAAATCTGGCAAATCCCCCCCCCTCGCATTGCGTAATAATGCTATTTTATTAATATTAACGCTTAACCGTGTTTTTTCCATGAAATAAGTAATATCCCCTTTTTAGTTTACCTGAAATTAACCAAGTTAAATTACCTTTTTACTTTACCTATTAAAGAAATTACAATTTCAGGGCAAACTTATTAATTTTTCCAACTAAAAAATAAAAGGGATTCGTTTTTAACAAATCCCTTTTATAAATTATGAAACAAAAAATTAATGATGATTAAATGGTCTTAAAGAAACTAATTGCTGTGTAACTCACTGATCATCAGTTTAGAAACTCAAACATTATTTTAATAACGATAGTATTCTGGTTTATAAGGACCTTCAGGGGTTACACCAATATATTGTGCTTGCTGCGATGTCAACTCATCTAATTCAACTCCAATTTTAGACAAATGAAGCCTTGCAACTTTTTCGTCCAAATGCTTGGGTAGTACATAAACTTTGTTTTCATATTTATCCGAATGATTCCAAAGTTCCAGTTGAGCTAAGACTTGATTGGTAAATGAATTAGACATAACAAAAGAAGGATGTCCCATTGCACATCCAAGATTGACCAATCTACCCTCGGCTAAAATGAGAATATCCTTACCATCAATTGTATATTTATCAACCTGAGGTTTAATTTCCACTTTAGTATGACCATAATTACTATTGAGCCATGCCATATCTATTTCATTATCAAAATGACCTATGTTGCAAACTATAGCTTTATCTTTTAACAATTTAAAGTGTTCTTCAGATACAATATTATAGCAACCTGTAGCAGTTACTACAATATCTGCACGAGGTATAGCATTAATCATTTTTTTAACCTCATAGCCATCCATTGCTGCTTGTAAAGCACAAATCGGGTCAATTTCAGTTATTATTACTCTTGCACCTGCACCACGCAAAGATGCAGCCGAACCTTTTCCAACATCCCCATAGCCGGCTACAACAGCAACTTTACCTGCCATCATAATATCAGTAGCCCGTCGAATGGCATCTACTAAAGATTCTTTACATCCGTATTTGTTGTCGAATTTAGATTTTGTCACCGAATCATTTACATTTATGGCAGGCAAAGGCAATGTTCCTTTTTCTATCCTTTCATATAATCTATGAACACCAGTGGTTGTTTCTTCAGAAATCCCTCGTATGTTTTTTACCAACTCAGGATAGCGATCAAGAACCATATTAGTTAGGTCACCTCCATCATCTAATATCATATTTAATGGTCGGTCATAGCTTCCAAAAAACAAAGTTTGCTCAATACACCAATCAAACTCTTCGTTGCTCATTCCTTTCCATGCAAATACCCCACCATGTTTAGCGGCAATTGCAGCAGCAGCATGATCCTGGGTTGAAAAAATATTACATGAAGACCATTTTACTTCTGCTCCTAATTCGATGAGCGTTTCTATTAAAACGGCAGTTTGAATAGTCATGTGCAAACATCCGGCAATTCTTGCTCCCTTAAAAGGTTTTTGGTTTTTATATTCTTCACGCAAAGCCATTAAGCCCGGCATTTCGGCTTCTGCCAATTGAATCTCTTTTCTCCCCCACTCCGCCTGTGATATATCTTTGACTTTGAAAGGGAGATTTAAATCTACTGATGACGTTACAGTATTCATTTGCGAATTTATGTTTATTTAAAATTTGAATTTAGTTTAAAAGCATAAAAATCCGTTCAGAATTCAAATAAAATGATTTTGAACAAACCTACTTCACTTAACAATTTTTGGAAACAAAGGTTGGTTACAATTTAAGTTTATCGTTAAATAGTAAAACTATCTAAAAATGAAGTATTAAAGTTTCCTTCTCTAAATTGTTGGTTTTTTAACAGCTGTTGATGAAAGGGAATCGTAGTTTTGATACCTGTGATAAAAAACTCGTCTAAAGCCCTACTCATTTTGGTGATAGCTTCATCTCTTGTAGCAGCCCTACATATCACTTTAGCCAATAGTGAATCATAATAAGATGGAACTGTATAACCGGCATAAATATGAGTATCTACTCTTACTCCATGTCCTTTGGGAGTATGAAGTTCACCTATTTTCCCTGCGTTCGGTCTAAAATTGTTTTGCGGATCTTCTGCGTTGATGCGACACTCAATTGCATGTCCGTTTGGGATATATGAGCGACCTGAAATAGGAACTCCGGCAGCAATTTTAATTTGTTCTTTGACAAGGTCGAAATCCATTACTTCTTCCGTAACAGGGTGTTCTACCTGAATACGGGTATTCATTTCCATGAAATAAAAGTTTTTATATTTGTCCACTAAAAATTCAATTGTACCAAGGCTTTCATACTGAATTGCGTCAGCTACTTTAATAGCTGCTTTTCCCATTTTTTGACGTAGTTTTTCGTCCACAAAAGGAGAAGGGGCTTCTTCCACCAATTTTTGGTGCCTTCTTTGGATACTACAATCTCTTTCAGATAAATGACAGACTTTACCATATTGATCTCCTGCAATCTGAATTTCAATATGCCTGGGTTCTTCAATAAATTTTTCGATGTAAATACCATCATTGCCAAAAGCTGCAAATGCTTCTTGTCGGGCAGCGTTCCAGTGTTTTTCAAAATCGTGTTCACTCCATACAATTCTCATCCCTTTACCACCTCCACCTGCTGTAGCCTTCAATATAACCGGATATCCGATTTCTTTGGCGATAGATTTGCCTTCTGAAATATCATTTACTAAACCATCTGAACCAGAAATTACAGGCACCCCGGCATTGCGAACGGTAGTTTTAGCTGTAATTTTATCGCCCATTAACCGAATCATTTCGGCTGTTGGGCCAATGAATTTTATATTGTAATCAGAACACACATCGGCAAACGAAGCATTTTCCGCCAAAAAACCATAACCAGGGTGAATAGCATCCGCATTTGTTATTTCGCAAGCAGCCATAATACTTGCCCGATTCAAATAGGATTTTGCACTTTGAGGAGGCCCAATACAAACTGCTTCATCAGCAAAACGGACATGTAAACTATCTCGATCTGCTGTTGAATAAACTGCTACAGTTTTAATGCCCATTTCTTTGCAGGTTCTTATAATGCGAAGAGCTATCTCTCCTCTGTTTGCAATGAGAATTTTTCTGAACATAAATAATTTACTAATTTACTTTAACAGGGAAACTCGCTGAAATTATTCAAGAATAGCTCGTTATACAGGCATGGCTTTTTTCAAGTTGATATAACTTAACTAAATATCAGTTAGTGCTACTTAATCGGATAATTAAGAATTCAAATACAAAAATCATGGTTTGATTTATACATTCTTTGAATTTATACCGGCTCTACTAAAAACAAAGGCTGGTCAAACTCAACAGGAGCAGCATCGTCTACTAACATTTTAACTATTCTGCCGTTAACTTCTGATTCTATTTCGTTAAACAGTTTCATAGCTTCAATGATACAAAGTACTGTGCCAGGATTAATTGTATCCCCAACTTTAATATAAGGTGGCGTATCCGGTGATTTTGACCGGTAAAATGTGCCGATCATTGGTGATTTAATTGTAATCACATTAGCCTGATTGTCAGAAGTGGCAACATCTTTTGATTGGTTGTTTGTCTGCTTTTCAGAGGTTGATGGCAATGAAGTTTGAGTATAAGAAGAAACCGGAGGAGGGGAAGATTGCAAAATAGGTGTTGCGTAATTAACCGGAAATTGTTGCATTTTAGCGATTTGATTTGCATCAAAAAAGTGTTTGGTCCTGATGCTTAATTTTATATCTTCGCTCTCAAGTTTAAATTCGCCAATATTACTTTCGTTAAGAAGCTGTATGAGTTCCTGTATTTGTTGAAAGTCCATAGAATGGTTAGTTTTCCCTTAGGGTGTTTGTTTGAAATTGGTTGAGCTAATATATCCGTTCAGGTTAAATAGATGAAAAGCGAACAACATATTGTCGGGTTAAAAACCGGCTTTTTCATTTAAAGCCGAATAATACAACAAAGAACCGACAAATATACTGTTCGCTTAAATATTTTTAAAAAAAGGAACCATCACAATTATTTTACTCTTTCTACATATTCTCCTGTTCTGGTATCAATTTTAATTTTTGTGCCTACTTCTACAAAACTTGGAACCGTAATGGTTGCGCCATTGTCAACTGTAGCAGGTTTTCTAACACTGTTGGCAGTATCTCCTCTTACAGCAGGTTCACTGTAAACGACTTCCATAATAACAAAAGGTGGTAATTCACAAATCAAGGGTAGCTCTTTATCTGATTGAAAGGTAATTTCGACAGGCATTCCTTCTTGTAAAAATTGTGGAGCATTTATCAATGGCTCTTGTAAAGTTACCTGATCAAAAGTTTCGTTATTCATAAAATGATAACCACTTTCATCATGGTACAAAAACTGATATTGACGTCGCTCTATACGTATATCTTTAACTGTATGACCTGAAGGGAAAGTTTTATCTACAATTTTTCCCGATTGAAGATTACGCAATTTTGTACGTACAAAAGCCGGGCCTTTTCCGGGTTTTACGTGTAAAAACTCGATTATTTGCCATGGACTATCATCAATTTCCATGCAAAATCCGTTTTTAAAATCTGCTGTACTAGCCATAAAACTATAGTTGAAAATTTAATCAATAATTACTGTTTTTATTTCAATAAGCCCACTTAATATAAACTGCTCCCCAGGTAAATCCGCCTCCAAAAGCAGCTAAAATAATATTGTCTCCTTTTTTGAGTTTGTTTTCCCATTCCCATAAACATAAAGGAATGGTGGCTGCTGTTGTGTTGCCATATTTATGGATATTGAGCATCACTTTACTATCATCTATATCCATTCTTCGAGCAGTTGCATCAATAATGCGCTTGTTTGCCTGATGAGGAACCAACCATGCGACATCCTTTCCTTCAAGACCATTTCTTTCCATTATTTCTGCAGAAACATCAGCCATATTGGTAACTGCAAATTTAAAAACAGTTTTTCCATCCTGAAAAACAAAATGTTCTTTGGCATCTATGGTTGCATGTGTAGGTGGTTTTAACGATCCTCCAGCTTTTTGATGCAAATAGGCACGACCTGATCCATCGCTTTTCAAAATATGATCTAAAATACCACAATCATCTTTAGAGGGTTCGACTAAAACGGCTCCTGCAGCATCCCCAAACAAAACACAAGTTGTCCTGTCTTCATAGTCTATTATTGACGACATTTTATCAGCACCCACCACAATAACCTTTTTATAACCTCCGGCAGAAATAAACTGTGATGCAGTTGTTAAAGCATAAAGAAATCCGGAACAAGCAGCAGCAATATCAAAACTTGGAATATCTCTAATTCCTACCTTATCACAGATAATATTTGCTGTTGAAGGAAAAATCAAATCAGCAGTTACTGTTGCACAAATCAGCAAATCAACTTCTTCTTTTTTAGTTCCTGTCTTTTCTAAAAGAGACTCTACTGCTTTTGCAGCCATATCAGATGTTGCCTTACCCTCACCTTTTAAAATGCGCCTTTCAGAAACTCCGGTTCTAACTTTAATCCATTCATCTGTAGTATCCACCATTTTTTCTAACTCAGCATTCGTCAGCACATAATCGGGTAAATATGCACTTACTCCTGTGATAGATGCAATAATTTTATTCATATACTTTGCAATTGTTTTGCTGTGATACTTGATAGATAAATATGGCAGAAAATTCGTTAGTTATAGGAATTGGAAACTCACAAGTATTTACCCGCGTTTAACTATTTTACAAATACAATGAAAAAAGCAAACCTATAGCAAATTGACGCTATAAGTTTGCATTTCCACCAATTTTAGTAAAGTAAGTTACTTAAATTATCCTGCAATTTCTTTTGCAATTGCTAATTTACCTCTATAAAAACCACATTCACTACAAACTCTGTGGGACAAAACAGGCGCACCACAGTTTGAACAATTAAGTACGTTGTGAACAACTGCCGTATAATGAGTGCGGCGTTTATCTCTTCTGGTTTTGGAGTGTCTGCGCTTAGGATGTGCCATAACTCTAATGATTTCGGTTTATGATAAACAATTTATTTAATGACTTTTTTTATAATGACTAATTAGACAGATTCATTGTCTAATCTATCTTTTAACTCTTTCAGAACATCCCATCTTGGGTCCTGTTTGTTTTCTGTATATTTTGCTTCTTTAGTTCCATTTAATTCTTGCCATTTTTGTAAAACTACCTGATCGCAAAGAGTTTTATCTTTAAGTACGACACATGGTATTCTTTTTGCAGGTAAACTCAACACTATAAACTCATAAACGAGTTGAGAGGTGTTCAAGCTGGTATCTTCACCGGAGATATAGACAATGTCTAAATCACGTTCGGCTTTTTCAGGAATACTTCCTACTGTTTTTACAAACACTTGATAGGAGGTTGAAACCGGTAAATCGGCAGCAACTAAACATCTGTCACAGTTAATATTGACAGTTCCTTCAAACGAAAAATCAAGAATAAACAGGTTATTTTTTTTTGTGAATAAAAGTTTTACATGTAAATCGCAATCGTTACATTCATTAAACGGCGCATATTCAAAATTTCGCAGAAAAGATTGATTTAATTGATATTCAAAAACATAACTTTCGTTTTGCAAACCAATAAACTGAATATCAAAATCTTCTAATCTGGAATTATAGTATTTTTCGGGTTTCAATGGAATGTTTCTTTTACGATTTTCCAATTTAGCGGGCAAAGGTAAGTCATTTTAAATAGTTAATTAACCTTTTTTAAATAAATTGTGTAAAAAAGCGCAAAGAAATCTTTTGAACATTACAGCATATCAGATGTTCGATTGTTGTTCAAATTATCTAACAATAGATCGAAATACTATGTGGACAGAACAAAACAACGAACTTGTACGTCATTTTGAATTTGCCAATTTTATTGAGGCTTTTGCATTTTTAACTAAAGTTGCAATAGTTTGTGAAAAACACAATCACCATGCTCATATCACCAATGTTTTTAACAAGGTAACTTTGCGACTGAACTCACATAGCGAAGGATATATAGTAACCCAAAAAGACCGAAATTTAGCGGCAAATATTGATAAACTTTTAAATTGACTGTGGTAAGTCCTTTAAAGCAATCTTTTATCAATTGACCATATATTATTCAAATGTCTTTATCTAATTGTAATTTATGAAAGAAATAATTGGGGTCCTTCTGGTTAATCTTGGAACACCCAATAGCTACAAAACTGCTGATGTACGCAAATATCTGAATGAATTTCTAACCGATGGTCGTGTAATAGATATTCCATGGTTACCTCGCCAACTTTTAGTCAAGGGAATAATAACACCTTTCAGGTCGGGCAATTCTGCGAAATCTTATAAAGAAATTTGGACTGAAAGAGGCTCTCCCTTAAAGTATATCAGTGAAGATTTGGCAGAAATTTTGCAAAAAGAACTTCAGAACAATGAATTTGATGCCCTACAATTTGAAGTTGTTTTAACGATGCGCTATCAACTTCCTGATATTGCTTCAAGTTTGGAAAAGCTTAGAAAAAAAGGCGTTTCTCATTTTATAATCCTTCCTCTTTTCCCCCAATATGCTTCTGCAACAACAGGTTCTGTTCATCAAAAAGTAATGGAGATTGTTTCTGGCTGGCAAACTATTCCTTCTATATCTTTTGTTCAAAGCTTTTTTGACCATTCTTTATTTATAGAAGCATTTGCTGCACGAGGACAAGAATATGATCTCAACCAATTTGATCATGTTTTATTCAGTTTTCACGGTTTACCAATTCGACAACTGCAAAAGGCTGATATCAATCATTTTTGTACCTCAAAAACCGATTGCTGTGAATCTTTTCATTTGAACAACAGGTTTTGTTATAGTGCACAATGTTGGGAAACAGCACGTTTAATTGCAGCAAAACTTCAGATACCTCGTTACAAATATACAGTTTGCTTTCAATCCAGATTAGGAAATGACCCTTGGATTCAACCTTACACTATTCAAACTCTTGAAAATTTAGCTAAAGAAGGTAAAAAAAAGATTCTTGTGTTTTGTCCAGCCTTTGTAGCTGATTGTTTAGAGACAATTTTTGAAATTGGAGTTGAATATCAGAAAGAGTTTAAAAAATGGGGCGGGGAAAAAGTCCAATTGGTCGAAAGCCTGAACATTCATCCTGTTTGGGTTAATGCCCTTCAGTCAATAATTTTGGAATATGTTCCTTATAGGTCAGGTTTATGATTTCAGTCATTTTTTTTATAGCGTATATGCCTTAATTTTGAACAAAAAGCTATCATGCTTAGGAGATTAATAACAGTGATGGTCTTATTTTTATTGACCTATAGCATAAACGCTCAATGCTGTATGCCCGGAAACCCTTCAGGTGGAACTACAAATCAGGGAAGTTTACTTCCTAAAGATTTAAGAGTAGTTGCCTTTTACCAGTTTTCAAACGGAAGTCACTTTTTTACCGGTTCACAAAAACAAAACTATAATTATATTGAAGGTGCTCATTATCATTTTACCGGCTTATCGGTAGCTTATGGAATTAATCCTAAATATACAATTGAACTCGAAACCGGTTATTTTAACAACCGAACTATCCGTTATAGCAAGCAAGGCTTAAAAGACAACTCTGTCAATCATTCAAAAGGATGGGGCGATTTTTCATTTTTAAATAAATATACACTTTACAAAAACCACCTAAATCATTGGGAGTTCACGCCAATGATTGGGTTAAGAATACCAACCCATTTACACCCAAAAACATTTGAAGGAGAAATTCTTCCAATAGATCTTCAGACAAGCACGCAATCTTTTGGGTTGTTAGGCGGGCTGTTTGTTTACAAAGGTTTAGCTAACAAAAAAACCCATTTATTTTTGAATAACCGGATTACTTATTCCTTTCCTAATTTTGATAAATATCAATTTGGCGTAACTTGGAACAGTGCTTTGTTTGTTTCTCATAACCTGAACCATCGCATTGCTTTTATTAGTCAAATAAGAAATGAATGGAGGCAAAAAGACAGTAAAAATGGATATTTCAAAGAAGCAACAGGCTCTGATGTGGTTTTACTAATACCCCAGATAAATTTCTCGGTAACTCAAAAATGGAATTTTTCAATTCTTGCAGAAGTTCCAGTCTATCATTATTATATTGGAACTCAACTTGCACGTAGTTTTTCTTTGGCTTTTGTACTAAACCGTTTGTTCCGTTTTTAATATTTGGGGGTTCAAACTATTGTTTGTATATCCAAAAAAATATGGATTTTCAAGTTAAAAAATCACTTCTTTAAAAGAAATAATGCGCCTTGGGGGATTTCTGGGAAATAAAAGTTTGCTTAACTGAAACTCTTACTAAATTTTTGTTCATCAAAATCTGTTTCATTTTTCTAATTGATATAAAAAATCAAACTTGATGGAGCAAAAAACACAGATATTAAGTTACCTTTGCGCACTCTAAAATTAAAATGCCCAAGTGGTGAAATTGGTAGACACGCCATCTTGAGGGGGTGGTACTCGAAAGGGTGTGCTGGTTCGAATCCAGTCTTGGGCACATAAATTTGGTTAAAAGCCGCTTTGTTTCAACGCAATAGCGGCTTTTGTTGTTTAACCCTATTCTTTTCAGTGCAAAAAAATTTTCAACCTAAAATAATACAATATTTATGCAAACAATCATTACTTATTTTGAACATTTAAATCCGGTTTATGCTGCTCTTTTAGCCACTCTTTTTACTTGGTTTTTAACTGCTGTTGGGGCCTCACTGGTTTTTTTCTTTAAAGATTTACACAGAGGGGTATTAGATACAATGTTAGGTTTTACCGGAGGAGTAATGTTAGCAGCAAGTTTTTGGTCGCTTCTCAATCCTGCCATTATAATGTCTGAAACAATGTATCCTTCAATGCCTTGGATGCCAGCTGCAGTTGGATTTTCGTTAGGAGGGTTGTTAATTTTCGGTTTAGACAAGCTTTTACCACATTTGCATATCAACTTTAAGAAAGACGAAACTGAAGGAGTTAAAACAAATTGGTACAGCACTACCCTATTAGTGCTTGCCATAACTTTGCATAATATACCGGAAGGTTTGGCAATTGGTGTTTTATTTGGAGCTGCTTCATTAGGAATGGATAATGCAACAACAGCCGGAGCAATTGCACTTGCTATTGGTATAGGCATTCAAAATTTACCAGAAGGAACCGCAGTTGCTGTTCCGTTACGTCGTCAAGGTATAAGCCGGTTGAAAAGTTTTTACTACGGGCAAATGTCCGCAGTAGTTGAACCTATTGCCGGTGTAATTGGAGCTGCTGCAGTTATTACTGTTCAACCTGTTTTGCCCTTTGCCTTGGCTTTCGCAGCAGGTGCAATGATTTTTGTAGTTATTGAAGAGGTAATTCCTGAAACCCAACGAGATAAATATACAGACGTTGCAGCTCTTGGGTTTATAGGTGGATTCTTAATTATGATGATATTGGATGTCGCGCTTGGCTAAAAATCAAATAAATTAAACGGGGCATATTCCTTTTTTTATATGCCCCATTATTATTGGTGTTTTAAATATTTCAATCTATCAATTGTTGAACGGCTTCGCCCGTAAGATTAAAAGTTACTTGTTTACCTTCTCCCTGAACATTTACATTCAAATAAATGGTACGGATTGGGAATGGGATGATAATTCCTTTTTTCCTGTACATGTTAAAGATTGCTTTGATTGCTTCATGTCTGGCGTTCAGATATTCAGATTGAATGTTGGTGAAATCTATCCAAAACCGAACAATATAATCAACCGAACTCTGAGCAAATTCGCTGAAAAAAAATTCTACATTTGAGTTTTCTTTCAAAAACGGCAACGCTGAGATAGCTTCCACCGTAGCTTCCTGAACTGATTGTAAATCTTCGTCGTAAGAAATACCTACAACAATTTCTATCCGCCTCATTCCTGATTTAGAATAGTTTACAACAGGATTTTCAACGATAGTCCTGTTAGGGAGGACTATCCATTTCCCACTGGGTTCAGATATAGTAGTTGACCTAAAGTCCATTTTCATCACATTTCCCGTATAGGAATTTGTTTCGACTAAATCGCCAATTGAGAAAGGACGTTTAACCGCTATAATTACTCCGGAAATAAAATTGATAATGAGATCTTGAAAAGCAAAACCTATGGCTAAACCTGCCAAACCTGCACCTGCTAATAATGAAGCTACTGCTTTGTCTAATTGAAGCACATTAAGTGCTACTGACAGCCCAATAAAAAAAACTATGACACTCAATATTCCGCTCAATATTCTACTGAGTGGAGCATTTTGGGTTATTTTACTGAGTAAACGATAGGCAAATTTTGCTATCACTTTGGTTAAAACCATGAACAAAAGCAAAACCAAACAAGAAAGAACCAAATTTGGCAACATATCAATCAAGCCATCCGACCATCCATTCAGCTTATTGATTATTCTGTCTGTTCCGGAAACAAGTTGGTTTGAGGCTTGTTTTATTCCATTTAAAGAATCCGATTGCATTATAATGTACATATTTGGTTATGTTATGCTAGATTATGATTACCAAAAAAAGTTTGAATTGACATTGTCTAAAAATCGCCAACTATTCGGTTATACTTAATTAAGGCATTTTTTGTGGATGAACAGAAGCATGAAACTAGTATTTTTGAGCAATCATTTTGGTTTTGAATTCAGAAGTGTTGTGAAACTCAATTTCCGGATAATCTCTTTTAGTACTTTCTAAAATCCAGGCAGTTTGAGCTAAAAAAACGGGATTGTTGTCTTTGTCGTAAGCTATGTAGTTAGATTTTCTATGTAAAAACTCTTCCATTTTTTTAGAGTCTTCTGCAGTTACCCATAATGCCTTAAACAATTCTAAATGTCTGAAACTGCATGCTGCTTTGTATTCATTGAGTAATCTGTGTTGTAAGACTTCAAACTGCAATTCCCCTACAGTTCCAATGATTTTTTTGTTTCCAATAGGTTGTATAAACAATTGTACTACTCCTTCGTCAGTCAGTTGGTGAATCCCTTTTTCTAATTGTTTGGTTTTCATGGGGTCTTCGTTAATCAATTCTCTGAATAGTTCCGGAGAAAAACTCGGAATGCCCGCAAACATAAGCATTTCACCTTCTGTCAATGTATCACCTATTTTAAATGTTCCTGAATCATATAATCCCACAACATCTCCCGGAAATGCATCATCAATCACACTCTTTTTTTGAGCCATAAAACTTGTAGGATTACTAAATCTGATTTCTTTATTGGTTCTAACCTGCAAATAAAATTTATTTCTTTCAAATTTACCGGAACATATCCTTAAAAAAGCTATACGGTCCCGATGTTTAGGATCAAGATTGGCATGAATTTTAAAAACAAACCCACTAAACTTGTCTTCGTCCGGGGAAACTATTCTGGTTGTAGCAGCTCGTGGAAGCGGAGGAGGGGCAATGTTTATAAAAGTATCCAATAACTCTTTTACACCAAAGTTATTGATGGCACTTCCAAAAAAAACAGGGGCGAGATAGGCTTCTCTGTATAAATCTATATTAAAAGGCTCATAAATATTTTCTATCAATTCAACATCGGAGCGCAGTTTATCGGCATCATCCTTACTTATGAACCGGTTTAAACTTTCATCATTAAGGTCTTTAATTGCCGTAGTTTCATCTTCAACAACTTGCAATCCCGGTGTAAACAATCGAAGCGTATTGTTAAAAAGATTAAAAACTCCTTTAAAATGAGTTCCCATATTAATCGGCCAACTTAAAGGGCGGGTATGAATATTTAGCTTTTTTTCCAGTTCATCCAGCAAATCAAAGGGGTCTTGACCGTCCCGATCTAATTTATTAATAAACACTATCACCGGTGTATGTCTCATTCGGCAAACCTCCATCAATCGCTCAGTTTGCTCTTCAACACCTTTTACACAATCAATTACTAAAATGACACTATCAACAGCCGTTAACGTCCTAAAGGTGTCTTCTGCAAAATCTTTATGCCCCGGAGTATCCAGAATATTGATAAGTTTTTCTTGATATTCGAAAGACATCACCGAAGTAGCAACAGAAATTCCTCTTTGACGTTCTATTTCCATAAAATCAGAAGTAGCTGATTTTCTGATTTTATTAGATTTAACTGCACCGGCAATTTGAATAGCCCCTCCAAACAACAATAGTTTTTCGGTTAGGGTAGTTTTTCCGGCATCTGGGTGACTAATGATCGCAAATGTTCGACGCTTGTTAATTTCACTTTGATACTTCATCAATTTTTTAAATAAGGTATATATAAACCGCAAAGGTAGTTAATTCACAGATTTAAAGGTTAATCATTAATAGGACTTAACCTATTGCGAAAAATTCTACGGCAAAAAAAATGAAAATTAGACAACCGTTTAAATTTATTGTAATTTAGCCCTAAAAACAGGCAAACTACTATGTCTATTGGACTTTTAATATTAATATTAATCTTAGGTTTGTTGTTGATCGTCATCGAAATTGTAGTTATTCCAGGGATAACATTTGCCGGAATTTCCGGAATCGGATTAATCATCGTAACCATTTTATTAGCCTATATCAACTTTGGTTTTACTATTGGTAATTTGGTTTTAGCCGGAAGCTGTATTACCAGTTTTTCAATATTTTTTATCGGATATAAATTTTTTAATTTCAAGGGTATCGCTTTAACTAAAAAACTTTCGGAAAGCATAGTAAAACCTTCTCATAACGAAATCAATATCAAAATTGGCGATAATGGAGTAGCTTTCGGAGACATTAAACCACAAGGAAACGCTATCATAAACAACCGTTCAATTATAGTAAAATCCAAAGGTGAATTTATTCCTGATAACACAGAAATAGAAGTCATTGAAGTAACTCATACCTATGTAGTTGTAAAACCCAAAGTTCTAAATAATTAAAAACAACCCTTATGGACATTTTATATATCTTAATTATTGCGGTATTAATCATCATTGCTTTAGCACTTTTTTTATATTACGTGCCCCTTATGCTTTGGGTATCAGCAGCAGCAGCAGGTGTTCCAATATCTTTAATTCAACTTGCTTTGATGCGTTTGCGTAAAGTAGATCCTATTGTTATTGTCAATGCATTAATCACTGCTACAAAAGCGGGAGTTAAGGTACATAGGGATGAATTAGAAGCCCATTATTTAGCTAAGGGAAATGTTCCGTTGGTGGTTTCTGCACTTATTTCGGCAAACAAAGCGAATATAGATTTGGATTTTAAATTAGCAACAGCCATTGATTTGGCCGGAAGAGATGTATTTGATGCAGTTCAAACTTCTGTGAACCCAAAAGTTATTAATACTCCTCCGGTATCAGCAGTTGCAAAAGATGGGATTCAACTGATTGCCAGAGCAAGGGTAACCGTAAAAGCAAATATACGGCAACTGGTCGGAGGTGCCGGTGAAGAAACCATCATTGCAAGAGTTGGTGAAGGAATCGTTTCTACTATCGGATCGTCAGACAGTCATAAAAAAGTACTTGAAAACCCAGATTCAATTTCAAAATTAGTTTTAGCCAAAGGTCTTGATTCGGGTACAGCTTATGAAATTCTTTCGATTGATATTGCTGATATTGATGTTGGTAAAAATATTGGTGCAGAATTGATGATTGATCAGGCAAATGCAGATAAAGGGGTGGCTCAGGCACTCGCAGAACAAAGACGAGCTATGGCTATTGCATTAGAGCAGGAAATGCGGGCTAAAGCCGAAGAAGCAAGGGCCAATGTGATACAATCTGAATCGGAAATTCCGCTTGCCATTGCAGAAGCCTTTAGGAATGGCAAATTAGGGATCATGGAATATTACCAGTACCGAAACCTGAAAGCGGATACCGAAATGAGAGAATCGCTTTCTCACTCCTACCATCATTTACAACCGGGAGGAGATTCAAATGTTCAAAACGATACAGACGATGCAGGTGAAGATATTAAATAGTTCAGCGAAATTAAAACTTTTTTCGATGACAAAAGATCTGTCTTAAGCAATCTTCATTTTATTGCCAATTTTGCTTAATATTCCTATATTTAAGTGCTGAAAATCATTGACATTAACATTTAAACCAAATTATATGGTCTGTTATTAGTCTTTTGACAAACAATTATGAAGGTATTAACTGTTACTGTCTATTGAACGACCATTTTAGAACCAACCAAAGTTTGCTGTTGCTCGTTCAGTGAGTCAAGAAGCTATCTTAAAATATTTTGCAAAAATGTATCGAATCATACTTTTTACTTTTTTTCTTTTTCTATACAGTTATGGGTCTTCACAAACCATGTTTGAGCGAACTTATGGACAACCCAGTTATAACGAACTGGCTGTTTCTCATATACAAACCTCTGATGGTGGATATGCCTTGTTAGGTTATTCGGCAAGTTACGGCAACGGTAGCTATGACATCATATTAGTGAAAACTGACCTTTACGGGAACCAACAATGGCAAAAGAACTTTGGAGGAGAGTTGGATGATCTTGGCGTTGCCCTTCAACAAACTGCTGATGGGGGTTATATCTTATTAGGCAAAACCGGCACAACATTACTTCATGATATTCTTTTAATTAAAACCGATCAGGGAGGAAATGAGCAATGGTCAAAAGTATATGGTTCATCCGAAATCAATGAAGAAGCAACTGAACTGATGATTGATACTGATGGCGGGTTTTTGATTCTGGGAGGCAATCCAAATTTTTACCTATTAAAAACAAATGCTTCCGGAGATTTTTTATGGGATAAAAACTATTCGAATACTTACCTCGCAGGTCAATCTCTTCAAAGAACAACTGATGGCGGTTTGATAATTTGCGGGAGTTCTTTTGATACAATGGGGGGTACTGTTATGTTAATTCTCAAAACAGATGGAGTTGGTGAAACACAATGGATACAAACTGTTGCAGATTCTCCTTCTACTTTATACAGCAATCAGATTTTCGGGAAATATGCACTTCCACTGACAGACGGAGGATATTTAGCAGTTGGTTTTACTCAAACAGATGGTTTTTTTAAAATAATTACCCATAAAACCAATCCATCCGGTGGCGAGGTCTGGACAAAAGTGTATGAAGTGAACGAAACATTCAGCACAGTATATGGACTTTACAGAGCAATTCCCAATCAGGTTGTTCAAACATCTGAGGGTGGATTTGTACTTGGCGGTTGTTATAGAATGGTTTCCGGAAATCAGGCTTTTATCTGGCAAATCAACAGTATCGGACTTTTGGTTTCAGAATTGTTACTTGAGGTAGGCATTTTACCTCATACTAATGTAAGCAATTTTGTACAAACTACAGATGGTAATCTTACTATATCGGGATATACATCAGGGTTAGAAACCCCCGGGTATGATGCCCTGTTGCTAAAAACAGACTTAAGCGGGAATCAGATTTGGGCAAAAACTTATGGCGAAAACGGAAACCTTAACAATGAATGGGGATATGCTATCTGGCATAACGAAATTGAAAACACCTATTTACTTGCTGGTCAAACCAACAGCTTCAGTTTGGATGGAAATGAGAATATCAGTTTAATAAAAGTAGATTCCAACGGAGATGAAATCTGGCAAAAAGAATATGATTTTCAAAACAATAACGATGCAGCCTGGGGAATCGCTCCTGCCATAGATGGTGGATATGCCTTGTTTGGTTATACTACGTTTCCTTCAGGTAATAGCGATATGTATTTGCTGAAAATTGATACCGAAGGCAATAAATTATGGGACAAGACATGGAATTTTTCAAGCGACAACAGGGGTTGGAACATTAGCGCAACTCCTGATGGCGGTTTTGTAGTAGTTGGGCAAGTCAGTGATACTTTAGGTGCAAGTGTTTTGACTTATCTGGCAAAACTGAACAGTGATGGCGATATACAATGGGATCAATTATATGGGCTCTCCTCTTCTGTTTGCTACTCCGTTAAACCCGTATCAGACGGAGGATATATTTTAGCAGGAAGAAACAAACAAATTGTTTCCGGCACATCAACTTTAGCCTACTTACTGAAGGTAAACAACACAGGACAGGTTGTTTGGGAATTTTTTACAGGAAATTCGCCATGGTCCCGCTTGTTTGATGTTACGGAAACCTCATCAGGCACATTTATGGCTGTTGGAACGAAATTAGACAGTAATTTACAAAATGCAAAAATGCTCCAGGTCTATATCAATGGCGGAGGTGGATTGATATGGGAAAAAACTGTTGACATTCCCGGATATAACTTTGGTAATTACAAAGTTCTCAAAACAACGGATGGTAATTTTGCTTTCCTGGGAAATGTAGAACTTCAGACCGAACCTCTTGACAGACGTGGATATCTGCTCAAAACCGATGTTTATGGCAATGAAATCTGGAGTAGATATTATGGAGAGACTATAGGTGTTGGCACGGTTTTATACGATGCCGTTTATCATTTGAATGACTGGGGTTTTGTCCTTTTTGGAGGAATACAAACTAAGGGAACAACCAACGACTTTTATCTCATTAAAACTGATTATACCGGTCAAACACCTTTCACTTTTACCGGCACTTCCGGCATTGACAATACGCTTGCTTCCAATAATTCCACCTTAAAAGTTATTCCTAATCCCAATCAAGGAAGCTTTAAACTTCAACTGCCGGAAAATTTACCAATAAACGAAACTATCCGGTGTTGCATTTTTAACACTTTTGGACAAAAGATTTTCGAAATACCGATTTTGGCCAATCCTTTGCATCAAAAGTTAGATATTGAATTGCCGGTTAATATCAAAAAAGGGCTTTATTTAATCCGGATCCAAACAAATTCCATGATTTGGCAATCTAAAATGCTCATACATCCTTAAACAATTTGACCGGTTCAATCCCTTTTTTTCAATTGCAATTTAGTCTTATTCTACTTTCTTATTGACCTGCCAATATTGATAAACAATCAATTTTATAGGTTTTCTAAGCTAAATTGATCAATAAAGATGCCATTCGATAAGTCTGTTGAAATACAAATTTCAATATAATTTTCCGGAGCAAAAAACTGATATTTCTTTCTCACCCAATTAGTATCGGTATTTTCAAACCTAAGTTCTAAGTTTTGTTTGGCACAAATTGACACAATCAACGTGGCAATATTGGGGTTTTCGGGCGAAGGTATTAGCTGAGGTATCTTGCAATAAAAACCTATTTCATACTGTAATCCCTTTTCTAAACATTGTATAGGGCAACGCACTGTTGTATTCGCAAGAAACATGGCAGAATTTCCTGAATACGCATCTCCTTCTTTTAGAATTGCAGTATCTCCATAATAATCCTGATGCCAGTTATTGACAAAACAGGTAATGTCTTCAAAATCTCCACAAAAGATATTGCAAGACTGCACAACATCCTTTTGGCAAGAAAACAATAAGCACAAAACAGATAAAACAGCAATAACGGGATAAAAATAAAAGACTTTTCGTTTCTCCATTATAACTTCATCTGAATATTGAAGATTTTTTGGTATAAATAATACAGTTTATTAACCCATTTTAGCTAATAACTTATCAGGAAGGTTTCGCAAAAGAAAAGCTGCAAACCACCATCTCTTTGTAATATAGGCAATTTTCTGTTTGCGTTTAATGGCAACCATAATCTGGCGTGCGGCTTTTTCTGTGGTGGATACCCAAAACATAGATCTGTTTTTTTCGGTTAAAGGAGTTTTAACATATCCAGGGCGTATATCCGTAACAGCAATATTCAAATTTTTACGGTATGCCTTTTTAATCAACCCGTTCATATAATTGGAAATAAAAGCCTTTGAAGCATTGTAAGCCGGACTTTTTGCACCTCCAACCACCGAAGCAACCGAAGAAACACCAACTAAATGCCCACTATTTTGGTCTGCAAAAAAATTAAATGCTGCATGTGCGATGGCACAAAAACCCATCACATTAGTTTGAATGATATTCACTTCGCTTTCCCATTTCGATGAATAACTACCAACCCCTGCATTGATAATTACTAAATCTAATCCTCCCATCTTTTCAATGAGTTCCAAAAACCCTGCCCTTGCCTCCTCGGTTTTGCAAACATCCATTGACTGGATAAAAATTTTGCCTTTCACCTTTTTTTCAAACTCCTCTTTTAAAGCAACTAAACGTTCATATCTTCGCCCCGTAAGACCCACATCATAACCGGCATTCAGTAAATTTTCAATTAAAGACTCTCCAATTCCTGAGGTTGCTCCAATTATTACAGCTTTCATCTAAAAAATAGTTTGCAGCAAAGATACAAAATACTGTATAAGATGTTTTCTAATGAAATCTTAATTGAATAATGGCATCTGTTGTCCTTTTTACTTTTTTCGCATCTGAAAAGGGAGAATTTTTAGCTATTAATTTGAAGCTAAGAGAATTTAGTTACAAACAGATTTTACTATATTATTTAAACGTTTATAAAATTGTCCTTCAAAGGAATTATAAAGATAAAAAATATAACAAATAATGGGTCTAAACAAATTTACAAAGCCATTTTTATGATTTTTTAAGGTCTTAAATTGAGATTGTCTTAGAAAAACAAGTTGGAATTGAATGATTTTTATCTGTTTTGTCTTAAAACTTTCCTTTTTTTTTAATAAAATTTCAAATTTTTTGAGTCCAGCTAAAAATATTTTTACTCTTATTTCTCATATTTTCTGTCTGAAACGATGTTAGCCTGTTAAAAACTAGTTTGTGAGGGCTGTTTTTTTAAATGAAGACCCCGTATTTTTAACTGAAAGGTCGTCAAAATTTAATGGACGCTCTTTATATTAAATTACAAACTTCTAAAAATGAAACACTTTGTTCTCAGTATAACATTCCTAAGATTTCTGATAATTGTCTAATTTTCGGCCATAATGAAACTCTATTCACATATTTGTGTAGTCAGCCTGATTTTAGAACAGGACAACAGGATATTGATGCTTAAACGTCCACGTCAAAAAGGTGGCAATTATAGTTTGGTGGGAGGTAAAGTAGATGCCAACGAATCTGTAACCCATGCCATTATCAGAGAAGCATTTGAAGAAGCCGGTTTGATTATTAAGCACGAAAATTTGAAAATGGTACATGTAATGCACCGGCAAAAAAATGCAGAATCAATTCTTCATTTCTTTTTTCATGCCAACCAATGGCAGGGAACTATCGTCAATAAAGAGCCAGACAAATGCGATGGTTTGGAATGGTTTGGACTACACGAATTGCCAATAAATACAGCTTCAGCTGTTTTAATGGCGGTTGTACTTTTTCAACAAGGTGTATATTATTCCGAATTTAACTGGAAATATCCGGTTAATGCCTGGATGGCAGGTTCAAGTGTTCGTGGGCTAAAATAATCATCGGATAATTTTATTCTATATTTTTTGAAAACACTCATCACCCAACCCAATTACATTCCCTGGCGTGGTTATTTTTATGCCATTAATTTAGCTGATGTTTTTGTTGTTTATGATGAGGTTCAATATACCCGCCGAGATTGGCGAAACAGAAACGTTATTAAAACTGCCAAAGGATTGCAATGGCTAACCATTCCGGTTTCGGTTAAAGGTAAATACCATCAAAGAATCAATGAAACTATAATCAGTGATCAACGTTGGGCAATAAAACATTGGAAAGCTATCAGTTTGAATTATTCCCGTACCCCTTTTTTTCAAAAATATGCCCCTGAACTTGAAAATCTTTATTTGAGTTTGCAAACTGAACTTTTTTTAAGCAATGTAAATCTTGCATTTATTCATACTCTATGCAAGCTGTTAAATATTCAAACCCGCATCGTTAATTCTTCGGACTTCGGTTTTTCCGGGGAAAAATCCGAAAAATTATTATCTATTTGTCAACAACTGAATACGACTCAATACCTGAGTGGTAAAGCCGCCCTACCTTATTTAGATGTATTTTTATTTGCTCAAAACCAAATAGAAGTAGTTTGGTTGGATTATGACCATTTTACATCTTACCCGCAATTATTCCCTCCTTTTGAGCCCCATGTTTCTGTATTGGATTTGTTGTTTAATACCGGCCCGGAAGCAAAAAATTATTTACTCCCCCAAAATAGTGTTTAATAATAATTATTTTACAACGAGCCCTTTTAGCAAAAACCGATTTATATTAAATCGGTTTTTGTTAAAATTAAATGGATTCAACTTAGCAAATTATCCGGTATCAAAGATATTATCAGAAAATAAGTATTTATAGTTAAATACGAATGGGCGTTATTTTGGTTTTTATAATAGAAATAGTAAGAGGGAATCGTTAAAAGCTTTAGGTATTCATTTCAAAAGTGAACATAGTGGTACCATTTGTAGAATATGAGTATTTAGTATCAATAAAATCAATTAAAAAAAACTGTCAGTTAACTGTTCAGATTCAACTAAAATCGGGTAAGTGAAAATTATTTTTGAAGTTGCTATTTCAGTTTAAATAATCTGGTTGAAATTTGTGTTGAACTTCTAAAACAACAATACAATGCAAAATTTATTCAATCAACAAGACAAAGAGAACCTAATAGAGAGATTATCAAAGTTAACACCAAATCATTTGCCAAAATGGGGGAAAATGAATGTTCACCAAGCTGTGGTTCACATGACTGACCCTCTTCGTTGTGCATTGGGAATCAGACCGGTTTCGGTACATTCAGGTGTGTTGTCAGTTTGGCCGATCAACAAACTGATATCGCAATATCTGCCTTGGATAAAAGGTGCTCCGACTGCTCCGGAATTTATTCAGGGTATTAAAGGTTCTCAACTCATCGAATTTGAAAAAGACAAAGAGGAACTTATTTTAACCATTCACCGCTTTTCTCAGGAACAAAACACAAAACCTTTTCCTTTTCATCCGGTCTTTGGCAAATTAGAAAATACTGAATGGGCAAGGGTAATGTGGAGGCATATTAACCATCATTTAACTCAATTTGGGCTTTGAATTGAATAGATTTAAGTTCCTTTCGATATTTCTTCATCGGCATCTGAAAACTTTTTAACGGAATTTTTCAGGATAATTGCCGTTTCTTCAACAGAAAGCGTATTTGCTGCTGCCCATGCTCCCATTTCAGAAGATGCATACCATTTAACTCTGTTTTTTTCGCGAAGAGGCGGATAAAACTCAATATGGAAACGAAACCAATGCTCACTGCCGTCATATTCAGGACAGTTGACCGGTGTTTGGTGGATACACATCATATAGGGAAATGGCCTGTCAAACACCAAATCAAAAGCACCGGTTATTTTTTTAAGCATGAGAGCTAAACTCATGGTCATGTCTGAAGTAAATTGAGCAAAACTCCCGATATTCTGTTTACAAACGATAAATACACCATAAGGATAATCGGTAAAATAAGGGATATAGGCAATAAAATGTTCATCTTGGTCAATTATTCGTTTATTCTCATTGAGTTCATAACGGTTGAGTGCCTCAAACAAAGGTTCATGATGCATTAAAAAATACTGCCGACAACTTTCCAACTCTGTTTTAACTTTTAGCGGCACAAAAGGATAGGCATAAAGTTGACCGTGTGGATGATGAATAGTTACCCCTACTTCTTCACCTTTATTTTCAAAAGGAAATATGTATTTTATATTTTGGTCGAGGCTTAAAACTTCCTGCCGATGCTTCCAAACTGAAATTAGTTTTTCTATTTGCAACAAAGGAAGTTTATATAGAAATGTATGGTGATCGGACGAATAAAGAACAACTTCACATTTTCCATAGGAAGGTGCTGTGTGGTTAATTTTATTTGATTTGTTGTAAAAATCCTCCTCTGAAACACCCGGAAGTATGCTTAATGCCGGAAAATCGTTGGGATAGATATAAATGTCATATTGATCAGGAACTTTACCGTTACCGGGACAAAATGGACAGTTGTCTGAAGGAAGATGTGGGCGACTTTGGCGATTAGTCGCAATCATTGTATAAGTTTGTAAAAGCGGATTCCAGCGAAGTTCTGACATAAACAAAAGTTGTTAAAAATTTTATCTGATAAACAGGTAAAAATAAACAAAAGGAGTATTGTACCCAACATTATAGGATAAACAAAAAATTGATAGTTTTTTGAAAGAACAGCTTTTCCCAAAAATTGAGAAAAAACTGTTAATTTTGCGGAACAATAAAAATGTACTATTTCTACACACAACTTTTTCACACTCTAACTCATCAACAATTTGTAACCATTTATTGAAAATTATGCCTCAATCATCTTTTAACGCCGCAGCAAATGCATTTGGTGACACGCCAAAGCAAACTTTAGAAGAATGGATAACAGAATTAGCCGATTTTTTTAAACCAACAAAAGTACATTGGTGTACAGGAACGGAAAGTGAATACCAACAACTTTGTGAGGAATTAGTACAAAAAGGAACCTTTATTAAGTTAAATCCTGAAAAACGCCCCAATAGTTTTGCTTGTTTTTCTGACCCAAGTGATGTAGCAAGGGTAGAAGATCGAACTTATATTTGTAGCCCTCGCAGGGAAGATGCAGGCCCAACAAACAATTGGATGGATCCCAGAGAAATGAAAGACATCCTGAATAATTTGTTCAGAGGTTGTATGCAGGGACGCACAATGTATGTTATACCTTTTTGTATGGGTCCGCTTGGTTCTCCTTTGTCGCGATATGGAGTTCAGGTAACTGACTCAGAATATGTTGTGGTCAATATGAAAATCATGACCAGGATGGGCAGCAAGGTTCTTGAAAAAATCAACAAAGACAATTTTGTAAAATGTATTCATTCAGTTGGAGCACCTTTATTACCAGGTCAGGAAGACAGCAAATGGCCTTGTAATCCAACAATAAAATACATTTCCCATTTTCCGTCCGATAAGTTAATCATTTCGTATGGAAGTGGTTACGGTGGAAATGCCTTATTAGGGAAAAAATGTTTCGCATTAAGGATAGCTTCAAGCATGGCTCGCGAAGAAGGTTGGTTGGCTGAACACATGTTGATTTTAGGGGCGGAATCGCCCGAAGGAGAAAAAACCTATGTGGCAGCAGCATTTCCAAGTGCCTGTGGAAAAACCAATTTTGCCATGTTAATTCCTCCTAAAGAAATGGAAGGATGGAAAATAACCACTGTGGGCGATGATATCGCATGGATCCATCCCGGCTCAGACGGAAGATTACATGCAATCAACCCGGAAGCCGGTTATTTTGGTGTTGCACCGGGAACAAATTTTAAAACAAACCCTAATGCAATGGCTACAATAGCCAAAAACACTATTTTTACCAATGTCGCTATTACTCAGGATGGAGATGTATGGTGGGAAGGATTGACAAAAGAAGTGCCTGAGGGTTTGATTAACTGGCAAGGGAAACCACATGACCCGAAAGGAGACAAACCTGCTGCACATGCCAATTCCAGATTTACAACTCCGGCATCACAATGTCCAAGCATTGATCCAGATTGGGAAAACCCCAACGGAGTTCCAATTGCCGCTTTTATTTTTGGTGGAAGAAGATCAACTGCTGTGCCTTTGGTTTATCAGTCATTTAACTGGAATTTTGGAGTCTATATGGCAGCCACAATGGGTTCAGAAATGACAGCTGCCGCATTTGGCAATATCGGACAAGTCAGAAGAGATCCATTTGCCATGCTTCCTTTTATGGGCTATCACATGGGCGATTATTTTAACCATTGGCTTCAGTTTGGTCGTAAATTGCCCAATCCCCCCAGAATTTTTGGCGTAAACTGGTTCAGAAAAGATGAAGATGGTAAATTTATTTGGCCCGGATTTGGTGAAAATATGCGCGTTTTGAAATGGATTATAAGCCGTTCAAGAGGTCGGGCTTCTTCAGTTGAAAGCCCAATAGGGTGGATGCCAAGATATCAGGATTTGGATTGGACCGGAATGAAAGAATTCACAAAAATTGATTTTGACAAAGTTATGTCAGTTGACCGCGAAATTTGGAAAAAGGAATTACTGACCCACGAAGAATTGTTCGAAAAAGGCTACGACCGTTTGCCTAAAGAGTTTCTGTTTATGCGCGAACTCTTGCTTTCTGCACTTTGGCGTTCTCCCGAAACCTGGAAATTACAACCGGAAAGAACTTAATTCCGTTTGCTTTTTTTTCTATCAGATAGGCATAAAACTGCCCCGAATTTTATCAGGATTAGATGAATTCCGGGCAGTTTTTTAATGTATATCCATTAACTTCAAACCTTAGACAACATGAGGTTTTTACAAGATATTGAATTGATCACAGTATTAAAGGGAGGTTTACAATAGCACTTACTAAAGTCTCAATATAATTATCAAAGCCTTTATTCTCAAAGGTTTACTGATTCACAGTAATGAGATACCGGCTAACTTTTCCTGTCACCTTTGCTACAAAACAATCACCAAAACAGCCATTTTTTAATATTGTTTTTAGACAAACTAATATTCTTTTAAGACAGATTAATATTGTTTTGAGACAAACTAATATTGTTTAGAAGCAAACTAATATTGTTTAGAGACAAACTAATATTGTTTTGAGTCAGATTAATATTGTTTTGAGTCAAACTAATATTGTTTTGCGCCAGATTAATATTGTTTTGCGCCAGATTAATATTGTTTTGAGGCAGATTAATATTGTTTCGAGACAAACTAATATTGTTTTAAAGCGGATTAATATTGAATTGAGGCAGATTAATATTGTTTTGAGACAAACTAATATTGTTTTGCGGCACTAATAAAATCGGCTCTCTTTAAAAAAAATCTGTCTCTATTGCTTTTATAACATGACAAAAATCATTTTTAAAGTTCACACAAATCATTGTTATAACTACACAATTACCTTAAATTTGCTTTAATTTTATATTCATCAAACACTTTTGCCCTATGGAAGGATTCAAAAAAATAATGATTGCTTTAGACCTGACTAAAACTGATGAAAGCATCTTGCAATATACAGGTTTTTTACTCGAAAAATTGGGAGGGGTTAAACTATATTGCATACATACAGAGCCCGATTTTGAAATTCCGGCCGAAATACGGGAAAAGTATGGGAATGAATTCGAGATGGAATCGCTCGACGAAAAAATGAAAGAACGAATGATGGAAAATACAGTCCGGGTATTAGGCCATAAGGAGGGCGTAGATATCGAATATGAAGTATTGGAGGGTACTGCGTTTGAAAAATTGGTTCATTGGACAAAAGTTAAAAATGTTGACTTGTTAGTTGTTGGGAAGAAAAAAGTATCAGAAGGCAGTGGAATCGTAGCCAAAAAAGTAGCTCGGCAAACAGAGAGTTCCGTACTATTTGTTCCAAATGGGGCTACATCTGGTATCACTAAAATTTTAGTGCCTATTGATTTTTCAGGACATTCAGCCAAGGCTTTGAAAAATGCAATGGATTTAGCCGCCAAATCTGACAATGCAAAAGTTGTTGCAATTAATATTTTTGATATTCCAACAGTAAATTACTATTATATCGGTCAAAACTATGGACAGTTTACCGCTTTGATTTTAGAAAATGCTCAGAGTGCTTATGAAATTTTTGTAGAAAAATATCAAATTGACAAAACAAAGGTTGAAGCCGTTTTTGAAGAAAACATTTATCTAAGTCCGGCAAAGCATATCAACGAATATTCTCGCAAAAATGGTGTAGATTTTATAGTGATGGGTGCTAAAGGACATTCTGCTATGGAAGTGTTTTTTTATGGCAGTGTAACAGAAAGTTTATTGACCTACAATGAAGATATTCCTTTATTAGTTGTTCGTTAATAGTCGGAAAATAAAATTGAAAAGTAATTATCCCGGAAAAACAAAAGTGTGTTTATACTTGGTTAGACTATAAAGTTAAAGGAATTAATAAGTTTCTAAAACATCACCAAAACAATGAAAAAAATATTTTTGCCGACTGATTTTTCAGATATTGCCAACAATTCAGCTCATTTAGCAGCTTATATCGCCCGTAAATCTGGCTCCAGTATTTTTTTGTTTCATATTATGAGTATCCCGCTTGATTGGGATCATTTATCTGTGGAACAGGAAAAACAATATCCTGAGTTTAAAGCCATGATTGCCAACACAAAAAAACAGTTGAGCGATTATGCTTCTTCAGATTTTCTAAAAGGAATTAAAGTTGATTGGGAAGTATTTATCAACGACACCTTAGACAATATTGTAAATCATGCAGATTCTGTGCAATCAGATATGATTGTGATGGGTACTCATGGTAGTAAGGGCTTTAATGAATTAGTATTGGGTTCAAATACTCAAAAAATTGTGCGATTAGCAAAAATGCCGGTTTTAACAGTTAATAAGTTTCCCCGCCATTACCAATTGAATGATATTGCTTTATTTTCCGATTTTAATAATGCTGACGAATACCAAAGATTGTTAGATCGTTCATTAGAATTGGCAAATATTTTTGGATCAACGATACATTTGGTAAAAGTTTTAACCCCTGCCGACGATTTGCTCGATTTTGAAGTTGTCGGATTGGAGGGTTATAGGTCAAATAAAAAAATAAAAAAAGAAGTAGTTCGAATAGATTATCTTCGTCCAGTTGAAGAAGGAATTTTTAATTATATTGACACCCATAAAGTTGACCTTATTGTCATGGGAACTCACGGCAGAACCGGGTTGGCGCGTTTAATTATGGGTAGCGTGGCTGAAATTATAGTAAACCACTCCCCTGTTCCCGTACTGACATACAAGGTTTAAGATTCTATTCAGTTATAGAGTGCTTGTTTAAACAACCGCCTCACAAATTGATGGAAAGAGGTTATATTTTTACCCTTATTTTGCATCGTTTTAATACTTTTATCTGAAAATTAAATGGCTCTATATTTATAAAATAAAGGGACAAGAAAATAATTTAGGTGTTAAACTAATGCGAATCAAACTTAAGCAAAGAACAAACAAAAGCGATATAAGATACTAAAACGATTTGAATCTGGAGCTTTAATAGTGAAAATTTATCTGTTCTCTGCACATCATTCGACTATACATTTTACCTTTGTAGTGTGAAAAGTAAATGTAGGGTTTTAAGTGTTTCTATCTTTTCAGTTTTATATTGCTTTGCGATAGGAGCAGGCAATATTAATGTTTTTAACCCTCAGGTTACACAAACTTCATTTTCCGGTAGCAGCAGTTACTTCACAAAGAGTCCTTCTGGCTTATTTGCTGTTACACTTCCTAAGGAAACAACTTTCAATGGTCAGAACAATAATACCTCTCCGGTTCAAAAAATTGAAACCGGTGAACTATGGGCAATTTTAAACGGATCCGGACTACATTCAAAAGCCCATTTTTTACTTCAGTTATTATTGTCCAAAAACTTTCCGGTAAAGTTCAGGAAGGCAGATTTAATTTTCCCTTTCCATTATTTTTGGTAACCGTTTTTTGAGTTTTACGTTTAATCAGACTAAAATTATTCAGGCTTTGCAATTTATGCTGCAAGGCCAATTTATCTTTTTATCAAATTCAAAAAAACTTAAAAAATGGACTTTGGAAGTTCTATAATCGGGTTAATTTTTCTTATTCTTTGTACAATACCATTCGTTATATTGAGTATTCGCCGCCAAAACAAAATTAATCTTTTGTTTGAGTCACTTAACAATTTAGCTAAACAAAACAATTGCAACATTTCCCAAAAAGAACAGTTTTCAAATTTTGCAATCGGTTTGGATGAAAATCGAAACTATCTTTTTTTCTATAAAAACAAAAAAAACAAGGAAATTGCACAAAATATCAATCTTGCCGATATTCAAAGTTGCAGGGCTCTAAACTCAGGAAAAATTGCTGGAAACGGATCGGGTAGTTCTAAATTGATTGACAAACTTGAACTTGGCTTGACTCCAAAATCGAACACAGGTGGAGACATACTATTAGAGTTTTACAGTTTGGAGGATTCAATGCAGGTCAACGGGGAGCTTCAGGTTCTGGAAAAATGGGTAGCTCTGATAAACGATCAATTGAAGAGAAAAAGGTAAAATAAAAACAAAGCCATATAGATAATTCTATGTGGCTTTGTTTAACTTTATTCTACATCATAATCTTGGTTTTTCTTCAAATTTTATTAGTTATATTTGCTCAGTATTAATTTCTATAATTAAAAAGCCTATACTAAAAATGTGGAATACCGATACAATTTGGTTTGATGTGGCAGTTATCAGTATAATGATATTGTTTGGACATATCTTTTTAGGTCATTTTGAAGAAAGAAGTCCCAAATGGAGAAAAGTCCTCAAATATTTGGTTACGCTTGTTATTTTTATAAGTTTTTCTGTTTATTTTGGCAGACTTGTAGCTTTTATTGTCTTAGGTTTAGCAATCATTCCTGTTGTCTATATTCACGCAGTTTATTTGCCTCGAAAAGGAATCAACGGCTGGACAGGGGAGCCAAAATCAAAATACTATGACTTAAGAGGTTGGGATAAAAATATTTTTGGTTCTATAGCTGATAAATAGCAAATAAATATCTATGGCTTCTTATTTTTACATTAAAAGCTATTTCTCCAGAATAAAAACTTTTTAGCGTTGACGCTAAGATGTTTGTGAATTCAATTATTTGCCTAATCCAATTTTATCAAAAAGCAATATGAAACCCATAAGTTTACTCATTTTGCCCTTCGTTTTTTCTTTTCTTTTTTTTAATTCAGGATGCAAACAATCAAATCCCAAGAATCATTCATCTAATGAAAATCAAAATAAAATGGACAGTGTAAATCAAAAAATTGAAGCAAACAAACAATTAGCTAAATTGTGGATTCTGGAAGGCTGGAATAAGAACCGAAACAAAGAAGTAGTTGAACAGGTTTTTGCTCAGGATTGGATTGACGGGAACCCTTCTTTTGCTGATCAACCAAAAGGAATCAGTGGTGCTATGTATTTTGTTGAACAATATCGCAAAGCTTTGCCTGATATTCAGTTTAAAATGACCCATCTCATTGCGGATGAAGAGTATGTTACATTCAGATTTGAAGCAACTGCCACGCATAGGGACATGCTTATGGGAATACCTGCGACCAATAAAAAGGTTACGGTAACCGGAATTGTTATTCATAAAGTGGAGAATGGCAGGTTTGCAAAGTCTTGGAATGAAATTGATCTTTATGGATTGAAAATGCAACTCGAAGCGAAGTAAGTTGTTTTTTCCCCAATAATTTTAATCCTGTTGGATAGGCTTTTTAATTCTCAGATTGCCATTATATCTTTTGGTAAAGTACTGTTGTTTACCAATAATTCTGAAAGTTTATTTGCAAAATAGGTACTCATTAATACTCCTTTTGTACCTAATCCATTCAAAATGCCTATTTGAGGATACTTATGATGCATTCCTACTAATGGACGGCGTTGTAATGTACTTGGTCTGATTCCTGCCCAATGATCAACCACTTTAAAAGGCACTGTTAACATATTTTTTAAGGCGTTTTCTATTTCTATTCTGCCTTCTTCAGAAATATTCTCGTCGGGTTGATCAAAATTATATTGCGATCCGGCCCAAAACAAATCATTTCCCAATGGCACTAAAAAAGCGCTCCCTTTGATTAAATGATCGGTGATTTTTAAATCCCCTGCCTCAATAACTAAAACTTCTCCTTTATTGGGTGCTAAAGGCAGATGATTAAAAAACGGGTTTTGACCCGCTAAATATCCCTCGCAAAATATGATTTTTGAAGCTTTAACGTTTTTCCAAATAACACCTTCTGACAAAAAGGTTAAATCTTTGATTTCCACAAAGTCATCAATTAACCGATTGTTTTGTAAAAGATGAGTTCTATAAGATTGTAGTAGTAATGATGTATTTATATAATTCCCGGTAACAACGGCATAACCAACGGCAGACTTAAATTCGGGCTTCCATATCCCTCTTTCTACTGCTAAAATATGTTGATGGTATCCATCTGCCGAAGAACGAGCACTGAAATTATTCAAATCTTGCTCGTTTTGCAACAACCAAACAATATTGCGATTGTACCAAACCTTTATGTTAAACTTTTGCTCAATTTTCTGGTAAGCAGATTGGGCAAAGTTATACATCTCATCAAACATCCATGTTTTTACTAACTTTCGCCCGGTAATAGGATTGACTATTCCAGAAGAGATGTTGCTGGCAGAATTTGGATTTTTTCGGTCAATAACGATACAGCGTTTTCCTGATAAACTTAAAAAATAATCCAACCAAGTACCTGCAAGACCTTGACCAACAATCAAGAAATCGGCTTCTACCATTAATATATTTTATCGTGAAACATCTGATTGACTATTGCAACATAGACACATCCCTGATTAAGATGTTTTTGCGGTAAATATAAATAAGATTCAACTTTTTTAAGTCATTTAACACAGTAGTAACTGTTTGTCTTGATGTTGCAGTGATATTTGCAATTTCCTGATGAGTCAAAAATTGTTTTAACAATACTTCATATCCGACTTTAATACCCATAGATGCAGCAGATTCCTGCAAGAACTCAACAATCCGGCTACGAGCATCTTTAAAAACCAAAGTTTCGAGACGGCGATCGGCATGGATTAACCTGTTACCTAACTGAGTAATAAATTTAAGGCTTAATTCAGGATACTGATTTAATAAACTCATCAAAGCATGATAAGGTATAACATACAACTTCACCTCCTGATTCATGGCTTTAGCAAAATCGTTCCGTCTGGCATTACCGGCTAAACTCATTTCTCCGAATATCTCGTTAGATTGAACGATGGATTTAATAACTTCTTTACCTTCGTTTGAGCAATTAATAATTTTAACTCTTCCCTGTTTCACTAAATATATACAATCTGCAGCATCACCTGGGCGATATATAACAGATTGTTTTGGAATAGTTCTCAATTCACCGATACCGGCAAGTCGCAAATTTTCTATTTCACTTAATTCAAATTGTAACTTTGGAGTAATTTGCCGTGTTTCTTTTACTTCGTGCAAGGCTAACATAATGTTAATGTTTAAGGTTGTGAAAGATGGATGTGCTTACAAAAATTGTTGGTCTAACTTTGATTTATGTACAAATTTGAAAGTTTTCCAAAAAACGTTCAAATACAAATTTCACGTATTTCCGCTAATTCTGCTCTATAATTATTAGTTGTTAAACTATAAGTTAATTTATAAAACACTGATAATAAATACTTAGCAACTGCAAAGAATTAAACACAAATGATGTGTTTCCTAAAAAACGTGGTATAAAAACGAGTGTTTTCCAAGATTTTTTCAAAAAAAAAGCTAAAAAATCCACTTTGGAATAATTAAAAAATGTAAATCAGGCAACACAAAATCTTAGTTCAGGATAAGTTTTTTATCGAATTTGGATTATAAAAGGTTTTGTTAGAAATTGATTATAAGGAAGAATCAAAAAAAAATTTACATTAACCTACATAAAAAATCCCCTCATTTTCGGTTTTGGTTTCAATTGAAATCAACCGAAAAAGAGGGGGATGGAGGTAAAGACTGATTGGTTAGTCTTCTTTTAAAAACCGTTTGCTGACTACCATAAAATATCCAATAAAACCAATAGCCGTGAACAAAACTACTACTCCCACTGACATTAAGCCTATAGGTAAGTAATTGGCAATAGTTAAACCTAAACCTAATCCGGCAGCTACCAAACCCCACTTCAGGCTATCGTATAATCCCAATTCCGGATTAGCTGGAAGAAAATAATTTTTCAAACTTTCGTCAGAAATTCCTTTCTCAACCATTCTTGATTTTAACCGGTAATCAAAAAAGGCTTTGAACATCGTTACAATTGTTAAGAAAAAAGCAATAAATCCTGCTAACGGAGTTAATTCCTCAATTGTATGTACAAAATCCTGAGATGGTGTACTGGGGCGATAAGGGTCTTCATACACGAGCTGATGTGAAGGCGGTTCGGGTGGCAATACCACAGTAGTTTGAGTTTGTAAACTGTCTTGTGCCTGAATCAATTCGAAACAAGCAAGCAACAAAATACTCAAGGTAATCAGGGCGACAAGCTGAAACAAAAATGTTTTCATTTAACTAAGCGATTTAAAGTTGGTGAAACAATATTTTGGTTGCATCAGACAGACATGCACTTAATATGTTGCAGATTTTTTCAAAAAAATTTGTGTTTTCTTAAGTATCTGGTATTTGAAGACAAAAAACAGAAAACAGGATTACTCTTGTGGTCTTAAAACATTAACATTGCCAGTCAAGTACAAGAAGAATATTTATTACCTTTGTTTGAGGTTTGTTAGCTAATTCTGCAACATTTCTACATCTAATCTGTCTCATTGTTCTATTTCCAAAGAGGCCTATGAAAGACAAGGTTCTGAATAAAGAAGATGAACAAAAAATGGTAAGGGCAGTTTTGCTTAACGATCGCAATGCTATTTTGCAGTTGATTCGATTGTATGAGCGGTTGGTTGTCAGCCTTGTATTTAAGATGATAGATAGAGATGCTGACAGGGAAGATTTATGTCAGGATGTGTTTATGAAAGTGTTTTCAAATCTTAAAGAATTTAAGTTTGAATCTAAACTTTCAACATGGATTGCTCAAATTACTTATCATCTTTGCCTGAATTTTTTACAAAAAAAGAAAAACCTGTTCATTGAAGATGTTTTTAAGCCATTGAACGGATATGGAACTGATTTTGAAACACACGATAATACAGAATTGATAACTAAAGATTTCAGCCACCAGGAAACTGAGATGCCGGATGAAATTTTATACCAAAACGAAACCAATCGCAATCTTCATGCTGCAATTGAAAAATTGCCGGTATTGTTTCGCACTTTAATTGAATTATATCATATAGAAGAAATGAGTTACGCTGAAATTTCTACAATTACGAAACTGCCAATGAATACTGTAAAAAGTTACCTGTTCAGAGCCAGAAAAATGCTGAAAGACTCTCTTATTCATCAATTTAAAATTGTACATCCTTAATTTTTTAAAAATGGAACTGCAACATATATCAGATTTTGATTTACAAACTCATATTGAAGGCAATCCTCTAACAAATTTGCAGCAACTGCATCTGAATAGCTGCCCTTCTTGTGCTGAAAAGTTATTAGTTTACCAACAATTGTTTGTGGGATTGAAACATCTTCCCCAACCGGTATTAACTTTTGATTTGGCAGAAGCAGTGCTGAGCAAAATGCCAATACCAAATACCTCTGAAAGCAAACTAAACCCTTATGTTGAAAATATTTGGGTGACAGCTACTTTTCTTTCTTTGTTCTGTTCAATCGGCTTGGCTTGGTATTTTGGTTATCTAAAAGAAGTGCCTATTTTAATTAGTTCCATTATAACTTTTATTCCAATGCTTATAGCAATTTTAGGTACCATACTTTTTTTCCAATGGATAGAATACCGGTTTTGGAGTCAAAAAATACTAAAAACATAGATGTTTTTTCTGACGCAATAATTAAAGGGGGCAGTATAAATAAAAAAAGGGAATTGTGTTTCATGTCAACACAAATCCCTTTTTTTTATAAAATCTACGGAACATGGTATATGATAACCATCAGCGTTTCAATAATTTGAATGCAATATTTCTTCCTTGTCGTTGGGTGATTGCGAGATTTATCCAAAAGAGTGCGAAATCTTCAAGCAATTGTATTTTATCATCTCCTCCAATATCGTAACATTCAGCAAATCCCACTTCTTTTGCAAGTTGTTTGACTATTGTTTTGCCTTTTTCACTGTTTCCTGCACAAAACATATCAATTGCCGATAAAGGATATTCTGGATTTGCTAAATTTTCCCAACCTGTTGAATTAAAACATTTGACCAAATGCCTGCAGCGGGTAAGTCCAAGTAATGCCTCGGCTGTATTTCGATAAGGCTCCGGCTTAGTTCCAACAGAATTCATGGCATCTATGATAATTTTATCAGCCACATAACCCAGATTTTTAGCTACATCAAAAACGGATTGAGAAGGGACTGCAATTAATATGACTTCAGCTTCCTGTGCAGCTTCGTAAATAGGTTTTACAGTTACCCTGTCGCTTAATGCTAATAAACTTTGAACTCCGTCTGATTCAATATCCCGGACACCAAGCAGAATATCATGTCCGGTTTTCAACCATGCTTTCGCCAATGTTCCTCCAATATTACCCACACCAATAATAGCAATTTTCATTTTTTACTCGGTTATGACTTAAGAAAAAAAAAATTTTAGGTCGTAAAAGCCTTAAAATCAATTGGTTTTAAAAAAATGGAATAAAAATTTCGGGTAAATGTATGAAATGGTTTTGATTTTTTAAACTATTCAAGTTTTGAAGTCAGAAATGGCCCGATTATTGGTAAATGTTTATTGAAATGAAGTTAGATATAGAAATAATCCGTACAACTGCTTTCGTTTTTTAATGACCTATAATGAATCAACTGATGAATATGTCCTACTTAAGTTGCAAAGTTTTATGTCTTGTTCTCCTGTTCAGTAGTAATCTGCTTGTAGCACAACAGAATATTGAAAAACCGTATATTAAAATTGATAATGGAGATTTGACTTATTATACAAAAGCTGTTTTTTCAATCAACAGCCAAAATATTATAGCTGTTGCAAGTGACAACAGTATTTGTGTGTTTAATAACCAAGGGCAAAAAATCAATGTATTAAAAGGGCATGAAAAGCCAATCAGAAGCATTTCAGTAAATAGTCAAAGCAATATATATTCTGTGTCTGAAGATAAAAGCATTAGAATTTGGTCTCCGGAAGGCAAATTGATACAAACTATTGATGCACATTCAAAAGCAGTTACATCTGTTGCAGTTTCAAAATCAGGATCTTATTTTGTCAGTTCATCAGAAGATAAACTATGCAAGATATGGGACCGGTCCGGTAAGTTGAAGCATATACTAAAAGGCCACACAGATGTAGTAAATTCCGTTGCTATTTCGGAAGACGAAAACTTTATTTTTACAGCATCAGATGATAACAGTCTTAAGCTATGGACAATAAATGGCGAGATGCTTCGCACATTTAATAAATTTGACGGACAAATTCGATCCATTCAATATTCTCCGGATAATAAGAAAATACTGATTTCTATTGCTAATGAAGCTTATCTATTGACACATACCGGTAAACAAATTTCGGTTTTCACCGGACATAATGGTAGAGTTAATCAAGCTGTCTTTTCTCCGGACGGGCAGTTTGTTTTGACCGCTTCGAATGACCATACAGCCAAACTTTGGAATTTGGAAGGGACATTGATGTTTACATTTAACGGTCATTATAGTGCTGTGAACAGTGTTGCTTTTTCGCATAACGGAAACCAAATTGTAACAACTTCATTAGACAATACTATTCATATTTATCAAAATCCTACAAAAGAAATCTTTGTTCAAACAAACGAAATTTCAACTTATCTGCCCTCAAACATAAGAACCGGTTTAGCCATTGCGAATATACCCAAAAAACTTTCAAATGAAGTTAAATTCATGAAAGCAGATTTTCCGGTTGTTACACCAAAAAGTTTACAACAAATACAACAGGTAACCCATAGTTCTGACAATCAGGTTGAAACTTTAAAAACCACAACAGACAATAAACAATTGATTGCAGAGAATGCTCAACCTTTACAGCCTAAAACAGATGAATCATTTCTAAAGGAAGTAAAAAGATACAATGGTCCATTGTTCTCAGTTTTTGATTATGAAACAATGAAACGTGAAACAAATAAGCCAAAAGTGTTTGCAGTTGTTGTCGGCATTGCGAGCTATAATCATGTTCAAAGTTTGAAATTTACTAAAGATGATGCATATCTGATGTATGCTTTCCTAAAAAGCCCGGAAGGAGGTGCAATACCAGATAATCAGATTACCTTATTGATTGACGGCAATGCCACAAAAGACCGAATTATGCAGGCATTGGTTAAGACTTTTAGCCAGGCAGGGGAAAATGATGCCATTTTATTTTATTATGCCGGACATGGGTTAAATACTGGGCTTTTACCTATTGATTATGACGGCTTTAACAATATTCTACCATACGGTGACATCTATGATGTTTTTGAAAACAATCATGCCAAGTATAAATTTTGTATCACAGATGCCTGTTATGCAGGTAGTTTCAGTCAATATGCATCCAGAGATGGTTTTGATGAGGTTGAAAAAGTACTATCTAATTATTATAATGCAATCAATAAGACAACTGGAGGAACTGCTATTCTGATGTCATCAAAAGCACAGGAAAAGTCGGTCGAATATTTGGGTTTAAGACAAGGAGTATTTAGCCATTTTTTAATTCGCGGTTTGAAGGGAGAATCTGATATTAACAAAGACAAACTCATTACTATTTTAGAACTTTACGATTACGTAGAAAAACAAGTAAGAAGCTATACGGGCAATAACCAAAGTCCTTCGTTGTTTGGCAATTTTGATTTGAATATGCCGGTAGCAGGAGTGAGATAAATTTGTTAAAATTTGGTAGGATCCCAAAACCAAAACGGCCGGAATGTATTATTTCCGGTCGTTTTTTTTTAAAAAAACAGCAAAGTAGTAAATGTAGAAATTTATGAGGTTGAATCATTGAGGAGGATGGTAAATTTATGATCAGTTGGGTCTATGTGTTTTTTTAACAATGATATAAATTGTCCGTTTGACAAAAGAAAAAACGGGATAAAGTTTTCATAGCGTTCCTGAAGATTACCATTTGGAAAAAGCTTGTTTTTGATGTTTTTTATTTGTTGTAACACTGTATCGTATTTGCGTTTTTCTGCTTTGAGCAATTTGGCTTCAATATTTTCCATTCCATTCGTGGCTTTAGTTGCTTCTGCCGATACTGATGCTTCAAGGGTTGGGTCAATCTTTAAAGCCTGGAGTTTGATTTGATCATATATTTGAATGATAAGTTTTTTTTGTTCAGAAAGATTTAAGTTATGGATGCTTTGCTCTTCCACATACCTTGATATTAAAGTTTCTGTATCAACAAACAATTGTTCAGGTTGTAAAGAAATGGCATTCATTTTTGTAACAACCGCAGCATCAATAAATAAAACCGAGTTTCGAAGCCATAACATTGGAAAAGATACCTGATAATAATCAAAAACTGATTTTAACTGAAGCCAATAAGCCAATTCTCCGCCTCCTCCTATGTATGCTATTGATGGAAGAACGGTTTGTTGGAAAAGGGGTCGCAAAATAACATTGGGACTAAACCGTTCGGGATGGTTTTCCAATTCATAAAGAATTGCATCAGAAGTAAAACTAAGATTAGTCTGATGGATGGTAAAACTATTATTATCCGGATTTTTCTCTATACGATTTCGAAACTCATCCGTGAGATAAAACAAATTTATTTGACGGGCAAAAGCCTGATTAGGGTAGCCTTTCTCCTGAAGAAGTTCGTTTGTTGTCTGAACGAGATGAAAACTCCTGCCGGCCAACAGTTCATCTTTCATAACAGGTGCAAACTGTTTTTTCAATTCTTTATCGTCCTGATCAATTACAATCAAACCATCATGTCCAAATAAATAATTGACCAAAAAACGTGTGGATTGTGCTAAGGTTTGATGTTGAAGATAAGCGTGTTCAAAAACCTCCATTAGGTTATTCGCTATTACAGATTGCCCGGTAATGTTTCGCAATTCCTCTAATAAAGACCTTAAAGTTTGGGGGGATAGTCTTCCTGTTGCAGTTCGAAGTGGTTGGTCCCAGGTAATTGTTTTCCCAAAAAGATTGATATGATTAATTTCATCAAAATCATGATCATCAGAACCCATCCAATAAACCGGCACAAAATGTTTAGAGGGATGTTGCAGGTTCAATTTTTCAGACAAATTAATCGCAGTGATTATTTTATACAAAAAATATAAAGGGCCTGTTAAAATACAGGGCTGGTGTCCGGTTACAACGGTAAAACTATTGGGTTGAAGCAAACTTTGAATATTGTGTCTTGTTGCATCCGAAATTTCAAAACCGGAATATTGCCGGTCAAGAACTTTCACCAATAACTGTCTTGAAGATTGTGGAAATGAAAATTTCTGAGCAATTGTCAATGCGTTTTCAATCGTAGGTGCATAATTGTAAAAAGGTAAAACTGTATTTTTTTGCGCTAAATAGTCTTGAATAAGAGTTGAAAAAAACCCTGTTTTTGAATAGTCAATCAAAATTTTTTGCATAGCTACTTAGTTTGTAAACGAGGATTAGTTCATAGATACAGCATTTTACTGTATTCCTCTTATGAAAAAAGTGTAATGCTAATTGAAATTTTAGTTAAGTCCAAATGATAAAGATTCAACGTCTTAGTTACTGATGTTCTGTTTCAAAACAATTGAACTATTGAGGTGAACAAGATGGATTTACAATCAAATTAAGGCTAATGCTTCTTGAAAAAAATGTTAACCTAAAAGAAAAATGAAGCAAGAACTGAATCAATTCTTGTTTTCTTGTTTCCCAAAAAGTCAATTTTATTTTCTAAGTTTAACTTTTCTTTGGATTAAAAAGAAATTTTTGCCTTTTCAATTATCATTTTAACCTACTTAATTATAATTTTCAACTATTCAATTATCATTTTTTTCTTTAGAATTGTTTTTTTTCTAAATTTTGAAAATAGTTTTGTTTCAATTCCTATTTCATTAAAGGGAAAAATGTCAATTTTATTCGTTTTTAAAACAAAATTTTCACAGGAATTCAAGACAATTTCAAATAAAAATCTTTACAAGAATCTTCGATTTACGAATTGGGGTAGCATTTTTTTGATTTAGACCACTTGTAATTGCAGTTTTGGTGGCTAATTTTAGGAGAATACATGGCATAAATCAAATTTCAATTGTATTGATATAACAGACAGAAATGGTATAGTGAATTGGGCTAAAGAGAAGCATTTTTTAAAAGAATTAATCTGCAAATATTGTTTCAAGTACGCTGATTGATTTTAAATCTCCAAAACCCTCGATATGGAGTTTGTAATAAGTGAGCAGGGCATGTAGCAATTGAGTTCTCTCTGATTTTGATAATCGTATTTGTTCTGTTTGATTGGCTCGAAGATTCATTAGTTTGAATAATACATGACTTAAAGGAAGTTTTAAAAAGTAAGAATGGGTTGGTGGATGATGGGTAAACTCGCCTTCTACTAAATTAAAATAAGGACGTTGTGTATAAAAAAAGTTTTGACGAGGTGAAAAACCGAGGAACTGAGCAAAATGTATCAAAAACCATAAATGAAGGTTCGCAAAAGCTGTTGGAAAAGAAATTTGATCAAAACAGACTATAAAATCATCTAAAAACTTAAACTGATCCGGATTAGGAGATTCTTCTTTAATGGTTCTATACAATACCTCTGAGAAAAACAACGTAAGTGCGCTTTTAACGACATCTGTCAATAAACTTACAAAAAGATACGCCGGCTTTATTTCTTTGATATGTTGAATGTTTTTGTGTTCCCGATAATACGCAACAATATCTAATATGGTTAAAGGTTGCAATAGAGCGGGTTTGTTTTTGTTGTTTTTAGCATAAACCCCGTTTATTATATATGATTGAAGCCCAAATTTTTCCGTATAAATTTTAGCAATAACACTTGTTTCGGAAAATTTGAAAGTTTTGAGCACAATGCCTTGTGTTTGATGTAGCATTTCCTTTGTGCGATTAAGTTTAAATCGAACTCTATGTGTTGTATAAAGTTTATTTTTGTAATAATGCAGCCCTATTTTTAATAGGTCAAAGGTCAGAATAATACTTTAAAATCTTCACAAAATTTCATTATTAACAGATTGAAGGCTATTTTTGAATTAAAAAATAGTTCAATTTGCGCGTTTTGCCTTTTCCCAAATAACGGATTGATTTCCGGTTAATATTCTCCAAAATCCCGCATAAACGGCATAATTCATGACACAAAAATAATAAGGTATAAAAAACACCTTAAACTTCAATTTTCTGGATTCAAGAAAATATCCAATTAAAGCTGAAAGATAGAATACCATCTGCAACACAAGCACAACAGACCACCAACCATTATTTTGGATAGTTAAAAAAAGGTTAGACAGCAAAAGTAAGGGTAAAGCAAATGGCGCAAGTGTCCACCGTAAAACTCTATGTGAGATAAATTGAAAGCTGAGAATTCCGTATTTTAATGGATTAAACAAAGCCTTTAACCTGTAGATGGCTTGCAATCCACCGGCAGCAATTCTGACTTTGCGTTTTAACTCTTCAGAAACAGAAGCCGATGGAGCTTCAGTTGCAAAAGCTTCAGGTTCATAGACGACTCTATACCCTTTTTGGGCAATTCTTAGAGTTTTATAAAAATCTTCGATAATAGTATCAGTAGGAACCATTTCAAACAATTCCGTTCGAATTGCAAATAATTCTCCTGCAGCTCCGACAACAGAATAAAGTTCTGAATCCCATTTTTTGAGCATTGATTCATACTTCCAGTAAAAACCTTCGCCTGCAGAACTTGCATCATCGTTTTGTTTCACTCTAATTCTTTTTTCTCCTGCCACAGCACCAATTTTAGGATCTGCAAAATGCCGAACGATGTTTGAAACCGCTTCTCGATTTAACAAAGTATTTGCATCGGTATATATCACAACCGGCGTTTTAACAAAAGGCATCACCCGGTTAATGGCCGCAATTTTTCCTTTGCGTTCAGGAATATGGAACAACTGAATAGCAGCATACTGCACAACTAAACCTGTTGTGTTGTCAGTTGAACCATCAGATACAATAAAAACAGACATTAAATCAGAAGGGTAGTCCTGAGCTAAAGTATTTTGAATTTTGTCTTCAATAAAATCTGCCTCATTATATGCTGCAATTAAAACTGTTACAGGAGTTGTTACGGCTTGAAAATCTTGTGCATGGTTTGTAGTGAGGTTATTAACCGAGAAAATGCGTTTCAATTTAATTAAAATATATAGCAATATGCCGTATCCTATATAAGTATAGAACAAAATAAGCAGGCATAAAAAAAACAGGAACTGTTCAAACATAGGTTAAAAATATATAGGCAAGATTGAAACTAAAACCAAAATTTTACGTAACTTTTTTTCAAGACAAAAATAGCCTGATTCAAAGGGTTCAAGCATTTAAAATTTGCGCAAGATAACAATTTATCTTAGTTGAAATTAGTCATTGTTTTTTGACAAAGCTATGACAAAACAGCAAATTCGCAGGTAATTGCTCTATATTTGCAACAGAAACAAGCACCCTTATTAAACTCAAACAACAAAAGGAAAAGACAAAGAGGTAAAGGTAATCAGCAATATCAAATGAGGCAATTTATTTTTCTCATGCCGATTACCTCCTCTTTATTTTCCAATGTTTTTCTGCCGTAAGGCTAAACCCGTATTACTCAAACAACCGCTCAAAAAAATGGATTTGCTACTTTTATGGGGCAAACTATACAAAAACAAATGGCTAATTTTATTCATAGCAGTTTTTTCTGCTGCAACAGCCTTTTGGTTTGCCGAACAACAGCCTTTAAGCTATAAATCTGCTGCTATTATATCTACCGGGGTTATTAATAATCCAAATGAAGTCAGCAGTAGTGCCGCCTACATTCAACCATACCGTGTTGATAACACACTGAGTGCCATCATAGAAATGATGAAATCCAGAGTTAGTTTATCTATGCTTTCGAAAGAATTGTATTTGCATGATTTTGAACAAAATCAAAATTCATTCCGAATACTTCCGGTCGAATCAGGAAAATACACTGAAAATGAACGACGACAAATTGCCGATTGGATTCGCAGTAATGAAAACCAAAATCAGATAGATTTGCCCGGAAGAATGGGGGAAATTTATAATGAGCTTTTAAAGGCTTTAGGTTATGATCAGAGCTCAATACTGAAACATCTGAAAATAGAAAGAGTAGGCAGTACAGATTATATACGGGTTGAGTTTACCTCTAATCATCCTGCCTTATCGGCATTTACGGTAAATACCTTGTCTGAAAGATTTACCGAAAACTATAATGCTTCCACTAATGCTCAGACTAAAAATTCGTTGCAATACTATACCCAGTTAGCTGAAGATAAAAAAAGACAGTTGACCGGCAAGGTAGAAAGTCTTCGACAATATAAATTGAACAATAATGTGGTAGATTATACTGTTCAGGCCAAAACGACAATCGAACAAATCAGGGATTTGGAACTTCAGCGTGAAGAAATCAGCCAAAAAATACCTTCTTATGAACAAGCTATCAGAAACTACAACCGTTATTTGAATCAAAACGATCATACGCTTGGCCAGTTAAGGGAATATAACCGGGAAGTTGCAAAAACCAAAGAAAAAATTAATACCTTAACACAACAATATGTAAACGGTGGGTCAAAAGACAAAGAGCTTAAAAACCAAATTGATGCGCTCAATATTCAATTAGAGGTTCATATCAAAAATTCGGCTTTGGGACAGCAAAGCATACAAAACAGCACTTCAAAAAAGGAAATCGAAGCTCAAAAGATAGAAGCAGAAACAGAACTTGAAATTGCGAAAGCAAGCCTGGTGTCTGTAAATCAGGAAATACAACGCCTTAAAAGCAGTACAACAGGGTTGGTTTCCGGAGAAGCCGCAATTGCAAATCTTGAACAAGATATTAACTCCTATTCAACCGAATACTTAGAAATTCTGAACCGATTAAATTCGACAGAATTTGCAGTACAATCTTTGACCAATCCCTTAAACATTATTGAAAAAGGGATTTTACCAGAGAAAGCGGAAGCCTCTAAGACCGGAATGATTACTGCATTGGCCGGGGTTTCTGGTTTTATGTTAGCAACAGCTTTTATATTTTTTCTGGCATTTATTGACAATTCTTACACAGCTCCGAACCGGTTTACTCAATTTACGGGATTACCCGTATTAGAAACTGTAAATTATGTCAACGGATCTATGTTGCCGGGCTTAAGTTCGTGGTTTAACAAAAAAAATAAAGAATTTTTTAGCGAGGCGATCCGAAAACTTCGCTTTTCAGTGGAAGAATCCGGAGCTAAAAGAATATTGTTTACCAGCCTATATCCAAAAGAAGGGAAAACGTATCTGGCAATTGCATTAGCTCATGCTTTGATGAGAAACAGCAAGCAAGTATTGCTGATTGATACAAATTTTAAAAACAATACCATTAGTAAAATTCTAAACAACAACAGTCAATCAGATATAGCAAAAGGTTTTCCTTTGGCACTTGAAATGTCTGAATTAAAAAAACTTGTTGATTTATACCGGCTGAACAGAAGTTTTTCCACTCCGAAAGCTATGTTTTCTCAGGAAACCGGAGATCAAGGAGGAGTTGTAGTCATGGCTTCTTATCCTCAAAATAACTCCCCTTCTGAAGTTTTCAGCCAAACCGATTTTAACGCCTTTTTAGAAAAGGCTTCGTTGTTGTTTGATTTTATCATTATGGAAGGGGCTGCCATCAACAAATTTGCAGATACCAAAGAGATGGTACGATATACGGATAAGATGATTGCTGTTTTCAGTGCTTCATCTTCCTATAAATCGAATGATTCAAATGCGCTAAATTATTTTAAAAACCTGTCCACTAATGAAGGGGGGAATAAATTTTTAGGCGCAGTATTAAATAAGGTAAAACTTTCTAACCTGAACTGAGAATTTTGTTTCTCTATATTTTTTGAGTTTCAAATTACAATTCAATCGTTTTGAAATCAACTTCGTCATATTGGTTCCGGGCAGGGTTTTATACCATTTTCGAGCAGCTTTCTGTTGTTTTGTTCGGATTTGGCAGTGTATTGATTCTGCTCAGAGTTCTGTCAAAAGAAGATTTTGGAGTCTGGGCATTGTTCTTAACGATTGCCGCATTTATTGAAGTTGCCAGAAATGGTCTGATACAAAACGCATTTATTAAATTTATCACCTCACTTAACCCCGAGTCTCCGGATTTTAAAGACCAATATGCCCGTATCAATACTGCTTCTTTGTTTTTAAATATAATTATTACACTGATTAGTATTTCCCTTTTATGCGTTTTTGCTGGTGCATTGTCATTATTATGGCGTTCTCCTCAATTACAATACATGTTGTATTTCTATGCGATAAGTACTACTGCTTTGATACCTTTTTCGCAATTTACTTTTTTGCAACAAGCTAATTTAGAATTTAAAGGGGTTTTCTGGTCAAATTTTGTGAGGCAAGGGATGTTTTTTACCTTAGTTTTGGCAACATTTATTTTACACAAAACTACTTTATTTAACATTACTCTCTTCCATGCTATAGCAGCAATTGTGGGAGCATTTACAGCTTATATTTACTCCCGCAAATATATTGTACTGAGTAATAAGATAGATTTTAATTGGGTCAGGAAACTTTTTAATTACGGCAGGTTTGTTTTTGGAACCAATATGGGGGCAATGCTTCACAAAAGTATTGACAAGTTTATGCTCGGTTCTATATTGTCAACCGGAGCAGTTGCAATGTATGATTTAGCTACCCGAATCAACAACCTGATGGAAATACCGGTTTCGGCCACTGCCTCCGTGGTTTTTCCTCAAAGCTCGCGTAGCAACAACGGAAATTCCGGAAATGTAAGTGTGAAAGAACTGTATGAAAAATCAGTAGCTGCTGTTTTAACCTTATTGCTGCCTTGCATTGCATTTGTGTTTCTATTCCCGGAATGGATTATTTGGGTGATAGCCGGAAGTAAGTATGTTGATGCTGCGCCATTAATGAAAATTACCGCATTATACGGTTTGTTTCTTCCTTTTGCCCGTCAATTTGGGACAATATTCGATTCGATTGGCAAACCACGCCTAAATTTTTATTTTGTAGTTTTCGGAGCCGGATTAAATCTGGTTTTTAACTATTTCTTTATCCATCGTTTCGGCACTATGGGGGCTGCATACGGCACTTTGACTGTATTTGTAGTTACTTTTATTTTGAACCAACTCATTTTGTACAAAGAGCTCAAAATTAATATTCTTGACATCGCCAGATATATTGGACGGTTTTATATTCAAATTCCGGGCATTACCGGAAATCTGTTAAGCAAAGCTTTAACCCATATTCAAAGAAAAACGGCATCTACTCCTGAACCTAATACTACCAAGCCATGAAAAATGCCGCTTTTGATATTTTCATTTTGACTATGTGCCGATGGGACGATGTGTATTCTTCGACTATCTTTTCGTTGGCCAAAGAGTTGAGCAAAACGCATCGTGTCTTTTATATTGACCATCCTTTTACCTTGAAAGATTTTATCTCCAAATATAGAACGCCACGTATTCAAACCAGAAAACAGGCCTTGTTGAAGAGAACACATATTTACCGAAAAATCGAAGGGCTGCCAGAGAATTTCACAGTAGTAACTCCTGGGCTTACATTATCCATCAACGCATTGCCGGAGGGCAAACTCTACAATTTTCTTTCAACAATCAACGACCGGATTGTAAAGCAATGTATCCGGCAAACAATCCTTGATTATGGGGTGAAAGACTTTGTATTCATCAATTCTTTTGATCCTTATTACTGTCGCAGTTTGCCTACAACGATACAACCGGTTTTACATGTCTATCAATCTACCGATGATATCAGTCAGGAAAAATATATTGCCCGACATGGAATAAGATTAGAACAAGAAGCCTTACAAAAAGCCGGTCTGAATATAGCAACCAGCAGAGAGCTGACCAGAAAGTTAAGCGAACAAGGTCTTAAAATTCATTACTTGCCTAATGCTGCAAATTTTGATTTATTTCACCTTTCTGTTTCTAATAAATATGAAGTGCCGACAGAAATAAAGGAGGTATGGGATACTCAAACATACAGGCATATTGTCGGGTATATTGGAGACATCAGCAGTTTACGCATTGATTTTGGCTTGATTGAATATCTTGCCAAAGCTATGCCTGAGAAGTTGTTTGTTTTTATTGGTAAAAAACAATGTACTGATGAAGAGCTACAACCTTTACCCAATCTATTGTTTATTCCACCTAAACCCATTGAGCAACTGCCCGCTTATTTGCAGTATTTTGATTGCTGTATTATTCCATTCTTATGCAATACATTGACAAGAAGCATTTACCCTTTAAAATTGAACGAATATTTATCAGCCGGTAAGCCGGTTGTAAGTACCCCTTTTTCAGAAGATATCAGAATGTTTGGACAGATTGCTCATCTGACCAACTCTCCGGTTGAGTTTGCTTTAGCTATACAAGACGAAATCAGTGAAAATAATGAAACCAAAGCGATTGCAAGGATAGAAGTTGCAAAAATGAATAGCTGGACGGTCAGGGCAAAAGAACTTTTGCGCCTAATCGGAAAACACCTACCCTTTTCCCAACCCAATTCAACGAGTTACAATGAAGCATTTGAAACAATTCATTAAGTCTAATGCCAAACTGAAAGCATTTGTACATTGGGCAATTATGCCGGCAAATCAGGCACGCCCGCGATGGTGGGTATCTTTTTTGGTCAATCCTTTTTTGCATCCGAAAGGGAAAAACTCAAAAATTTGCAACTCTGCCCGGTTAGATGTATTCCCCTTCAACACCTTTACGCTTGGAAATGATTCGACCATCGAGGATTTCTCCACTATAAATAACGGAATGGGAGCAGTTAATATAGGTCATAGAACCCGTATAGGTTTATCGTGTGTCGTTATCGGGCCGGTAAACATCGGAAATGATGTCATGCTGGCTCAAAACATTGTTCTTTCCGGGTTAAATCACAGCTATCAGGATATTCATAAGCCTATTAGTCAGCAGCCTTGCACGACTGCCCAGATAGTCGTGGAAGACGAAGTTTGGATTGGTGCAAATGCTGTAATTACGGCAGGGGTTACAATCGGAAAACATGCAGTAGTTGCTGCGGGAAGCGTTGTTACCAAAAATGTTCCTCCCTATAGTGTGGTTGCAGGCAATCCGGCTAAAGTAATCAAACAATATCAGCTATCAAGTCAGCAGTGGGAAAATATATCTTTAGCAAACAGTGCTGATAATTACCAACGAACGATTAAACCCATATATCAATAATTTTAAAAACCAGACCGCTTTATGAACAAACAACATTCACTAACACCCTTACAACAATTAATAGAATTCGTACTGATTGCAATTTTTTTCATTGTTTGTTTCGGACTATTTTTCAAAATAGTCTTTTTTTAAAAATTGAGCGGTTTACAAGTGGTGAACGGACTTAGTGCCGTTCCCACTATTTTAAGAACTCTCTTTTAATTGAAATTAGATGTCGGATGAACAATCAGATTTTTAACATACTAAGCCAGACCGGCCAACCACATTCGCTTCCTTTGTTCAGCAAAGTGTTGTCCAACACTACTAAATGGTTGTTGGCGGTTGTTCTTTTAGTATTTTCTTTTGGCGTTGCTTATCTGACTGCAACCTCTGAAATTACTTATGGAGCAGTTTTGTTGGCTTTAATCGTAGGAATCCCGGCTTTGTTGATTTGTTTGTTTAGCCCATTGTTCGGAATCAATGTTTTGCTTGTTGTGTCATTTTGTGTGATGGGGGTAAAAAAATACTTGCCGGGCGAACCGCCTCTTGGTATCTTGCTGGATGTGTTTACCTTTTTTCTGTTTTTTGGAATTTTTATCCGACAATCTTTTGAGAGAAACATATCGGTACTGAAGCATCCTGTTACGGTTTTAATCTTGATATGGATAGCCTATAATTTGCTTGAGGTTTTAAATCCCAATTCGCAATCACAGATGGCATGGTTTTATACGGTTAGAGGGATGGCAGGTCTAACCTTGCTTTACTTTGTGGTGTTATATGCTTTTAACAACCTGAAAAGCATTGGCGTATTCGTTCATCTGCTCATATTCCTCACCCTGCTTGCTGCAATTTATGGGATTTATCAGGAGTTTAACGGATTTAATTCTATCGAATGGGCATGGATTAATGCAGATGAAACAAGATACGAATTGATTTATCAATGGGGCAGGTTCCGGAAATTTTCATTTCTCTCTGACCCAACAACTTTTGGTATTCTGACCGCATATATCGGTGTTTTTTGCTTTTGCTTGTCCACATCAAGTCAGATAGGGTTGTTGAAACGAATCTATCTGTTGTTGTCTTTTTCCATTATGGTTTTAGCAATGGTTTATTCCGGTACACGGGCAGCTTTTGTTTTAATTCCCATTGGATTGGCATTGTTTGCATTTATTACATTTAAGCCACGGATCATTATAATCTCAACTGTTTTGTTTTTTGCCGGTGCCATTGTTGTCGTAAAATCTCCGGGGAATGCTACTCTTTACAGGGTACGTTCAGCGTTTACTCCTGCAAAAGACGAATCTATGCAGTTACGCCTGCAAAATCAAAAGAATGTTCAGCCATTTATAAGGAGCAATCCGATGGGCGGAGGTTTGGGCAGTACCGGTGAATGGGGGAAAAGGTTTTCTCCAAATTCCGAGCTGTCAAAGTTTCCACCTGATAGCGGGCTTATTCGAATAGCTGTTGAACAAGGCTGGATAGGACTGCTGCTTTTTACCATTTTTACATTCAGTGTGCTGGTACTTGGAATCAGAACTTATATACGTAGCCGTGACCCGGCAGTAAAATCTTATTCTTTGGCTTTTTTGATGATAGTTGCACTGCTGACAGTTGCGAATTATCCGCAGGAAGCGATTGTTTTGCTTCCTAACAGCATCATCTATTATATTTCTGTTGCTGCTTTGGTAAGGCTTCGTCAGATTGACCTCGAACTTGTTGGCAATACCGAACTTCAAACCAAATCTTTTTAGATAATCCGATTAAAAAAAAGGAAACCTTTGACCCTTTTAATTGCTTTGAAACTATTTAAATACAAGACCTAAGTTAATGTGCCTACAATGAAAATTTTTACTCCCTTATTAAACTCAACTTTATGTTTCAAAGATTTATACTGCCCCGATGGGTCGTTTTGCACGACCGGCAGGGAATCAGCAGACAACAACTGATTGATACTAAAATCAGCCTCATTCCTTTGGAGTTAAAGTCAGTGATTGACGGGCTTAAGCAGTTTAAGCAGGAAAACCCCTTGGTTTCAATTATTATACCTGCCTATAACGAAGAAGCCGATTTGTTGAAAACGCTTTCTTCGCTTTCAAAGTTAAAACCAAAATATCCCACAGAACTGATCGTGGCCAATAACAACTCGACAGATGGCACACAGGACATTCTCGATTTTTGCGGGGTAAGCAGTGTTTTTGAAAAACGTCAGGGGATTAGCTATGCAAGGCAAGCCGGCTTGGAAGCTGCAAAAGGGAAATATATCCTCAGTGCAGATGCAGACAGCATTTATCCCGACAACTGGGGTAATCGCTTTGTTGACACACTCATTAAAAATAAGGACATTGCCTGTGTTTACGGACGCTATTCTTTTATTCCTCATAACCGTAGCCAACTGACCCGGATTGGGCTTGCTATCCACGAAATTCTGGCCGAAGCCGCATTTTCTTTACGCAGAAAAGAGAATGAGTGTGTAAATGTGATGGGATTTAATTTTGCATACCGGCGTGAAGACGGCTTAAAAGTAGGCGGATTTAAACATGACCTTAACCGAAAGGTTACCCAAAGAAGCGAAGACGGCTGGATGGCGCTTGAACTGAGCAGTCTTGGAAAAGTTAAACTGGTAAAAACAAACAAACGGGTTTGGACCAGTGACAGAAGATTGTTGACTGATGGCAGTCTGCTTTCTGCATTTACCAAACGAATTGTCAGATATGCCCGCAATTATTTTCAACCTCCTATTTTAGCTGAAAGCAGTAAATAAGGCGCTATAAAATGAGCTGTTATTATCCACAAATTATCTGTCGCAACGCCTTTTCTATTGTGAATATAGTTCAGTCAGATGAAACGTGGTAATGTTAGGCATTAAAATTGATACACTTTTAACCATCAACGGTTCAGGCTTGGTTTGCCTGATGATGGAGCTATATAAATTTTGTCCGAAAAACTGATCATACTCATGCAGTTGCATATTCAAAGCATAGTTTTCAAAATTATCTTTCAAATCCTGTTGGGGTTTGTTTTTACAAACCCGATGTTTGCTCAAAAAACAGACTTCGACAAAATTGTTCCTCCTTTGGAAGTCAGGGCAAAAGAATATGTAGAGGTGCTTATTCAATTGGCATGGATGAATAATCCTCAGTATGACGGGTTACAGTTAGAAGAAAAAATCTCGGAGGAAGAAATAAAGCTTGCCAAACTGCAATGGACGAAAGACCTCAATGCCTCTTTTAATCTCAATGAAGCCAATATCAAAAACTGGGGCAGTAATGACGGTACTGATAATATTTTTTTCCCCCGTTACAATCTTTCAGCTACACTCAATCTCGGCTCGTTTATTAACCGGAAGGCCAATGTTAACATTGCCCGTTATAAATCTGAAATTGCAGCTAAAGAAATCAATCAGGCAAAACTCCTCCTGCGTGGGGAAGTAACCCGCCGTTATGAAGAATATCTGCTGACGCTGGAGATAATAAAAATTCGCGCACAGGCAGTTGAAGAGTTGTATTCTTCCTATTTGCTCGCCAAAAGCAATATGGAGTTAGGTAAAGGAGAACTGAAAGAGTTAAACGAAGCCACTGAAGCCTATCTGAAAGCCCGTGAAAACAAACTTATGGCTGAAACCAATCTTAAAATTGCCAAAATCAATATTGAAGAACTAATCGGGCTAAAGCTGGAAGAAGTCTTTGAAGAAAAATACCAAAAGAAAAATTAAACCGGCTTTACAATTATTCCTTCCCTTTGTTGTCATTTTGATAGAAAATAGTTTACCGTTTTCTAAAAACAGAATTACCTTTGCGACTGTTATTTAGAATGAATATAAATAAACTTATTGCCTTCGTAAAATGACCGTTCAAACCGCAGATAAATTACCTTTAAATAAGCCGGCTCGAATCGCTTCGCTCTCACCAACTGCTTTGAGTGTTAAACTGATGCAAATGGGATGTTTACCGGGTAAAAACATCACCGTTCTCCGAAAAGCAATTGGCAATAATCCGGTTTACATCCGCATAGAGTCCTTAAATCTTGCATTGAGGTCGGAAGAAGCTGCCCAGATTTTTGTGGACACTGAAACCGGCCAATAAAGATGCACCTCCCGAAAAAACTTTTTTTAGCAGGCAATCCCAATTCCGGTAAAACCTCGGTTTTTAACACCCTGACCGGACTTTACCAAAAAGTCGGGAATTTTACCGGAGTTACGGTAGATAAAAAAACAGGAGTAACTACCTTGCCTAATGGCAACACCCTTGAGGTGATGGACTTGCCCGGCACTTACAGCCTTCATCCCACTTCGGCCGAAGAGAAAATAGTGTTACAGACTTTGTTGCACCCCGATGTTTTGGCCGATAAACCCAATATTCTATATATCGCAGATGCTGCCAATTTAGAACGGCATTTATTGCTGTTGACTCAGTTGATTTGTTTGCAGTTTCCGGTTATTCTGGGAATTACGATGACAGATTTGCAAGCCAAAGATTCGCAGCAAATCAACTATGAGTTGCTTAGTAAGTCCTTAAACATTCCGGTTTTTGTGGTCAATGGCCGTACCGGAGAGGGATTAAATGATATTAAGCAATATTTAGCAACTCAAAACCCTTCCGTTGCACCTGTTTTTATGAAAGAAGTTGCCGGAGTGCCTGACGGATTGTTGGTCGCAGTTAAAAAAATACTTGGGGTTGACAATAACTATGTGGCCGCTTTGCATCTGGAACATGTCGAAGTACTGCCGTTTTTAACCTCCGCACAGGTGGATGATTTGAAAGCTATTGGCAGAAAATACGGTTTTGAAAGTCTTCATGCTCAGATTGCCGACACAATGCAGCGGTTTGAAAAGATAATGCCCGTTATCCGCCAAACAGTTTTCGCTCCTGAAAAGGAACGCAGCAATCTGACTTCGGGGTTTGACCGTTGGCTGACCCATCCTGTTGGCGGATTGTTCTTTTTTGTTTTGGTGCTGTTTGGAATTTTTCAGGCTATTTTTAGTGTTGCGGCTTATCCTATGGAATGGATTGAGTGGGTATTTTCACAAACCTCCGTGCAACTGCAAAAATATTTACCCGATTCGATGCTGACATCCCTGCTGACAGACGGTATATTGTCCGGACTGAGTGGAATTGTAATTTTTGTGCCTCAAATCGCCATTTTGTTTTTGTTAATCGGGATTTTGGAGGAAACCGGCTATATGTCGAGGGCAGTTTACCTGTCCGATAGCCTGATGAGCCGGTTTGGAATGAACGGGCGCAGCCTTGTTTCGTTATTTTCGGGCATGGCTTGTGCGGTTCCTGCTGTGATGGCGGCAAGAACCATCTCTAATCCGAAAGAAAGACTGCTGACCATCCTGGTAACTCCATTGGTGAGTTGTTCTGCGCGGATTCCGGTATTTACCATCCTGATTGCCTTGTTGATACCGGTAGAAGCATCGGTGGGGATTTTGAATGCTCAGGGTTTGATGATGATGGCGCTTTACTTAACCGGAATTTTTGCTGCATTATTGGTGGCTTACGTTCTGAAAAGGTTTGTGAAAAGCAGTGAGCCGAGCTTTCTTGCCCTGGAACTGCCGCCTTACAAGATGCCGCACTGGAAAAATCTGTTTATCAATGCGGTGCAGAAGGTTAAAATTTTTGTGGTCGAGGCGGGTAAAATCATCCTGATTATTTCTTTGCTGTTGTGGGTGTCGGCAAATTTTGGTCCGGGCAACAAGATGGAAGATGCGGAAAACCAGGTGATCACGAAATACCAGCAAGCTGCCGGCGACAACAGCGATTTGGATGCGCAGATAGCAGAGGCCAGGCTTGAAAACTCCTATATCGGACATGTCGGCAAATGGATAGAGCCTGTCATTGAACCTATCGGGTTTGATTGGAAAATAGGCATTGCCCTGCTCACTTCCTTTGCTGCGCGTGAGGTTTTTGTCGGTACTATGGCAACTATTTACAGTGTTGGCGGAAATGATGAAACGACTCTGCGGCAAAAAATGAGTGCGGAAATCAACCCTAAAACTAACCTGCCGATGTTTAACACTGCCACTACCCTATCTTTGTTGGTGTTTTACATATTTGCCATGCAATGTATGAGCACCCTGGCAGTGGTGAAACGGGAAACCAACTCGTGGAAATGGGCTTTGGTGCAACTCGTTTATATGACCGTGCTTGCATATACTGCTTCGTGGGCGGTTTTCCGGATTTTTCAATAGTCCGTCTTGTTGAGCAGTCTTATCAATTCCTGATAAACCAAAGCCGTGCCTCCAATATTTTCTTTTATATAACGGTTGCATACTGCCGTTACATGCTGATAGGCTTTTGTGCCCGGATATCCCTTTAATATGTTATCGGCCAATGTTTCAGGATTATCGGCCGCAAATGCGCCCCCAAGCTGCACCAAAGTTACGGCTTCGTTGAACTTTGAAAAGCGGGGTCCAAAAAATACGGGCACTCCATAGACCACTGCTTCGAGGATATTGTGAATTCCCGCACCAAAACCTCCCCCTATATAAGCTAATTGCCCATAACGATAGACAGTGGCCAATATGCCCATATTGTCTAAAATTAGCACCCTGAACTGTTTTGGATTGTTCAGGAAAGCTTGGTTTTCCAAAGCCTGAGAATATCGGATTGGATTCAAATTCTGAAAACAAGCTTCTAACGATTCTATCCGGCTGTTGTCTGTTTCGTGGGGTGCAATAATCAGGGACAGGTTGTCTGGCAGCAGTTTCATGGCTTTTGCAAGAAGGGTTTCGTCTTTCGGCCAGGTGCTGCCGCACACCATGATTGTTTGCCCTGTTCCGGCAAAAAGTTCGGGGATGTACAGACTCTTTTTTTCCTGCGCAATTGACCAAACGCGGTCGAAACGGGAATCCGGCGCTACTTTGGTTTGATGGATGCCAAATTGGTTTAACAAAAGGCGGGAGCTTTCGTTTTGCACAAAAATCATTTTGAAAAAAGTCAAAGCCTGACGATATCCCATTCCATACCATCGAAAATAGAACTGTTGCGGCCGGAAGACTGCTGAAATCAACAAAGCGGGAATTTGCTGTTTTTTCAACTCATTCAGATAATTCCACCAAATTTCGTACTTGACAAAAACAGCGATGTCGGGTTGAATCAGATTTATAAATCTGCGTGCGTTTTCGGTCGTATCGGCCGGAAGGTAGAAAACCCGGTCTGCCAACGGAAAATTTTTCCTTACCTCATATCCGGAAGGGGAAAAAAAGGTCAGGATGATTTGAACGCCATCCATGTTTTGTTTCGCCATTTCTATCATGGGTCTCCCCTGTTCAAACTCGCCCAAAGAAGCACAATGTATCCAAATCCTTTTGCCTTTGGTTTTTTCGGGCAAATCTGCGGCAAGCGATTTCCATACTATGCGTTGACCATTTATCCATTTGGCGGCTTTTGGGCTGAAAAACTGCATCAGGAAAGCAGTCAGAACATACAGACGGATAACTGAGCAGTAAAGGAAATTAAAAAGCATGGTTTTAACTTAGCGTCAACATCTTACCCCTCTTTTGGTATCGGGCGTTTTCTGGCTTTTGCCGGTTGATGCCGCAAAGTTAGCGAGTGCCGGAAGTTTCCTTACCATATTTCCTTAAATTAAATGGTTTATCCCAATTAAAAACACCCGCAACGATTGCCGGTTTTAAAAACTGAATTAGTTTAGTAACTTTGTAAAATAATTGTACGCTATGAAATTCAGAGTTATCACGCTTGTTTTCATGTTATTGCTTCAGGCGGGAATGTTTTTGGCTTATGCCCAACAGGAAAAGCATCTCAAAGCAAAAATATATACCAACGACGACGGTATCCATGAACTTGCTGCTTTGGGATTACCGGTTGACCATGCCGAATATAAACGCAATACCTATATTATTGGTGATTTTTCGGAAACCGAACTGAGCATTGCCGAAGCTGCGGGGTATGTTTTTGAGGTGTTGTGCGATGACGTGTCTGATTTCTATGTGAAGCGGAATCAAATAGCAGCAAACACCGATGCTGAAAAAGAGGTGCAGGCAACGGTTAGTTGTGTGGCAAATATCGGAAGCTATCCTGAGCCGGCTAATTTTTCTCTGGGCAGTATGGGCGGTTTTTTTACCTATCAGGAAATGCTGGACGAGTTGGATAATATGCACGAATTGTTTGGCGGCCTTGTTTCTGAAAAACAGCCCATCGAAGGATATACGACAGAAGATGGCAATGTGGTCTATCGCATTGTTTTTTCAGACAATCCCGATATTGAAGAAGCCGGAGAACCTCAGATTTTATACACTGCCCTTCACCATGCACGCGAGCCGGCTTCGCTTTCCCAGCTCATCTATTTCATGTACTACCTTTTAGAAAACTATGATACAGACCCCAGCATTGCCTTTCTGCTCCAGAATACTGAAATCCACTTTATTCCATGCCTGAACCCGGACGGGTATTTGTGGAACGAATTTACCAATCCCAATGGCGGAGGTATGTGGCGCAAAAACAGACGGGACAACGACGACTCAACTTTCGGGGTAGATCTGAACCGGAATTACGGGTTTTTATGGGGATATGACAATTACGGTTCGTCGGGCAACACCAACAACAGTACCTACCGCGGACCTGCTCCGTTTTCTGAGCCTGAAACTTCGGCAATGAAGGCGTATTGCGAAGCACATAATTTTCAGATTTGCCTGAATTACCACGCCTCCGGCAATTTGCTGATTTACCCCTGGGGATATGTCGCATCCTACGAAACTCCCGATTCCTCGCTGTTCCGGGAGTTTGCCAGGCAAATGACGAAAGAAAACAATTATGTCTGGGGTACGGGCGATCAAACGGTAGGGTATCTTACCAATGGCGTTTCGGACGACTGGCTGTATGGAGAACAAACTACCAAAAACAAAATATTTTCTTTTACCCCAGAAGTCGGCCGCCGATTTGACGATGGTTTTTGGCCGACTACCCAACGGATCATCCCTATTTGTCAGAGCAATATGTGGCAAAATCTGACAGCCCTACGTCTGCTGCACAATTACGCCACCCTGACCGAAACCTCCTCCCCGTTTATCAATTCAGACATTGCTACCATCAGTTTCAGCCTTAAAAGAATAGGGTTGCAGGACGACGGAACCTTTACCGTATCGGTGCTGCCCCTGACTACCAATATCGCAGAAATCGGCGCATCGTTAACTTTCTCCGGTTTGGCACTTGAAGAAACCATCGAATCCCAAATAGAATTTACCATTTCAGATACCATTAAACAAGGGGACGCTATTTCGTTTAAACTCCTCCTTTACAACGGGCAGGGGCTGACTATTGAAGAAACCGTTACCAAATTTTACGGACAACCCGTTGTTGCTTATCAGAACGACTGCTCTGACATCAACTTATGGGAAACTGCCGAAGATACAATCTGGCAGATCACCACCGCCGATTTTGTTTCTGAAAACAGCAGCATCACCGATTCTCCAAACGGCAACTATCCCGCAGGAGCATATACCGGCATTACTCAAAAAGATACGATTGACCTGACCGATTGTGTATTTGCCAAACTTAATTTCTGGGCTAAATGGAATATCGAGACTTATTATGATTACGTTCAGATTCAGGCCATCAATGTCGAAAACGGCAATATTTCCCCCTTATGCGGTAAATATTCGCGCATCGGCTCTCCCTATCAGCAGGAAGGTGCGCCGATTTATGAAGGGATGCAAAACAGTTGGGTCCTGGAAGAAATTGACCTATCTGCTTTTATCGGACAGCATTTGCAGTTTCGTTTTTTTCTGGCTTCCGATGATAACCTGGAATTAGACGGATTTTATTTTGACGACCTCACTGTCGAAAAACTCAGCTACCTGCCCGAAGACACCACCACCACGTCCCTTCCACCCTTTAGTTTAACCGAAAACTCAGCAGGAAAACCGGTCTTACTGCCTTGCGCCCCCAATCCGGCTCAAAATCAAACCCTGATTCAATACATCCTCCCTGAACATGCTTTTGAAAACTATCGTTTCGTGGTGGTGAACAGTCTGGGACAACCCGTATTTTCCAAAAACCTTGCCCCCGTTGCGGGAAAAGGAAGTTTCTGGCTCGACACCCAAAACTTTACCAATGGAATGTACTTTTACAGCCTCGAACATCCGCAATACAAAACCAAAAAATTAAAACTGGCAGTCTTAAAATAAACCGGCATGAACCAAAAATTACCGGCAAACCCCGTAACAGATTTTCAAATTATCCGCCCATGAACAAAAAACCGCTGCTGCTTGCCTTTGCCTTTTTGCTGATCATTCCGGTGATGCTATACAAATCTCATTTGAGAGCCTCTTTACCGGGTGCGGAAGAGATTGTTAAAAAAGCGGTGCGCATGGCTTATGGCGAAAAAAGTATGCAGGCGCAGTTAAGCCTCCATGTTTTTAAAGAAGACAAACAGGAAGCTGAAATTGATTTGAAAATCTGGCAAAACTACCCCGACGAGTTTTTGTTGTTGGTAACCGCTCCGGCGCGCTATCGGGGAAATGCCCTGTTGAGAAAGAAAAAAGAAGTTTGGAGCTGGCAGCCCGATTCGGAAAAACTGACCAAACTTTCGCCCATGGAAATTGCAGAAGTCTGGATGGATACCAATATTTCGATTGCAAATCTGACCAACTATCTGTCTTTTGAAGGCGATGTGGCCGCTTCCTTTAAAAATTTAGTCCGATGGAACGGCACCGATTGCTATGTTATTGAAATTACCCAAAACAGCGAAGCCATGCAAACCCGCAACAATGCGATGTTATGGATTGATTCCAAAAACTACAGTATTCAGAAATCCGAATTTTATGACGAAGACGAATATCTGGTCGCCACCTGTCAAACTCTCCGAACCGAAACTTTGAAAGACCATACCTATCCCGTGGTTTCCGAATGGAAAACCGCCGGACAACCCGCAGATAAAACCACCGTGATGTACAAATCGGTTGTTTTTGATCAAACTCTGCCCGCTCGTTTCTTTTCTGTCGAAAACATGAAAACCATCCGTTAATTTTTATACAAACCAAACATTACCCGGCGGTCTGACACCTATAAACTGCCCTCGGGCTTTTCCTTTTTATCTAAATCCATTTACCCCCATCCCAAACGGACTAAACTTTTCCCATGACCCTCCGATTTTCTGCGCTTTCCCTTTTTTGCCTCGCCTTGCTGATCGTATTGATCTACCCTTCCTGTAACAAAGAAGAAAATGACCCCACAACTCCAAACACTGCGCTAAACAAAATTCCGCTGGCAAAACTCAGCGACTATCGCTTTTTTACCGGCAACATAGCAGAACTAAATCCGAATGAAGGAGTTTTGCCCTATGACCTGAACTCGCCTTTGTTTTCAGATTATGCCGAAAAAGCCCGTTTCGTTTGGTTGCCTGAAGGAACAAGCGCCACCTATCACGAATCCGAAGCGTTTGATTTCCCGGTAGGAGCCATCATTATCAAAACTTTTTACTACGATAACGATAAAACTGACCCTTCCAAAGGGCGGCGCATCATCGAAACCCGTTTGCTGGTAAGACATGCCGACAAATGGCAGCCTTATGATTATATCTGGAACGAAGAACAGACCGAAGCCGGTTACAGCGTGGTGGGCATGTCGGTACCGGTTGAATGGGTCAACGAAAACGGTCAGACACAACAAGCCGAATTTTTAATACCCAACAAAAACGAGTGTAAAGGTTGCCATAGCTATGACGGCAAATTTGTACCTATCGGGCCAAAAGCCCGACATCTGAACAAAGATTTCAATTATCCGGACGGCACAATGAATCAGTTGGAAAAATGGACGGCAAAGGGCTATCTGAACTCGGCACCTTCCAACTTAACCGCCATTCCAAAAGCACCCGTCTGGAACGATCCGCTTTCGGGCAGTTTAGACCTGCGCGCAAGGGCATATTTAGACATCAACTGCGGGCATTGCCACAACTACGACGGGCCGGCCAATACTTCGGGTTTGTCGCTTACCTGGTCAGAAACCAACGACTTTGCGCTGGGAATTTGTAAACCCCCGATTGCTGCCGGACAGGGGTCGGGAGGGTTTTTATATGGCATTGTGCCCGGAAAACCCGAAGAATCGATCCTGATTTACCGCATGAACTCCACCTTATTGGATGTCGCAATGCCCGAACTTGGCCGCTCCGTCATTCACTCCGAAGGGCTGCAACTCATTTCCGACTGGATAGCTTCCATGCCTCCCGTTAGCTGTCAGTAATCCGGTTTTATACCGCCAACACTCCATAAATCCGGGCTTTTTAACACTTTTCAGACAATGGAATATGATTTTCCATGTCTGCAACCTGATTCTTCGCGTGCGAAACATTACCTTTCGCGTGCGAAACATTACCTTTCGCGTGCGAAACATTACCTTTCGCGTGCGAAACATTACCTTTCGCGTGCGAAAAATGATTCTTCGCTTGCGAAACCTGATTCTTCGCGTGCGAAAAATGATTCTTCGCTTGCGAAACCTGATTCTTCGCGTGCGAAAAATGATTCTTCGCTTGCGAAAACTAATTCTTCGCTTGCGAAACCTGATTCTTCGCAAGCGAAACCTGATTCTTCGCAAGCGAAACTTCAAGATTTGCCTTGCGTTCGAGACCTATAAGGTCTGGCAGACCTTATAGGTCTGCCAAACAGACATCTGTCAGCAGGAGAAAAAAAAGTAAAAGTCTTAATTCATGGCAAAAGAGGAATGTCTGACATTTTGTATCCATCAGAACCAGATTTTACCATAGCGGAAACTGAGGTTTCGCGTGTGAAAGATGAGTTTCTATTTGCAGGAAAAATGCCTGCAAAGTTGAGATTTGGGGTAGCATTTAATCAAAAAAGGCTGAAAAAACCGGCACTTTTATTTCCAAAATGTTAAGAAACTGTTAATTTGTTGCCCTGACTTTTGTTTGATAGCGCAAACCTGCTTACCTTTGCGCCTCGAAAAAAAGAGGGTTATCCTCATTCCGGCAGTGGTAATTCGGCTGCCTTAAATTTGTCTCACTAAATTTAGTTATTGTCATGAGTATTGAAAAAAAGTATCTTAAAAGTAAAGAAGTTTGTAAAGTAACCTTTCGCGTTCCTAAAGCCTCTGTTGGTGTTGCCGAAAAAGTTAGCCTCGTAGGAGAATTTAACAACTGGGATAGCAGTATCGAAGTAATGCAGGCTTTGAAAGACGGTTCTTTTAAAACTACGATAGATTTGGATTCTGGTAAAGAATATCAGTTCCGCTATTTGGTGGACGGCAATCTTTGGATTAACGACGAGCTTGCCGACAAATTTGTTCCAAGCGGCGTAGGCGCTGATATGAACTCTGTGATTGTTCTGTAAGTCATTTGTTTTCATAGTTTTTTTAACCTCCTGATGTTTTTCAGGAGGTTTTTTTGTTTTCAGACAATTACATCCTGAACATGCAGGTTTAACCCCTGATTTTCCAATGCTGCAAAATTATGTTTCGCTTCTCCCGGCTTATTTTGCAGGCAGGTAAATGGGCAAAAAAAGGTGGTAACTTTACCAAGCGAACCAAAAACCGGAAATTTTAACCCCCATTGCCAAAGATTACCCCACATGAACATCCTTTTTCTGACTTATCAGGGAGATATTGCCGGCTCTACCAATTCTGTCTTTTACCTCGCAAAAGGGCTTGCCGATATGGGGCATACGGTGGTTGCCGGGCTGCGAAAACAAAGCCTCCTTTACGGGATGTTTGCAAACACCCGGGTAATCACGGAAGAGATGACCTTTGGCAGCAGGTTCGATTGGGTCAATATGCGGCAAATCAGGGAGGTGGTTTTGCGGTATCAAATTCAGGTGATAAACGCACAGTCGGGTAAAGACCGCTACACCTCCATTTTCGCAAAATGGATATTTCGACTCCCTGTCGTGCTGGTGCATACCAGACGGCAAGCACCAAAAAGCATTGGCGGCCGGCTACAAAACCGGTTTTACATCGCCGGAACCGATAAAATTGTGGTCATCAGCCCCCAACTGAAACAAACTTTTGTTCAAAAGGGATTCCCCGCCCATCACCTGAAAGTCATCATGAACGGGATTCCCGAAGAGCGGTTTTTGCAAACCCGACCCGAAAACACAGATGCCCTTCGGCTTAAATTCAGAATCCGGCCAAACGATGTGGTGATAGGCTGCGTTTCGCGCCGAAAAAAACAGGAGCAACTCATCGAAGCCTTACCCATGTTGAAAAACGAACAAATCAAAGTGATGTTTGTCGGCATTGAGCCGGGAAGCCTCGATGCGGTGGTCAAAAAGTTTTCGGTCAAAAATCCGGTATTGTATGCCGGAGTTGTACCAAACGAGGAGGTGATGGACTACTATCCTTTGTTTAACCTCTCCGTTCTGCCCTCCACGATGGATGGGTTTGGTCTGGTGCTGGTCGAGGCAATGGGCATGGGGATTCCGGTTGTCGCCACCCGCGCACAGGGAATTATTGATGTGTTAAACAACGAGCAAAACGGACTTTGGTTTGAAGACGGCGACATTCAAACCCTTGCGGCTCAAATAAACCGCATCTTGACCGATAACCAACTCCGGGAAAAGCTGATTGAAAACGGTAAAAACGCAGCAAAAAACGACTTTTCGCTCCGGCATACCGTGATGGAATACCTCCGGTTGTTTGAAGATTTGGTAAAAAACCGGCACTAAAAAACGGGCTTATTCCGCCGCAGCACCAATAAAAATGCCGCTGACCTGTTGGTTTTTAAGGGTGAACAGTACCCCTCCATACACCGAGCCTACCACGATATAAGCGGTATCGCTGCTTTCGCGGTCAATTTCTTTTTTGTAAGCCTCCATCACCAGATTCATGGGAGTTCCGATTCCAATTTGCCGTTTGGTTTTCAGGTTGCAGGGCTTGTAGGCGGTAATTCCACCCAAAACAAGTTCCGCCGCCGAGTTTCCGCTCATGTCTAATTCTAATCCGCCTTTTTTGTAAGTCCAGGTTTGGTGGGTCATCCCATCAGCTTCCCAAACTTCGGGTTTCGACAAGTTGGTGGGTTTTCCCAAAACAACCTCTACCTGTTTAGGTTCCATTCCGAGTTTCAGCTCGCCAAGTCCTTCGGTTTTTAAAAGCTCAAACCCAAGGGTTGAAAAGTCTTTTTCCACCGCTTCTTCTTCCTTGCCTCCGCCGTCAGGAGGCACAGAATCGCCGGGTTCTGTCATGTTGTTAGAGGCATTAGGATCAACAGAGGCCTGTTCAGAACTTGCAGTGTCGGGAGTTGGGGTGCAATGGCTAAAAAACGAGAAGGCAAAAATGGCAGCAAGGAGGAAAAGTGCAAAAGGTTTCATCGCAATTTGATTGAAAGAAGTTGAATAAAAAAGGGGAAAACAAAAACCCCTACCTGAGTCAGGAACAAAGGTAGGGATTTTAGAAATGCATCGAAACCAAGCCTATCGGACTGCTAACCTGCCTGTTAGCCTGTTGCCCAAATCATCGGTCAGTTGGTAAAGATACAAACCTTTGGCCAAATTGCTCAGGTCGAGCCGGTGGGTTTGGGGGGAGTTGGCCACAAGGTCAATCGGGGCTGTACGCCATACTTCTTTGCCCAGCAAATTAAGTACTGACAAAGTAGCAACCGTACTTTGGGGTGAAATAATCGTCAGTTGCATATCGCCGTCTGTGGGGTTGGGATAGGCCGTCAGTTTAAGATGTTCCACAGTTCCGTTTTGGGAGGGGCTGTCAATTCCGACATTGATTTCATCCGCAAAACAAACCGAGGGTTCAGGCATTTCAATGCCCGTAATATTGTCGAGGTAAAAAATACCGGTGATCATCATTTCATCATTCACCGTATTTCCCCAGGTAATAAAAGGAGTTACATCGTTGTTGGAATAGGTAGCTTCCTGAATCAGCCCCACTGAGTTTACAATGGGTAGGTAATTGCCAAAAACGCGGGTGGGCGGATGCTGATAATCATAACCTATCTCCTCACATTCCGGCACACCGTTGTATTTGTTGGCATCGTAAATATGTTCTCCTTTTGTGCCGTTGGAATTTCGGTGCCAGACGTTGAAACTCAACCCGTGACGGTGGGTATGCGAACTCATTTTCCAGATATAATAGGTAGAGGGCAGTCCGTTGACGTTGGTAATGTCGGCGGTAAAGGTTTCAACGCCGCTGTTATATGGAATAAACAAGGCAGGGTTGATAAGCAGGGTAGTTTTCATTTCCTGAGCCGCAGTTCCAAATGGTTGAGTATAGACATTGATATAAACATCGGTTGCCATCACAGCAACGGGAGAGTAATTGACAACATGCGTGTTGATATCTAAAAAGCTGTCGGTGTACCATTTGAAGGCAGTGCCCTGCGGGAGTTCAATGCTGCTCGACTGTCCAAAAGCAGCCACCATAGAGCGACCGCCACCCATATTGTTTTGCTGAAGTCCGTAGGGCATACTGTTGGCAGAAGAAGTATTGTTGTAGCGGAACAAAATCATGTGGTGGGAACTGCCAATATTTCCGTCTAAACGGTTAATTTCAATATTGTTTGGCAGAAGGGTGGCATATTTGTAGTGATATTCTTCGTCCGGTTGAATAGCACCGTCCCAGGGAGGTAAAAACAAGGGGCCTAAGTGAATTTGAAAACCTTCGGAGGGGTCGGGTTTTGCAGGAGGATTTGCAGGATCGGTTGCCCATATTCCATTACCTCCATAAAAATCTTCGAGCATGGTATGAGAAACCACCTGACCGGAGGTAGGGGAATCAAAAAATATCCATTGTCGAATCAATTCTTTGTCTAAATTGCTGATATTGAGGTTGGCATGAACATTTCCCGGATCTTCATCGGGCAACAGCGTTTCATTCAATGCCAAACCGTTGTTAATAAGTAAAAACATTTTGCTGCGGTATGGATGACCCGGGAAAACCCGTTTGTTTCCGGCCGATTGCGACACCGCATTGGTGGATTGCACGTTGTAAAGGGCAGCCCGAACCTCGGAAGTAGTTCCTTCTAAGCTCAATCCTCCTGCTGCCGATGCAGAAGTATGGCAACCCGAATTATTGCACTGAGTCTGAAAAACAGAAGTTCTTATCCGGTCAAATGTGGCTTGTTGTGCGAAGCAGGCCATGGTGATGGCAAAAGTCAGTATAATTGTGGCAATGTTTTTTTGCATAAAAGGGTGGGTTTTAATGGTCAAATGTAAATATTCATTTGCAATTAATCTACCAAACCTGCGGTTGGATAAGAAAAAAATTTGTATGAGACCATTTTAACCGTAAAAGCGAGGTTCTAATATCTTATGACAAGGTATTTTGCCAATCCCCTGAACAGTCCCGCTATCTTTTGCCCTGAACTACAAGAATTTCAAATAGCGAAAGGTGATTTTTCGCTTGCGGTTTTTTTCTTAAAAAATCCCTCAATTCAGTTTATATTGGCATAAATTAAACAGGCGGTATCATTTTAAATCAAGGGTTAAATCCCAATCCATCTAAGAACCCTTTAAAAGCTAACAACAAATCCGGCATGTCAAATCACATCATCCTGATTTTTTAACACCTACTGCACAGGACATCACCCAAAAAGCCCTTAACTTGCAGCGCAAACAACCATTTTCAGAACATGAACAGCTTTAACCGTTACACTGTAATTGGGCTATGTTTTTGTTTGATAACCGGAATTTTAACCGTTTCGGCACAACATCGCCATTTTTTCGGCCAGGATCTCGATGAAATTATTTGTAAAGAACAAACCCGCCAATCCCACGCCTGCCTGCAAAAACAAACCGCTGCTTCCGACCTGTCAAACGATGTGTTTGACCTACACTATGCGCGGTTGGAATGGGAAGTTGACCCGTCTGTTAACTATATTTCCGGCAATGTAACCTATTATTTCAACCCCATCACCTCAGATTTCGATACGGTTACCCTCGATTTATCCGTGCTGCTCACGGTGGATACCGTTTTTTACCACGGTGAAACCACCGCATTTCTGCAAACCGACCCCGACCTGCTCCATATTATTTTGCCCGAAACAGTATTACCCGGCAATATAGACTCTGTAACCATTATCTATAAAGGGGAGCCGACTCAAACAGGGTTTGGCTCTTTTATCCGCGAAGACCACGAAAGCGCTCCAATCTTATGGACACTTTCCGAACCTTATGGCGCAAGCGACTGGTGGCCCTGCAAAGACAATCTGACCGATAAAATCAGCGAACTCGACATCATCGTTACTACCCCCACAGGTTACAGAACCGCAAGCAACGGAATCCTGATTTCAGAAACAGAAACTGCCACCCATAACATCAGCCACTGGCATCACTCCTACCCGATTGCCACCTATTTAGTAGCCATTGCTGTTACAAACTATGTCAGCTATACAGACCTGATACCTTTAAACGGCACAAACCTGCAAATGCTCAACTATGTATATCCCGAAAGCCTCACAGAAGCCATGTCCCTGACTGCCGAACAAATCAAGGTGATGCAACTCTTCGATTCCCTGTTCATTGACTATCCTTTTATGGAAGAAAAATACGGACATGCACAATTCGACTGGGGCGGAGGCATGGAACATCAAACCATGAGTTTTGTCGGAAGTTTCGGCTTCGAGCTATTGGCGCACGAGATGGCACATCAATGGTTTGGCAATCATATTACCTGCGGAAGTTGGGAAGACATCTGGCTCAACGAAGGTTTTGCCACTTATTTGTCAGGTCTTTGCTATGAACATTTGTTAGACGGCGTATGGTGGCTGCCCTTTAAAACCATTCGCATCAACGCCATCACCAGCCAACCGGACGGCTCGGTATGGTGCAACGACACCACGAATGTCAGCCGTATTTTTAACGGCCGTCTCAGCTATGCCAAAGGGGCTATGATTCTGCATCAACTCCGTTGGATAATTGGTGATGAGGCCTTCTTTACCGCCCTGCGAAATTATCTGAACGACCCGGAACTTGCAGGAGGTTTTGCCCGCACTGCCGATTTGAAGGCGCATTTTGAAAACACATCCGGACAAAATCTCGATTGGTATTTTGACGATTGGTTTTATGGCGAAGGTTTTCCGTCTTTTGAAATCGTCTGGTCGGTTGATGAGAACCCTCTAACCATCGTCTTAGATATCTTTCAAACCCAATCACACCCTTCGGTAGCGACTTTTGAACTCCCTCTGCCGGTTAAAATTTTTTATGGCGGTCAGGATACCCTGCTTGTATTGCAATACAACAGCAATTCCGGACACCAAACCTTTATGGCACCACTGCCTTTTGCTCCCGATTCCATTCAATTCGACCCCGACAAATGGCTGATTACCAATAACAACGAGATAATGTATGTTTCAACACCCGAAATAAATGCCGGAAACAGCAGTTCTCCTCTATCCGTTTATCCCAATCCGGTCAGAAATACTTTAATTTTTGATTCGGGAATTTACAAGATGAAATTCATAGAAATTATTAACCTTGCAGGAAAAACTATGCAGAACTTTGCGGTTGAAAACCTTTCGGCCACTTCTCTAACCTTAGAAACCATACCTCCCGGATTATATGTCGCAAAGGTCTTGACCGATAAAGGGGTATTTATGCAAAAATTTGCCAAACATTAACCTGTTAATATGGACATCAACCTGTTACCTGAAACCCTTGCGTTGGTCGGTAAAGACCTGAACCTGACGGAAGATGAACTTCGGCAAACCCACGAAAATATGGAGCAGTTCCGGATATGGCTCGCCAATCAAATTTCCTATAAAATGGAAACCGACATGGAAGCCCTCCTTCAGGCTATGTATAGACTGGATATTTCCGAAACCAAAGCCATGCAAGCCCTGACCAACCAAACAGAACAACCCCCTGCGCTGGCATTGGCCGATTTGGTCATCGAACGGGAAATCCAAAAAATAAATACCCGGCGTTGGTACAAATCACAGCAATCCAATCAGGACAAACAAAGCGATGATACTGAAGACATTATCGCAGATTCCTGGGACTAATTTTTTTTTAAAAACCCTGTAACTATATATATGCCCCGCTTTTTCTTAGCCTCTCAGTCTCCGAGGCGAAAACAACTGCTAACCGAAGCAGGTCTGTCTTTTGACATCATAACTCCCGAAACAGACGAAACTTATCCCCCAAATCTGATTGCACCTGAAATCGCAATTCACATAGCCTGTCAAAAGGCTGAGGCCGTCCGGCATTTTTTAGAAAACGAAGATGATATAATCATCAGTGCCGATACCATTGTTTCTTTGAACAATGAATTGCTCGGTAAACCTTCTTCGGCCGGGGAAGCCAAACATTTCCTGTCCCTCCTGTCCGGAAAAGAACATCTCGTTATCACCGGAGTCTGTTTACTGAGCCAAAAAAAAATAAAGGTATTCCACTCGCAAACCATCGTTGAGTTTTATCCCCTGACTAAAGACCAAATCCATCATTATGTCGAAAAGTATCAACCCTACGATAAAGCAGGAGGCTACGCCATTCAGGAATGGATAGGTTTGGTGGGCATGAAAAAAATAAACGGCTGCTATTTCAATGTAGTTGGATTGCCTGTCAGTACATTACTGAAAGAATTAACACTTTTTAATCAGGTAGTAATGTAATATTTAACCCCTCAGTTCAACGAACTAACCTGACAAAGCCATTGTTAAGTTACGGCGTTTTTTAACCCTCCTGAAAAATATCTGTATAAACAGTTTTTAAAACCTCAACTCACCGGCCTTTTGCCCAATATTAAGAATCGTATGTTAATAGAGTGGAAAAAAGACACCAAAGAAAACAATAATCAGTCCCTGTCATTCGAGGTAATCACCGCGCACGATGATGACCGACCTGTTTATCTTGCCGGAAACTTCAACAATTGGACAACAGAAGACGAAAACTACCGGTTAGAAAAAATAGAAAAAGGCAAATATCGCTTTGTTTTTCCAAACGACATTTCCCTCCCCGAAACCTTGGAATATAAGTATGTAAAAGGAGGTTGGCACAATGTTGAAACGGATATTTATGGAAATATTCCACCCAACCGGATGACAGAAAAGAAATCGGGGTATGTCTCAGATAAAATTTTCCGGTTTTTGAAAGACGGACAAGCGCATCTGCAAAAGTTCCTGCCTAAACTCATTTTGCTCACTGATGGAAAAGACGTTACCGGAATGAGGCGAAAACGCAAAGTTTGGGCTTTATTGCCTTACAATTACGACCAAACCCAAAAACATTACCCGGTTTTATACCTCCACGATGCCCAAAACCTCTTTGACGATTATGCACCTTTCGGCAACTGGGCAATAGACCGAAAATTAGCTATCCTTGCCGAACAGGGAATGTCTGACCTGATTGTCATTGCCATCGAACATGCCGGTAAAAAAAGAATAGCCGATTTCTCGATTATGCCAGGCACTACCGGAACACAGGAAGGACGCAAATACGTCAAAATGATTGCCTCCAAACTTAAACCCTATGTTGACGCTAAGTTGCGAACCTTGACCGACCGCCAAAACACCGGCATTGGTGGTAGTTCTCTTGGTGGGCTTGTCAGTATCTATGCCGGGTTGACTTTTCCCCAAGTGTTCAGCAAACTCCTGATTTTCTCCCCTTCTCTTTGGATGAACCCACATATTCACTTTGAAGCAATGCACTTTGAAAAAACCTATCAAACCAAAATTTACATGTATGCCGGCGAAACCGAAAGCGTAAATATGGTTCCTAACGTCCTCAGGTTTAAGGAAACCCTCCAACATCAGGGCGTTGCTCACAACAATATTCATTTCAGAATTAACATTGACCCAAAAGGAAAACACAACGAGGCTTACTGGGGAGATGAGTTCCCCAAAGCAATAGAATGGTTGTTTTTTACAAACTGACAGGCTAACGATTACTTCACTTAAATAGCTAAAAGAATTATGAACAACAAAAAAGATGCCTTTCCCGAAAACTTGATTATTCCGTTATTAAAAAATGATTTACTCGGAAAATCCCTCGAAAAAATTGCCCGCCTTGCCGGAGTAGATGCCGCTTTGCTTCAAGCTGAGTTCAAAGCTGAGTTTAAAGAAGTGCTGAGTATATATGCCGTTAACCGGAACAAACCGGAGTTGAAAAAAATCTATCTCCTTGGTTTGGGAGGACTTAATCTTATGCCCGAAGTGCTGGATGCCTTCCGAAGTTTGGGCAAAAGAGCAAACGGCAAAATGTCAAAATCGGTTGGGCTTGAATTGTTGTTATCAAACGCTCCAAGAAGGGCAGAAATAGTTAAAAACCTGTCAGAAGCAGCTATCAATGGACTTTTACTCAGCCAATATAATATAGGTATTTATAAAACCGCTGAATCCGAAACACCGGCAGAAAAAGAGGACTATTCAGTCCGGGTTTTTACAGAAAGTAGATTTAATGACATTGTTGAAAAGGCATTAGACAAAGGCACAAAATTAGCCAAAGCACAATTGTCGGTATTTGATTTGGTCAATGGAGCAAGTAACAGCATTACTCCTAAAAATTTAGGAGAGTGGGCAGAAAATGCCGGAATCCAATATGGGTTTAAAGTAAATGTTTTTGAAAAAGAAGAAATCCAAGAACTCGGATTGTATGCTTTGCTCGGAGTAAATCGGGGCAGCGAATTTCCTCCCACTTTCTTAGTCATGGAATATCTTCCCAAAAATCAAAACTCAACTAACCAAACCCTACCTAAAATTGGGTTAATAGGTAAAGGTGTTACTTATGATACAGGCGGGCTGTCCATCAAAACAGTCAATATGCAATACATGAAAAGCGATATGGCAGGAGCTGCCGCCGTATTGGGTACTTTTCAGGCTGCTGCTACCCTTCAGCTCCCTGTCCATTTGATTGGGGTTATTCCGGCAACTGACAACTGTGTGGATGCGAAATCTATCAAACCGGGAGATGTCATCGGCTCTTATGCCGGCAAATCTATTGAGGTGGATAATACAGATGCAGAAGGCAGACTTATCTTAGCAGATGCCCTCTCTTATATCAACAGAAACCACCAACCGGATGTGATGATAGATTTAGCTACCCTGACAGGCAGTTGTGTTGCAACATTTGGTTACAGGGTTGCCGGGTTATTTTCCAACAACCAAGAATTGGCAAAACAATTGTTTGATGCTGGCCAACAAACCGGTGAATATCTTTGGCAACTGCCAATCTGGGATCTCTATAAAAAAGCCATAGTGTCCGATATTGCAGACATTAAAAACAACAATCAGCCTCCTGTTGCAGGGGCTATTGCCGCTGCTAAGTTTCTGGAATTTTTTATTGAGAACCACAATGCCTGGGCACATTTAGATATTGCAGGTACCGCCTTTGGCGACAATGAATACAGCGGCCAGAAAAGCGCAACTGCTTATGGAGTTCGCCTTTTAGTTGCTTATCTGGAAAAATTAGTAAAGTAATTTCAAGAAAATTGCAGTCCGATAATCTCCGGTTGATTTAAATCAATCCTTTTACCATGCAAACAAGGGGTATTGCTTCATCAGCAAATTTACCTCTTGTTTGACGGCTGCAATCTTTTGGGGATTGTCAGCATTCATAATAACCGTGTCTATCCATTCTGCAATTTGATACATCTGTGATTCTTTCATCCCCCGTGAGGTGATAGCTGAGGTTCCAACCCTGATTCCCGAAGTGATAAAGGGTGAGCGGTCGTCAAATGGAACCATGTTTTTATTGACGGTAATATCGGCCATTCCCAAAGCCTGATCCGCTTTTTTCCCACTAATATTTTTATTGCGAAGGTCTATCAAAATCAGATGATTGTCTGTTCCACCGGAAACGAGGTGGTAGCCTTTTTGGTTAAAAACTAAGGCCAATGCCTGCGCATTTTTTCTGACTTGTTCCATATATTTTCCATACTCCGGAGTCAGAGCTTCGCCATAAGCAACAGCCTTTGCAGCAATGATATGTTCTAAAGGACCGCCCTGAGTGCCCGGAAAAACAGCGCTGTCTAACAATGCACTCAACATTAGCTTTTCGCCTTTCGCATTGGTGATACCAAAAATGTTTTCCATATCCTGACCAATCATAATCATGCCTCCCCGCGGTCCCCTCAAAGTTTTATGAGTAGTGGTGGTTACAATATGGCAATGTGGAAGGGGGTTGTTCAACAAACCTTTTGCTATAAGACCGGCAGGATGTGCAATATCCGCCATTAACATGGCACCAACTTCGTCGGCAATTTCCCTGAACCTTTCATAATCCCAGTCCCTCGAGTATGCAGAGGCTCCGCAAATAATAAGTCTGGGCTTAGATTGTTTTGCGATTGCTTCTGCCCTATCCATATCTACCCTTCCGGTGTCTTCATTTACCCCATAAAATACAGGACGGTAAAGTTTACCGGAGTAATTGACAGGGGAACCGTGTGTAAGATGTCCGCCATGCGAAAGATCAAATCCGAGAATTGTATCCCCCGGTTTCAATATTGCCAACATAACCGCAGCATTAGCCTGTGCCCCTGAATGAGGCTGTACATTTGCCCAGGCAGCTCCGAAAAGTTGTTTGGCGCGGTCTATTGCTAATTGTTCAATCTCGTCAACTACTTCGCAACCACCATAATATCGTTTACCCGGATATCCTTCTGCATATTTATGGGTTAAAACACTACCCATAGCCTGTCGAACTTGTGGGCTGACAAAGTTTTCGGATGCAATAAGTTCTATACCTTTAAGTTGACGATGCTCTTCTTCCTGTATCAGGTTAAAAATAGTTTCGTCAAAATGCTTGTCAGAAACTGCTGATATGCCGTTCATAATCTGTTGATTTTTTAGTAGGCGGCAAAGATACACAAATTAAATGACTAACATGTTGAAAAGCCAGGTTGATACAATAAGCTTATCAATTGGTTTCAAAGATTATTCCCTACTATAAATACGCAAATTGTTAGGCAAATTATCAAAGTTGCAGTTGGTAAAAGGTCAACTTTCAAAATGCTTTTGAAAGGGAGGCTATAACTTTTAAAGAGTCAAACTTTATCTTTGAATTATGTAAAATTACAAACACGATTGCCAAAGGTCTTTTCCATTAGCAAAAAAACCAAACAATAGCAGCATACTTAAGCCTTATAAGTTAAGGAGTTAGATACATAAAATCTTTACCATCAGAACACAATTAGAAGTGAGGAATTGGGAATCTACTGACAGTATTGACTATGCAATTAGAGAAAACCTATATAATGCAGGACAACCGGTCAATTAATAATTGCAAGATCATTCTAAGTGTATGCGGTTGACAAAGTTTTCAATAATATATTCTTCCATGTTGATGTGAAGCATTTCTTCTTTTTCCTGCAGATCATGGAAAATCCACATCATGATGATGCTGAGCAACAACGCAACTAACGTAGTATCGAAAGCGAGGTACATGGAATTGGTGATATTGGCTAACCCTTCAGGAGTATCTGCCTGATGCGCAAAACCTAATGCTTGAGCTATACCAAGAATTGTTCCGATAAATCCTAATGATGGGATTGCCCATGCAATATATCGAACAATGGATTGTTTACTTTCAGCTCGCGAGTAATTCATTTTTACCTGAGAGGAAACCACACTTAACACATCGGAAACAGATTTGTCTGCTCTGAATTTAGTGGCTGCCTTTTTAATAATATCTACAATCAGGTACTTGTTTTCTTTTTCAAAATCAATCATCTTTATTTTCAACTCGTTCACATCATCCGGTGACAAAACCCATTGCTCTTGTTCCGGCAATAAATGTAGTGTCAGGCTTTTGCTTTCGTAATTGATTTTATTTAAAAGAGATACCAATTCAAAAATTCCCCAAAAAAAGGCGATATAAGTGATAAACTGAACAATACCACTTGGCATATCCCCACCAAAAATCTGAAAAATTCGCTGGAAAGTTGGTTGCCCCACCATGTTAAACCCGGCAACAAAAACAGCGGAAAGTAAAATTGCCGAGATAAGTCCTAATAAAAAGTTTTTTAATCGTTGCTGATTCATTGTATTTGTCAGATTGTTGTTTTTGAATGGATAATGGAATGGATGAAAAATTTATTTGCGAATAGCTACCGTATCGGTAAACTCTGAATTTTGTACACTATTTGCAGCCGAATAATGATCGTCTGTTGCATCTGTACTTTTGAAAACTAATTTGGTGGTACCGACTTGAATCGTATCACCGTCATTTAAAAAAACAGATTTGTTTTTAGGCATTCTTTCAGCTATACCATTGATATAAGTGCCATTAGTACTTGGGTGTCCTCCGCGCAAACTTCCGTCATCGGCTAACTGATAATGGAAGCGATGCAGAAAATCTTTAGTAATATAAATAATGGAATGAATCCGGCTGACATATTCATCGTCTTCAATTCTGATGTCCACATGATGCGGTCCATCAGGTCTTCCAATCACATTTTTCCCTTCAAACAATTGATAGGTTACCGGCAGTTTGCCTTCGGTATGTACAACAAGCCAACCTGCAATTATTTTTCCTGACTTTTCGGGATTTTTATTTTGCTTAATAATGACCTGTCCGGTTACACCTTTCTCGATTTTCTCGTCAGGTTTTAGCTTATCTAATATGGTTTTGATGTCCACCTGTTGTTCCTGAATGCGAAAAACATCATTGATAGATCTTTCAGGAGCAGGCTCAACTTGTTTAATATTTTCAATAATAACTTCATCAGGTTGAGGGTCCGGTTGTTCTACATATTGATTGAGTGGATAATTACAAAATTTACAACGATATTTTGGTGCTACGACGGGAGTTACTTTTTTACAATTATAACACTGAATTTTTGCCATTGATTTTTTAAAATTTACTACTTTTTAAAAGAGGGCTAAAGATAGAAAGTTGATTAGAAATTCTGATAGTTTTTAAGCAAAAGAGTGAATAAACCCAATATATTCCGACAAATCATTTCAAAAATTTTGAGTTTTAAAGGTACTACCTTTATCAATACCGGCATTTAAACGCAACATCTTAAAGAATATGTTGCAGGTTGGTAAAATCTGCCAAGCATTAGATTAAAAAATTTGTCTGTAACTATAATAAAACTCAGGTTAACCTTGATAAAGCTGGAAATGAAGTATTAAAGCACTTTCTTGTTCAATGAAATTCAAGCTTTGAAGAGATTTCTACCGATGGCAATCTTCAGGATTTACCAATTTAAAAATGAAGTAGGTTTACAAAGTATTATTCTTTTGTTACTTATTGAAACTTTTTAAGCACTTTTTAAATTACCTTATATATCCCACCATATAGATTTTGCTTATGCCTATGCAACTGAAATTTTACCCCATAATTTGTCTTCCTGCATTTTTGTTTCTTATTTTTACCCGTAGGATGTACTCATGCAGAAATTCGCGATTACTCACAACTTCAACAATCTTTTGAACAGATTGATTCCATTGGAATTGCAGAATATACACAACCAATTGAGCTTCGACAGGAAGTTTTAGGTAAAATAAAATCTTTTTTGGCCGCTTATCCCAAGAGCAGATTTGCAGATTCTCTAAAAGTTTTGCATGAAACCTACATGGAAGAACTGCAACATCTGACTGCTGAACAGCAAGAATTTGTCAAACTGAAAGAACAGGTTGATAAGGCCGAAACAGCTAGTCAGATTGAAGAATGCCACCGTGATTTATCGGCTTTCATAGTTTCATATCCCAATTGTCCGATGAAATCAGAGTTAGACGATATAAATTTGTATTTGAATTATTTGAAAAATATAGCACCAACAAACCCGGACTCAATTTTAAATCTCAAAGAACTGAATACGTTACTCGATCAATGCCATATTTTATTGAAACAACTCCATGGTATATCTTATAAGCCGAAAATTGAACATCGTATCAGGATGCTCGAAAGCAAACTTCACAAGATATGCGATCAAGAAATCAACTCACAAATTGCAAATATGGAACAAGAAATGGAAACTCATGCAACAAATTTGTTGCGATTAAAATGTACTTGCCTTAAGCTTCCTAAAACTGTTAAACGATTTGTTGGATTTAAAACACCGGATCCAATCGAAGTAAATTCAAACAGAAACGACGAACTTTCTGAAATATCCATTACCCATACCTATCAATATTTGGCTCCTTACGGTTTTCTTTGTAGCGAAACAGCCTTATTTGCGATTGAAACCAAAGGAGTGATCAATAAAAATTGTAAAGAAGGAATTAGTTATCAGATTTCGGCTAATATGCCAAATCCTCCAATTTTAAAGGAGTAGTTTTGTGAAGTCGCAATAAAAATTAGCTTTCGGTTTTATCAAAATCATTTTCAGAATCTGGCATTGTCATAAGAAGTTGAAAGTAGAAAGTGGTACCTTTATCGGGTTCCGAATGAAACCATATTTTCCCTCCGGCTTCCTCAATAATTTTTTTAACCATTGCTAATCCAAGTCCCATACCAGTAATTCGTGTGGTAAAGTTTGGTAAAAAGATTTTATCCCTCAATTCTTCGCTTATTCCTTTTCCATTGTCTTGAATTGATATAGTCAGATATTGATTTGATGCAGGCAAAAAGTTAATCGTTATGATGCCTTTCCTTTCATCCGGTATTGACTGAATTGCATTTTTAATTAAGTTATTGAAGACTCGCAGCATTTGGCTTCGATCAGCAAAAACAAAATAAGGAGCTCCGGTTAAATTTGAGTTTATCTCTACCTCGTTGTTATTCTTATAAAGTTCTATTGAATTCAGGGCCACTTCATTGAGATTAAATCTTTGGATATTGGCTTCGGGTAATTTTGCAAAATCAGAAAATTCGGTGGCAATTTGAGATAATGCGTCTATTTGCTCCACTAAGGTTTTGGAAGTCCTTAGCGAATGTTCAGCAATATTTGGTTTTTGATCATTGATTGCCCTTTGAAGTAACTGCAAACTGAGCTTCATGGGAGTCAGACAGTTTTTGATTTCATGTGCAATTTGTTGTGCCATCTCCTGCCATGCTATCTGTCTTTCCTGTGCTGCAAGAAGCCTGACATTTTTCACCAACTCCTGAATGGTTTGATTGTATTGTGAAACCAATTCTCCTACAGCATCATCATGCGGCCAATCCAACATTTCATTTTCTTCTCCTAACTTCACTCCTTTCAATTTATCGCTGATCATTTTTAAGGGATTGGTTATGTTAAGCGCAATAAAATAAGCCAAAATTATCCCTATCAAAAAAAACAAAAAATAAATATTGATGAGGGTTGTCATAAAACCGGTTAATTCGCGATTTAACGCTTTTTGTCTCGCATAATATGGTAAATTCAAAAAAGCAATATTTTCCAAGCCTTCCTCATTTTTAACCGGAATATATCCTGATTGATAGTTAAGTTTTCCAAACTTTTCAGTTTGAATAAATTGATTGCTTTTTTTTACAGCCAACCAATGCCACGCTATCGGGTGCATCAGTTTAGATACATAACCATTATTAAATATCTTTATCAAAGAAGAAGTAATCAATGTTCCGGATTTGTCGTACAGATTAATGTCAATGTCATATATTTTTGATACATCTTTTAAAATCTCAGACATTTCTGATTTATCAAACAGGATAGAATCTTTCATGACAGGGATTGGGCTAAGTGAGTCACTTTCTAAGATATTAAATTTATACTCTGTGTTTTTTTGGTTCTTAATTTTTTCAACTAAGTTTTCAATTGTAGCAAGTGCTTCGTTTAATTTGCGTGTCAGTTGTTCGCTATGTTTTTCATTAGACCGATTATAGAAATTAGATAGCGTAACAATACCTACAATTATGAATGCCAGTATGTTTGTGACTAAAATACTTAAATAAATGCGTTTTTGAAGTGAGGAAAAAAACAAATTTTGAAAATCAGTTCTGCCGTTGTTGATATTGAAAATAGCTTTAAAAATTATAGTTGCAAGCAGCAATACTATGGAAGCTATAAATAAATAGGAAGCCAACGACAAAAAGGAATAGAGCGTGTTAACCGGTTTTGAAACAATCACCATTTTTACCGGTATTTTTGTTATGCTTTCAGTTTCTGAAGAGAACAGGCTTTGATTGGGTGCCCAATATAATAAATGTGAAAAATTGTTTTCTGTAAATGTAGTATCTATACCGCCTTCATATCGCAATAACTTATTTGGTTGATGCATTCTATATATATAACTGCCGCGATAACTTTCCAACTGATTGTTTTGATAAATTGCATAGTTATATTCTTCTGTTCCTTTGGGTTCCGATAAAGTATCATTGGTAAATATCTCCGGATACACACTTTCTTGCCGCCCTGTTTTAGGTTCTAATTCAATAACCAAATATCCAATTGGAGCTGGAAGAGTCATTATTTCATTGGTATCAAAAATTGGCAATTTCAACAAATAGTTGTAGCCGTTTATCTCATTAGGCACCAGATACAAATAACTGTTATTGGTATTGATACTGTTGAATCCTATCTTTTTGTTAAAGGCTTCTAACAAAAACAAATTGTTTTGCCGGTCAATAGGTTTGCCTTCAATATTAAATGCTAACACATTCTGGACTTCATATTTTTGTGAAAATTCGTCTAAATACCTGCTAATTATATAAGTTTTGAACTCATCTTGCTTAGTTAGAGCTTGACCTTTATAATATTTTTGAATTTCAATATCTTCGGTCAAAGTGGTTGCTATATTATCTATATATGCTTCGAACACCATATCTTTCTGTATAGCCTTAACCCTTGCAAATGCTTTTCTTTTTTCAATTTCATGATTTAGAGTATGAATATAAATTAAGGCTGAGGCGAATAAAGTCAGGGCAGCCAGCCAAAATACTGCCTTATCGGTAGCTATTATCGGTGGAAATTCTATAACAATATATGGATATGCCACCATAAAAGCCACAAAGCCTATAAGAACTGGTATCAGTTCAATTTCAAAAGAGAAGAACAGAAGATAGAAGCCTGTAAAAAAAAGGAAAATGCCCAAAATCAGCAGTTGAAATTTGAGCGGAATTTTAAGGTTCAACAGAAAAATACCAATCAGTTGTAAAAAATAAAAAAAAGATACAAAATACAAGACAACACAAAGCATGGCCAGCAACGTAGGCTGCTCAAATTTGAATAAATAGGAAAAATCTAAGGAAATGTCAAAATTCATTATGATTAAATGAAACAAATATGCAGCCATTCTTACTGCAGCAAAAGTTCCAATTAATGCAACTGTAAATTTGAACAGGCGTAGATGCAGAGATTGGTCCTGGGTTTTTGCTTTAATTCGATAATGGTAAAAGAAACTTAAAAACCAGGCTAAAAACAATAAAGTTATGCATAAATCACCCAAAGTTCCTTTAAAAATTGTCTCCCCAACAACAGAGGTGTTGAATACCGGTAAATTTTCGAGTGTTGCAGGCAAATCCAACAAGAAAACCAAAATCCAAACAACGAATACAGATATACCAAAAAAAATATAGCTCAATAAAGGGTCATAACTATTTATCAAAATGATTGCGATTAATTGAATCGCCACTAACAATAATACAATTCCTAAAACTTGAAAGGCAACCGCCCACCAGTTTATAAATTTATTTATTAAAGACTTTTGAAAATTAATATACAAAGATCTGTTCAGACCATTTTTACCTATGACTTCCCAATCTTTGTTTTGATGTTCACTGAATACAATATTTTCAGGGATGTTCAGTGCAGGGTTGTAAGAATTTAAAAGGCTGGGATTTTTCCCGTTGTACGTATATTTTATGGGTAAAAGTGCAATGATAGAAACTCCCTGTAGTTCTGAATGATTTCCGGAATGTTTCCTTATAATCAGTTGGTAATACGCATTTGCAAGTTTTACAAAATTTACACCGTCTGTATATTGTTCGAACCAATATTTTTCCTCCGGAATGATTTCATTGTTGCTCCAAAAAATCAATTGCTCTTTTTTATAAAGCAAAATGCTATAAGGTTTGTCGAAAAGTGCTTTTATGTCGGTTTCAGTATAGTTTCCATCAACCAGGCTCTTTAACAGTGCTTTATCTTCCAAAAGCGTATAAAAATCTTTTTCCCAAAACTCTAAGCGTTCAGAAATTTGGTTTGAAACTAATTCTAAAGTTTTTTGCTTTGTTGTGTTTTTTAGGAAATATACGGATAAAGAAAAAAATAAATGCTGCTGACAACAGCATCACAATTGGTTTAAGTTTTGGGTTTGAAGTTAACGAAAAAAACAAATTTTTAATACTCATATCATTAATTCCGACAAAATCGGATGTTGCCATTTAATTAAACATCGAAAATAATATAAACCGTTTTATCTTGCTCCAAATATTTCTGGCTTTCGTCATAAAAGATAGTTTGTCTTTATATTTTTACAATATTGTGATAATTGATCAGTTTGGCTTGGTTTGAAACACTAAAATTACATGACTACAATAGCACACATCATTAATCCGGTAAAGGTCAAAAGAACCTCTGATTTGTTTTATGCGCAACCAATAACTTTTGAATCTCTTAGAACAGCTAAAGCGTATGTTCAAGGAAAAGTTAAAATTGAGTTGTTTACCGCTCAATTTGAAGAAGATGTTGAAATTATTCCGTCCTATTTTACACAAACACCGATGTTGACCCGATCGGCTCCTGATTTTGCCGAATTTTCAATTTACCGAAAACTGCCTTTAATCAGCGATATTTTACAACGGTTATATGAAGCCACCAATTCAGAATATCTGATTTATACAAATGCCGATATTGGAGTAGTACCTTTTTTTTACGAAACTATTCAGCACTATATCAATCAGGGGCATGATGCCTTTATTATCAACCGAAGACGTATTTCAAGCAGATATCGCATGCCCGAAGAACTACCTGCAATAATTGCAGAAGTTGGACTTCCTCATCCAGGCTTCGATTGTTTTGTTTTTCACCGCAATTTATATCCATATTTAAAACTCGGACATATCTGCGTTGGAGTGCCATTTATTGAAATAAGCTTGTCGCACAACTTGTTTTGTTTTGCACAAAATTTCATTCTTCTTCACGACAAACATCTTACTTTTCATATCGGACGTGAAGTCATCAAAGATTGGGCAGATAAGGAATATGTTAAGTTTAACAAAAAAGAGTTTGCTGAAATTAAAGCTTATTTAATGCCATTGTTCGATATTCGAAAGTTTCCATACGCCGATTTACCCTTCCTTCAACGCTACCTGAGTTGGATTTTCAATCCGGCTATGCAAATAAAAATTTGTACTCTATTAGAATGGAGAGCTTTCAAAAAACGAGTTCGATTTCATTTTAACGAATTTTTCTTTAAGTTTATCAATGATTGGCGTTAATAAATGCACTAATCAGCCCGGTTTTATCTTATACTAAACCAAATATATAGATTACCCAATCTTTTGCTGCCTGATTCATAGCATTTGCTTTTCCGTTTAATTTAAAGGCTTTTTAAAGGAAAATTCAACAATCATTATAGGCATAAGGCGAGAAAAGTGCCGAAAAAACCTGTTTCAAAAGGATTTTTTATTGCAATTTTAACATGTGAAATTGAAATGACAGAAGTTTTAATTGCCATTTCAAGAACTAAAATTGCAATATTGATAAGTTAAATCAACATATCTATCTTTCCAATTTCAATTGTTTTCCTAAAAATTATAATTCGAAAGTTTTTAATTGCAATTTCAGACATTTTAATTGACTTTTGCTTTTTTAAAATTGAAATTATATGGAGCAAAAAAGCAATTTTGTTGAATAAAAAAGCAATTTTAACCTTTAAAATTGAAGCATTTTTTCCTCATTTTACCCACTAAATTTACAAAAACAGAGCATGGTGTGCCAAATCTTTAAGAAGAGTCATGGCTTTCCGAGACTGTTATTTTGATTGACCGGTAGGCATAAATTACCGGAGGGTCTTTTTTTTAAAAAAAGTTTTCTGCGATAATAGGTCAAAACTAAAGGAATGAAAAAATCAACCAAAGGTTTCAGGTTAGCAATCGGTTTCCACAATTAACGAAAAAGGAATTTCTTGTTGAAGGGAGGTTTCGTTTAGCCGTTGAAGGAGATAAATGCCGTGTTGATTTTTTCCGATATTTAGAATAGCCTGATTACCAACCTTTTTTCCCCCAAGTTTTCTAAGGTTCTCTGTATTCAACAGATAGTTTTCTTTCGTCAATTCATAATGAAGAAATAAGTTTTCACCAATACCGGTTTTGGTTAAGGGTTGATACCCAAGCGCTTCATTGTATCGCCTTGCTTTGAAATTTTCCCGATGTACTTTAATGCAGGTCGTGTTTACAGGAAGGAAGTAAAAGACAAAATTCAGCATTGCCAGAACTGCAAAAACCGGCACATGACTTCCGACAGATTGCTCATGCCAAATAAAAATTCCACACTCTGCCGTTTTCGTTTGTATGTTAATTTTTGAGGTACTAATTAGTCCGACTTTTTGCTCATTATGTTCAATGATAAAGAAAAAGTTTTGAATGTTATTGATGTTTAAAAACCATTCAGCCTGCATTTCAGCAGTAATAAAATTCCGGTATTCCATATACCGGTTTATTGCCGGGTTATTTCGCCAATTACGAATCAGTTCAATATCTGTTTCTTGAATTAGGGACAACTTAATGCCATATTGAGTCCAATTCATGGCAAAAGGGTTCTGATAGCGTATTGAGGTTTTTGATTTTGTCCCATATAAATCCTTCTAAGATATTCGCCAATAATGCCCAAACAAAACAGAATAATGCCGGTCGTAAAAAAAATAGCAGTAATCAATGAGGTAAAACCTAACTGGAATCCCCAAACCATGTTTCCATAGATATAATAAAGCCCGACACAAAAGAATGAAAATGCAAATAACAAACCTCCATAAGTCATTAACCTTAGTGGAATTGCAGTATAATTTATTATAAGGTCGAGCGTAAAAAAAATCAGTTTGAACAACGGATAACCGGATGTTCCTTTCTTGCGTTTTTGGTGTTCAACAGGTGTGGCAGCTATCTTTGAAGTGTACCATTGCAGAAGCTCGTCAATATAAATAAAATTATGGGTATGCAGAATAATATTGGCGATCACCTTTCGGCTTATCAGCCTGAAGGATGAGCCCTCATTGTGGGTTCCTGCTCCTAATTTGAAGGTTTTTCGCACAATATAGCTTCCAATTCGCTTGATAATGGCATGTTTTTTAATTGGATAAGAACCATAAACAACATCCGCCTGAGTTTGATGCCGGCATTGAATCAGTTTTTTGATTTCCTCCGGAGGTGTTTGCAAATCGTCGTCAATGGTAATGATGATGTTCCCCTTTGCATATTTACATCCGCATAATGTTGCGTTATGTTGTCCGTAATTTTTAATCAACTGAATAGCGACTATATGCTTTGGAAAGTTTTTTTTCAATTGAATAATTTTTTGCCAACTGTCATCGGTTCCGCAATCTTCCACAAAAATGACTTCAAAACCTGCCTGCAATTCATCAAATACTTGTTTGATACGGGAAAATAATTCCTCCACTGTGATTGCGCCGTTAAATACAGGCACTACCACAGAGTATTCAATTTCAGGCTTTGGTGAAAGTTGGAGCATTTTTTTGTGAATAGAAATCCTGCTTATTAATTAAATGAACCCATCTTCCTAAAAGGGTGCAAAATACCCTTTTTACCCTTTTTCACCCTATCATTATATCTTTTGCCCGTATAAATTTTGAGTTCTACGAAAAAGATGCTGCACTAAAACTCAAAATTTATGAACCTACATTTAAACCGCCATCCATTTGTAATGTGGTGCCGGTCATCCATTCTGAAGCATCCGACAGTAAAAAGGCAATGGCGTTGGCTATATTTACCGGCTTTCCCGTTCCAAGCGGGTATTGATTTGTGTGTTGGTGCATCAATTTGCCGGATAGTTTTTCTTTTGTCTGTTCATACATGGGGGTTTGAACCATCGCGGGTGCTATACAATTTGACCTTATTTTCTGATGAGCTACTTCTAAGGATAAGGTTTTGCTGAATGATTCCAACGCTGCTTTTGAAGCAGCATAAGCTGCACTACCTTTATAGGGAAACTGAGCGGCAATTGAGGTAACAAACACGATGGATGCGCCGGGAAGTATTTTTTTTTGCCGCAATAAATTACTGACCAAAGCCTGAGCAGCCATAAAATTGAGTTGAAACAATTCTAATGTTGTTTCGGTTTGTAAAAACTTGATGGGTGTGGATTTCCATATTCCGGCACAATAAACCAATCCATTTAATGGGGGCAACTGTTCTGTGAGGGCTGATAACTGGTTTAAGTCTGTCAAATCTGCACAAAAGTGCCGGTGTTGGTTCTCGTCCAATTGGGAGAAACATTCTTTTAAGCGGGCTTCGTTTTTTCCGGTGATAATAAGTTTTGCACCTAATCCCGACAGTGTGAGCGCTGTTTGTTTTCCAATTCCCGATGAGGCTCCGGTAATCAAAATGGTTTTTTCGGACAAACTGAACGGGTTCATAATTACCATGTTTTGTTAAAGTTCAATTAGTGGCAGGCAAACCATGGGTGATGTGCGAATAATGGCAGAACCCCACGACAAACCCACTCCAAATCCGGAAAGTAATACATGCAGAGAACGCCCGCTGAGTTGTGATTGCATTTCTGTAACCATCGTTACTGGAATAGTTGCGCTGCTTGTGTTTCCATATTTAAAAAGCGAGGAAGGCACTTTTTCGTCCGGCAATTGTAGTTTTCTTTTGATGCTTTCATTCATCAGCTTGTTTGCCTGATGAAAAACAAAATAATCTATTTCCGAGACCTTGTGATTGGTAAAGTTAAACAGGGCTGAAACATTGGGAGCAACTTCGCGAAGTCCGAAATTAAACACTTCTGTTCCGTTCAATAACATCTGAGGCTTTTTCTCCGGATCTGCATGGTCTAAAACCGACTGATTTCTTGCTCCGCTTTCTTTTACAATTATTGCCTCAAATCCGGTTCCGTCACTTTGGAGGTTAAAAAAAAACGGGATAGAATTTTCATCCCAACTTAAGGCAGTAGCGGATCCGGCATCTGAAAACAAAGGGGCAGTGGTTTTGTCTGTTTCGGAGATGATTTTGCTCAATACGTCTCCGACTAAAAGCAACCCCTTTTTACCTTTCATATTTGACAGCAGGCCGGCAATAGCGGAAAGTCCGTAAACATAGGCGGAACATCCCAGATTGATGTCAAAAGCGAGGCATGAGGTCGGCAGTCCCAACCTTTCTTGTAAAATGACGGCAGTTGCGGGTGTCTGATAATCAGGAGTTTGTGAAACGAAAATCAATAATTCTATGTCTTTTTTGCTCCAGTTTAATGCTTCGATAAGATTGGTTGCTGCTACAAAACACAAATCGGAAGCGCAAATATCAGGGGGAGCAATTCGCCGGAAGGCAATTCCGGTTGTTTTTATCAGCAGGTTTTTTTCACGCTCGGACAATCCCGGGTAATTATTATTGGCAACCTCATTTTTGGGAACACAGGCAGCAAGTCCTGAGACGGTAACGTTAGAAATTGTAAGAAATGCCATAATTTTTAAGTCGAGGCGAAAAAAGAATGAATTGGTTTAGACAGTTTGTATTTATTTGCTGCTCAAGGTAATCCGATCGAGAATTGTGCGGTAAATATCTGATACCGTTACACAATTCTGCAGGTCTTCACCCGAAAACGGAACATCAAATTCCTCGTCTATCAGCGCTATTACCAAAAGGGCGTGCATCGAACTCCATTCTTCCAATTGTTTAAACTCGGTTTCGGGCAGGATTTGGGAGGCATCTGTCAGGTCAAATTGCTCGCTGAACTTTTGCAGAAAATGATTGAGATCCATAGGGTTGTTTTTTATTATTCAGGTGTCAGATTTTCTTTTTTATTTTTCCTGAAATGGTAAATATTGAATTGAAGCAGACTGATTGCCAATTAAAATCTTAGACTTTTTGTGCTGTTTTGTTTAAATAATTTTTGACGCTGACTTCCCGGAAAACCAAGATTTAATAATCACTCAAATAATAGCTGTCTGTATCGGGATGATGCCGAATGACCTTTGGCAAATTATTTAAACTGATGTAAAGGTAGCGCAAATAAGGAATATCGGCAAGGTAAAACGGCTTGAAGAGTTTCCCCAATAATTTCTGTTTGTTGAATGGCTTTGAAACTTTATCCGGATTGGCTGATGATACGTGGTTCTGCTTTGTTTCATTTTCATCCACTATATCCCCTGTTTTTGGAAAAGTGATGTACATAGGTCTAAGGACGGTAAATAAATCTTCCTTTTCAAAAAAGTTGCGACATAAAAACAGGTTAAACGATTCGGTTTCAGGGGCTTGTTTGTATTTTTCCTCCACTGATTTCCATAAAAAGGTTTTCCACACCATAAAACCGGTATTCAGACTGGCGTTAATTTCAGAAATACGGGCATTGTCAAATCGTTCACGGGTCCATCTGTATTTGGGCAGGGAAGTCCGATTGTCCAGAATATCTTCATGAGGATGCCGCGTTGTTAAAATCCAGTTTACATCTCCTAACCGGGAAAATATTTTCGCCAGCATACTTAATGAATAAGGTTGAAATACCCCAACGGGCTGCAGGGCAATTCCGGTAACTAATCCCTTAGAACGGTTAAGAGCTTCTATCATCGAATCTTTAGGTTTTGTTTCCGGTTCGGGCATTGGTATGAACTCATAATGTTCTATATTAAGCAACAAGGGGAGGATGTTTAAATCGAACCAGTTTTGGGTGATGTCCGGGCGGTATGCCGCAAAAATTAACTGGAGATTTGGGTAGTTCTGGACGGTTAAGGAGGTGATTGTGTTGATGAGATTTTCTGTTTGGGTTGAAAGAATAGGAATAATTATGCTGATGGAGGGGAATTGCTGCATTTCTCCAAAAATCTGAGGGGCAATGGAAGAAATGCGGTAGTAGTTTTTAAATGCCGGAAGTCCGGATGACTGAACATCATTCGTTCGTGCGAGCTTTATGGTTTTACCTTCCTGCCTGAAAATCACATTCAACACGTTTGGGAACATGGTTTGTCCGTAGGTGAAGATTGCGGCAGACGCTTGTTTTGAGGTCAGCACGTAAGGGGTTTGGATTTGCTCTTTTTGTTTTGTTCCGTACAAGTCAACGGTATAATTATACCCCTTTAAATGAGGTGCATACTGATTTAGACAATCAGGCTCAATTTCAAAGTGTGCGTCATACATTGCTTTTGAAACAAGGGGGGACACAAACCGGTAAGTCTTTTTTTCCATTTGCAAGGGCACCTGGAACAGCCCTTTAGTCAGGGCATTTGTGCCGGTTTCACCGGGGTTTGTGGTCAAAGACAATCGCGGAAACACGAAGTGCAGACCCGCTTCGATCATGTACGATATAAAATGTTTCTTCCACGAATGTTCAGACCAAGCACTTAAATACTTTGGATATAAGGATTTATTCAGTTCGTGTCCGGGGTTGTTTGATAGCCATTCTTCAAAACCCGCCCATTGTTTTTTTGTCCAAACCTGCCCCCATGAGGATGCTGTCCGGATAAAATAGACATCACTTCCATCGTCTATGGGAGCAAAGGGGTAGTATCCGTTTTCGGTAATCTGATAATTGTAGAGCGAAATTCCAGCTATCGTATCTTCTTTGACGTAGTGCGACAGAGATTGGATGGCGTATTCGTAAAAAAAGGGGGAAACAAGTAGGTCATCTTCTAAAAGGATGATGCTTTCATATTCTGCGGTCAGGCTTCCGCAGCAGAGAATATGATTTTTTAACCCTAACCGGTGCTGATGGGTGATGATGTTTTTAGTTCCATGTTTCCAATTGAAATTTTGGGCAATGGTAAGGACTTCCTGAACCGGTGACGGGTCAATGCTGATGATTAAAGTAACGGGACGATTGGGGTAGTTTGCCTGCGCGACCAAATCCAACAACCGTTGCAGACATTGGGGGCGATTATAGGCCGGTATTACAATGGCAGGTGTAAAAATATCTGGCATTTTATACCCTTTTTGATTAGATATTGTCCGGTAAATGTGGGCTAATGTAAATCTTTTTCAGACAATATCGCAAGTTTGATTTGTTGGATGATGCTGTCTTTAGTTTCCGGCGCTATGGGCGATTGCCTTAAATAGACCACGACAGAATCTGCCTCCTTTAGTTCCAAAACATTGTCTTTCCAGATTGTCCACAGGCGTTGGATGTTTTGATTCATGGCCGAGGTATCTCCGGCCTGATAGTTTTCGTAAATTCTGTCTTCCAAGGGGGTAAAACTTTCCATGCGATGGCCGGCTTGTTCTCCTAATTTGTATAAATCAAAACTTTGGCTGTTGCGGTCGTGGGCTTCGAAATAGACATACCAATGATGGTCTTCGACTATCCGCGAATAGGTGGGGTAGGATGAGAATGGCCAGGAATGGATGCCGGTTAATCCGCAGAAGAAATTGATTATGAAAAACAAGCTGCCTGTTAAGAAGGTAAACCGGAACCCTTTTTGTTTCCAGTTTTGGGTAAAACTAAGGGTTTTTGTTTCCGTGCAAATGAGATTTGAAGGTGTGCGGCCTTTTACCCAACCTTTTACCCGTTGGCCTATTCCCGAAAAATTGATGTATGAAGAATAGGTATGCTGCAAATCCTGAAAGCCGATGTTCATAAAATACAAGGCGGATTGGTGAAAGCTCAAGCCTCCCCAAAAACTGAATAATCTGGTCAAAGGGGTCAGGATTAAGAACGGGTAAAACAGTTCGAACAGAATCAGGAAAATACCGCCGGTATGCGCCAGCAACGGATACCGGTCTATTCTGAAGCCGGGCATCGCATTGTAGTTCTGAAGCCATTCAATCTGTATCTGGTTGATCATGTTGTTTCCCAAAGCCCAATCTAACCCGCAATCGCGCAGCTTGACGATGCCCGCAAAGAAATAGATGATGCCGAAGTGCAACCAAACGAACTTTAAGGGAAGCGAATACAGGGGGCTGATTGTTTGCTCCAACGTTTGTTTTCTGAGATATTTCCTGATGAGGGCATCGAGCGAGAACACATCGGCACAACGACTGAAAGCGAGGATGGCGGGAAACCATACCCAGATTTGCTGGTGAGCTAATTTTCCAAAAAACATAGGGACACCCAACAGGTAAACAGAAAGGGGAATGTTGAGCAGCAAAGCCGGGCGGGTAAATAGTCCGACTGTGATGAACCATGCCAATACCATGCCCGCAATTCCAGTAATATGGTATAGTTCGGGATTGATGGGGACGTTTTGAATAAACCAACCCATCATTGGGAGGCTTACCCGCGATTCTTGCGGCATCGTTGCCCAAAACGGGGTGGTAAATGTTCGATAATGGTAAAACCCGAACAGGTACAATCCTATCAATGCCCTGAAAATGGCAAGGTTAAAGGCTGAAGTGGGGGTTAAGAAAAATTGTTTTGTAAAGGGGAGTATCTGATTTCGTCCGGTATAAATCAGACAATAGGCCAAATAGATCAATGACAGGATTAAAAGATAGCTGATCCAGAACTGCACTGCGTTAAATACAACCTTGTCTGAGATGGCAAACCGCGCGATATAGTATAAGGTCGTTCCGGCAAGGGTTAAGACCATCGTACTGAGGGCGGCTTTGAAAAGGGCTTTGGGGTAAGTGTCCGAGCTGAGTATTCCCGTAAGGGCAACTACCTTTCCGGGTAGGTTTATCGTTCTGATTTTTCGCCAGAAAAAAAACAAAACTACCGTGCCGGACAAAAACAAAACCAGCGCTGTCAATCTGTAATATAGCAGATGGTTTTCGGGGAAAATTGATTTTAAATAGAGGTAGTACGGGAAAAAAATGCGGTTGATGATGTTGAGAAAGTTGTCCCTGAAACGGAACGGGAAATTCATAAAGAACAGGGAGAAGGTAAACAGGATAAATGCGCCTTGAATCAGCCTGCCCGATTCCAATCTTTGCGCGAGTTTTTGACCGATTACCTGTATGTTTTGAATTTGGAACATGGGCGCAGTGATTTATTCATAGATAAACAAATCGCCGTACAGGGCTTTTACCTGTCTGATTACCTCCGGATGATCTTGCACGATGACTTTTCTGCCTTGTTTTGCCAACTCAACCGCTAAAGCTAATTGTTGGGATTCTTCGAGAATGACCGAGCCTTTTTTGTAGCTGACATGGTCAAAAATGATTTCGTCTCCGACCTCGTGATTTTCGAGCATACGCCCAAGCTGAAACTGAAGATGGCGTTTATTGACCTCGTCTGTTGCGCGGCTGATTAAAAGGGGGTAGTTCTGATTTTCTGCAAAAATGTTCAACGCGCGGTTGTCTCTTGGAAAACACGGGCCTCCGTAACCATATCCATAATTGAAATATTTATGCCCAATCCTGCTGTCTGCGCCGATGGCGGCGAGGATTTTACCGGGTTCTGCACCGGCCTGAATGGCTAAATCGCCGATGGCATTGGCAAATGAAATCTTGGTGGTCAAAAAACAATTGGTTGCTAATTTGCAAATTTCCGCACTCAACCGGCTCATTCTGCAAAACACCGGTTTGTTGCGGCAAATTTTTTCATAGACCTTCACAATTTTATCACCTGTCTCCGGGTTGGCTTCGCCAATCAAGACCTGATCCGGGAATTGCTGGTCTCTAATGATGCTGCCTTGTGCGATAAATTCGGGATTGTAGCTCAACGTATAGTTAAACGGTGCGAGTTCTGCGGCAAGCAAGTCGCAATATCCCGGCATGGTGGTACACATAATGACCAGATGCCGTTGTTTTTCGGAAATTCCTTTGCGTTTAAGTTCTTCGGCGACGCGCTCAATCTGTTCGTGATTATAGCTGCCATCTTCGGCGGTTGGGGTGGCAACCACGATAAAGATGAGTTCGGCCGTGCTGTTTAACGCCTCGTCAATGTGAACGGTCGCCTGAAAATTCTGGCTTTGCGAAAGGTATTCGCTGACGTGCGGTTCGGTTGCGACCAATAGCTTTTGGTTTATCTGTTCGACATACTGTTCTGAGATATCCACACCGATGACCCGATAACCCGCCTGTTCGAGGTTAAGGGCAAAACATAGTCCGAGTTTTCCAATTCCGAGAAGGGCGATAGTTTCCATGCGGGATTTAATGGGGTAAAAAAATCAAAGGGCTTGTTTGATGCTAAGCTGAATGCGTTTGCGGGTAAGGTCAATATGCAGCACTTTTACCTTGACAATTTGCTGCACTCTGAGTTCGGTTTTGGGGTCTTTGATGAATTTGTTGGCAATCTCGCTGACATGCACCATGCCGTCCTGATGCACTCCGATGTCAACAAAGGCTCCGAAATTTGTAACATTGGTGATTATCCCGTTCAAAATCATGCCCACTGACAGGTCTTCGATGCTGTTGATGCCTTCGGAAAAACTAACCTGCTCAAATTCGCTCCGGGGATCCCGTCCGGGTTTTGCCAGTTCTTCCATGATGTCGTTCAGGGTGGGCAATCCTACCTGTTCGGTGATGTATATTTTTAAATTTACCTTTTCCCGCAACTCCCGTTTTTTGACCAAATCCAATACCGTACATTGATTGTCCTTTGCCATTTTCTCGACAATGGAAAAACTTTCGGGGTGAACAGCTCCGGCATCCAAAGGATTGACGGCATCGGGTATGCGGATGAATCCCGCTGCCTGTTCGAAGGCTTTCGGACCGATTCCGGGCACTTTTTTCAGGGTTATTTTTTGGGTGAACGCTCCGTTTTGGTTTCGATAGTCAATGATGTTTTGCGCAAGTTTGTTGCCCAACCCTGACACATAGGTCAGCAACTGTTTGCTTGCCGTGTTGATATTTACCCCAACACTATTGACACAACTGATGACCACATCGTCGAGCGATTGTTTCAACAGGTTCTGGTCAACATCGTGCTGATACTGCCCCACCCCGATTGATTTAGGGTCAATCCTGACCAACTCTGCCAACGGGTCCATCAGCCTCCGGGCAATCGAAACTGCCCCCCTGACGGTGATGTCTTTATCCGGAAACTCCTCTCTTGCCACCTCTGATGCCGAATATACAGAAGCCCCGCTTTCGTTGACCATCACTATCTGAATGTCAGGCAGTTGAAGGCTTTGAACAAACGCCTCTGTCTCCCGGCCTCCCGTTCCGTTGCCGATGGCGATGGCTTCAATTTTGTATTTTTCGCAAAGGTCTGTGAGGATACTGACTGTTTCATAGCGTTTTGCAGGGCTTTTTTCAAAAGGAAAAATAGTGGTATCCTGCAACAGCTTCCCTTCTTTGTTGAGGCAGACCACTTTGCAGCCGGTTCTAAAACCCGGGTCAATGCCCAGGATGTTTTTTGCCCCCAAAGGCGGTGCCATCAGCAGATGCCGGAGGTTGTCGGTAAAGACATGAATGGCTTCAACATCGGCTTTGGCTTTGGCTTCGTTCCGAACCTCGGCTTCCAATGAATATTTCATCAGCCTTTTCCACGCATCATGGACTGCCATCCTGACCTGATCGCCGCAAAGATTGCTGCTCACCACAAACGTCTTTTCCAGAATGGCAACGGCACGTTCTGCGTCCGGCTCAATATGCACCCTGAGTAAATCTTCGGCTTCGCCGCGCATCATCGCCAGAAAACGATGGGAGGGAATGTTGCGCAGCGGCTCTGACCAATCGAAATAGTCTTTAAACTTTGCGGCTTCGGTTTCTTTGTCTTTGATGACTTTTGACACCATCAGCCCCGTATTGACAAACAATCGCCTGATGAGCGCACGCGCACCTGCATGTTCGCTGATGACCTCGGCAATGATGTCGCGCGCACCGGCAAGGGCTTCGAGCGGGGTAAAAATTTCCTTGCTTTCGTCCACATAACCGGCTGCTAATTTCACCGGGTCTAAGTTTTTTTGCTCCATAATTGCCTGCGCAAGCGGCTCCAACCCTTTTTCGCGCGCAACAACTGCACGGGTGCGGCGCTTGGGTTTAAACGGCAGGTAAAGGTCTTCCAACGCTGCCATATTGTCGGCTTTGGTGATGGCTTCGCTAAGTTCGGGAGTCAGTTTACCCTGTGCTTCGATGGTTTGTAAAACATATTCGCGGCGTTGTTCTAATTCCCGCAGCTTTTGCAGCCCGTCCCGGATGGCGGCAATCTGAACTTCGTCCAAACTACCGGTCAGCTCCTTTCGATAGCGGGCAATGAAAGGAATGGTAGCCCCTTCGTCTAAAAGAAGAATGACGGCAGCAACCTGTTTAAGGCTCAGGTTCAGTTGTTTTGCAAGTTGTTGAACAATTTTTTCAGTCATCACAAAATCATGGTTTGTACCGTGCAAATATAAGAGAACATGTTTAGCGGTTTTTTTTATTTTTTAACCTGCCATATTTGCACTAAAAGTGAAAAACTAAAAGTGAAAAACTAAAAGTGAAAAACTAAAAGTGAACAACTAAAAGTGAACAACTAAAAGTGAAAAACTAAAAGTGAAAAACTAAAAGTGAAAAACTAAAAGTGATATAAACCTTATTACCTTATTCTTTAGACGATTTAAGGATGTTCAATAAGGTAATCAGGTTCAACAAACCCCTACGAAATTAACCTTGTCAAAATTTAAAAAAGTCCGGTTTGTTTCGGGGAGGAGAGTAAGGGTGAGTTATCAACATACTTTTGCGTAACATCAGTAAAAGGGTTAAACTTGATTTTGAGATGATTGCCTATATTGGCCATGCAACGATTGACAGCGTAGAGGAAGGAGGCTATCTTTTTCGGGATAACTAAATCTGAAATTATTTCTATTTGCCCATCGGGATGTTTTCTCGTTACATATCCGCAAAGGGGCAAAATAATACAAACTGTTGATACTGCAATACTTAATGCAAACGGCTTTGTATTCTTTGCCCTTTTTACCTTCGCTTACGGCGATGCGGTTTTCCAACCATTGTATTTCGGTTTCGGTAAAAATGGTTAGGCTATAGTCCGAATTTCTAAGTATTTCATGAATGTTGCTCATTTGATATTACTTTCTATAAAGGGTGATGCTATTTCAAGAAAAAAGCAAATGTACGGCTATCACCCGTAAAACAATCAGAAAAAGGAAATCTTCGCATAAAGCGACGACCTCAGAAAAATAATCTCCCCTCCAATTCTTCATTTTTAGCCTTATTTTCTTCAAAAATTAACCGGATAGGTTAATGCTTTAACCGGATGGGTTAATGCTTTAACCTGATTGATTAATGCTTTAACCTGATGCCTTAAAGCTTTAACCTGATGCCTTAAAGTTTTAACCTGATGCCTTAAAGTTTTAACCTGATGCCTTAAAGCTTTAACCTGATGCCTTAAAGCTTTAACCCTATACCTTAAAGTTTTAACCTGATGTCTTAAAGCTTTAACCTGATGTCTTAAAGCTTTAACCTTATGCCTTAAAGCTTTAATCTGATGCCTTAAAGCTTTAACCAGATACCTTAAAGCTTTAACCCGATACCTTAAAACTTTAACCAGATGCCTTAAAGCTTTAACCGGATGGCTTAAACTTTTGAGCTTTTTGGTTGTTATTTCAGTGTTTTGAGTTCAAAAACACAGTTTGGGCGATAAAGCAGCAAAAAATAGCGCATGAAATACGTAATTTTAATTCGTTCACATCTAAATCATCGGATATGCCTTATGCCAATTTGAGAATAGCGTTTCCCGAAGCCGACTACCTGCTTGCCAAAAACGATTTTGATCATCTCAAAAGCCGGCTTCCGTTTGTTATCAACCTCACGCCGGCCGAAAAATCGGGATATTTGCGACTTGGCGGAAAAGCGATGATGTTTGTCAGAAAGTCGTTGCAGTTTTATACCGACAATCCTGCCTTGCAAACGGGATATGTTTCGCTGACGGAGTGGAAAAACGATTGGGAAACGATGGAACGCTTAGAGATGCTGTTGTTGCAGGTCAATGTTTTGCAAGAGGCTTTGCAAGACACCGTAACTGCCCTAAAAATGGAAAACATGAGTTCGGCGTTGTCGTTTTACAATATTTTGAAAAATGCTGCCCAACAAAACGTGCCCGGAACCGATAATATCCTTTCACAACTGAAAGAGATGATGCCGGGAGCACATCGAAAAAAAACCAAACCGGCCGAAGCTAAAGCCGAAAATCCCCAATTGAATGCAGATGAAACGGGTTCGTAACTATTTACCTGGCTTGGTTCGGAAGGCGTAAGCGATTAAAAGCTTAATATCTTAGTAACCAACTAATTACACACTCAAAAAAAACCTTATTATCTTATTGCCCGAAGTGCATACATCCCTTTTTTATGCTTTCATTTCTATAAGGTAATAAGGTTTGTGAGTTTACTTTTTATATATTTTACTAAGGTAATAAGGTTATACCACTTCACTATCTAATAGAACCCGCCCCTAACCCGACACCCCCTGCCCCCCTCAAGTGCTAATCTTGTAGAGGTTTTTCTCCCGAAGATTTTTGCACAGAGAAAAATAATATACTCTGTGGTTCTCTGTGCTGCCTCTGCGAACCTCTGTGATTAATAATTGCCGGGAATAAAGCAATAAAGCACCGATACTCCGAAGCATCCTCAATTCCGGCAAAAGCCGGCACACCAACCAAACCCCTGCAAGATTAACTCAAGTGGGATAGGAGGGGAATTTAAAGACGTTCGTCAGTAATTGATGGTGCAAAATCAAATCAGAGCTGGTATTATTATATGAAAAAGGTAATAAGGTTGGGAAATTACTTAATGACAGGTTGTTACTGAGGTAATAAGGTTATACCACTTCACTATCTAATAGAACCCGCCCCTAACCCGACACCCCCCTGCCCCCCCTCAAGTGCTAATCTTGTAGAGGTTTTTCTCCCGAAGATTTTTGCACAGAGAAAAATAATATACTCTGTGGTTCTCTGTGCTGCCTCTGCGAACCTCTGTGATAAATAATTGCCGGGAATAAAGCAATAAAGCACCGGTACTCCGAAGCATCCTCAATTCCGGCAAAGCCGGCACACCAACCAAACCCCTGCAAGATTAACTCAAGTGGGATAGGAGGGGAATTTAAAGACGTTCGTCAGTAATTGATGGTGCAAAATCAAATTAGAGTTGGTATTATTATATGAAAAAGGTAATAAGGTTGGGAAATTACTTGATGAAAGGTTGTTACTGAGGTAATAAGGTTATACCACTTCACTATCTAATAGAACCCGCCCCTAACCCGACACCCCCCTGCTCCCCTCAAGTGCTAATCTTGTAGAGGTTTTTCTCCCGAAGATTTTTGCACAGAGAAAAATAATATACTCTGTGGTTCTCTGTGCTGCCTCTGCGAACCTCTGTGATAAATAATTGCCGGGAATAAAGCAATAAAGCACCGGTACTCCGAAGCATCCTCAATTCCGGCAAAAGCCGGCACACCAACCAAACCCCTGCAAGATTAACTCAAGTGGGATAGGAGGGGAATTTAAAGACGTTCGTCAGTAATTGATGGTGCAAAATCAAATCAGAGTTGGTATTATTATATGAAAAAGGTAATAAGGTTGGGAAATTACTTAATGACAGGTTGTTACTGAGGTAATAAGGTTATACCACTTCACTATCTAATAGAACCCGCCCCTAACCCGACACCCCCCTGCCCCCCCTCAAGTGCTAATCTTGTAGAGGTTTTTCTCCCGAAGATTTTTGCACAGAGAAAAATAATATACTCTGTGGTTCTCTGTGCTGCCTCTGCGAACCTCTGTGATAAATAATTGCCGGGAATAAAGCAATAAAGCACCGGTACTCCGAAGCATCCTCAATTCCGGCAAAAGCCGGCACACCAACCAAACCCCTGCAAGATTAACTCAAGTGGGATAGGAGGGGAATTTAAAGACGTTCGTCAGTAATTGATGGTGCAAAATCAAATCAGAGCTGGTATTATTATATGAAAAAGGTAATAAGGTTGGGAAATTACTTGATGAAAGGTTGTTACTGAGGTAATAAGGTTATACCACTTCACTATCTAAAAGAACCCACCCCTAACCCGACACCCCCCTGCCCCCCCTCAAGTGCTAATCTTGTAGAGGTTTTTCTCCCGAAGATTTTTGCACAGAGAAAAATAATATACTCTGTGGTTCTCTGTGCTGCCTCTGCGAACCTCTGTGATTAATTATTGCCGGGAATAAAGCAATAAAGCACCGGTACTCCGAAGCATCCTCAATTCCGGCAAAAGCCGGCACACCAACCAAACCCCTGCAAGATTAACTCAAGTGGGATAGGAGGGGAATTTAAAGACGTTCGTCAGTAATTGATGGTGCAAAATCAAATTAGAGTTGGTATTATTATATGAAAAAGGTAATAAGGTTGGGAAATTACTTAATGACAGGTTGTTACTGAGGTAATAAGGTTATACCACTTCACTATCTAATAGAACCCGCCCCTAACCCGACACCCCCCTGCCCCCCCTCAAGTGCTAATCTTGTAGAGGTTTTTCTCCCGAAGATTTTTGCACAGAGAAAAATAATATACTCTGTGGTTCTCTGTGCTGCCTCTGCGAACCTCTGTGATTAATAATTGCCGGGAATAAAGCAATAAAGCACCGGTACTCCGAAGCATCCTCAATTCCGGCAAAAGCCGGCACACCAACCAAACCCCTGCAAGATTAACTCAAGTGGGATAGGAGGGGAATTTAAAGACGTTCGTCAGTAATTGATGGTGCAAAATCAAATCAGAGTTGGTATTATTATATGAAAAAGGTAATAAGGTTGGGAAATTACTTAATGACAGGTTGTTACTGAGGTAATAAGGTTATACCACTTCACTATCTAATAGAACCCGCCCCTAACCCGACACCCCCTGCCCCCCTCAAGTGCTAATCTTGTAGAGGTTTTTCTCCCGAAGATTTTTGCACAGAGAAAAATAATATACTCTGTGGTTCTCTGTGCTGCCTCTGCGAACCTCTGTGATAAATAATTGCCGGGAATAAAGCAATAAAGCACCGGTACTCCGAAGCATCCTCAATTCCGGCAAAAGCCGGCACACCAACCAAACCCCTGCAAGATTAACTCAAGTGGGATAGGAGGGGAATTTAAAGACGTTCGTCAGTAATTGATGGTGCAAAATCAAATCAGAGCTGGTATTATTATATGAAAAAGGTAATAAGGTTGGGAAATTACTTGATGAAAGGTTGTTACTGAGGTAATAAGGTTATACCACTTCACTATCTAAAAGAACCCACCCTAACCCGACACCCCCTGCCCCCCCCCTCAAGTGCTAATCTTGTAGAGGTTTTTCTCCCGAAGATTTTTGCACAGAGAAAAATAATATACTCTGTGGTTCTCTGTGCTGCCTCTGCGAACCTCTGTGATTAATTATTGCCGAATAAAGCAATAAAGCACCGGTACTCCGAAGCATCCTCAATTCCGGCAAAAGCCGGCACACCAACCAAACCCCTGCAAGATTAACTCAAGTGGGATAGGAGGGGAATTTAAAGACGTTCGTCAGTAATTGATGGTGCAAAATCAAATTAGAGTTGGTATTATTATATGAAAAAGGTAATAAGGTTGGGAAATTACTTAATGACAGGTTGTTACTGAGGAAATAAGGTTAATCAACCCCTGCAGGATTAGCCTTTAGAGGGTTCGGGGGGTAGGTCATTTTTGTTAGTGAAGCGGTATAAGGTTTCGCGGTCAAATTGATGACCCAACTTTATCACGATTTTGTAAAGGCAGATGATGACGATAGTTCACAGATAGATAACGAACTATTGTTTGACGAAAGGGCAAAAAAAAACCGCCTTATTGGGAAAGGCGGGGTTATTTTTTATGAAAAAAACCGCTATGTTGATGAGCATAACATAGTTTTACTAAGGTTCTTCGACATCATCCTCGGGTCGGGGAGGAAGGTCAAAATAAGTGTTCAGGTCTTCGTAAATAGTGGTGCTTCCGGGAACGTTATGGCGTGCGGCTTCTTTAACGTTATTGTAAAAAATAAGGCAGAACTGCAAAACTTCAGAGCCAACGGCTTTGTTGGTGTCGTCCAGACTTTCGGCAATTCCAAGAAGCTTTTGTGCCCAGTCGAGGGAGAGCAAATAATAGTCATAATCTTTAACTGCGCCGGCATAATTGGCATAAGCAGGGATTAAATGAGGGTTGCTTAAGGCATACATCATCGAACGTTGGGCAAAAGATGCTCTTTGGCTACGCATTTTATACAATTGCTGCCGTTCTTCAGGGGTCAGATTGACAACTTTATCTGTCAAAATAGTTTTGATGGTGGTAATAGCAGCTTCCAGATTGGTTTTTTCGAGTTCTGTAAATTCTACATCAATATTTGAGTATGGCATAGGCGGTAAGCATTTGGGGTGATTGAATAATGTTTAGTTGTACTGTTATCGAGGACAAGTTACAAAAAGAAGTCATTGTTGTTCCTGATTGAGTAATTTTTTTTTTGTTGGGGTAAAAAGCAGTCCATATTTACAACCAGAACCGAAAGCACCAAAGCCTGCCAAATAGAATGACTCCCAATCAATTTGAAACCTATTTTATTAACAGAAACAAGCAGCCCAAGACCAGGCCTTAGTATTTACACAACTAAGAAAAATGAACAAATAACAAATCAATTGCCTCTAACATTTGCTTTATAATTTACTAAAAAGGTCAACCTATTTTAGGAAGGCATAGTTTTCACTTTTAGTTTTTCACTTTTAGCTTTTAACTTACCAAAATCCCCAGTGGCTTATATAGGATACCTGTTGTTCAGGTTTGCAGTTTTTATTATTTCCCGCATCCCCTTCCCACTGCTCTATGGGGTGTCGGACATCTTGCGGTTTTTGATGTTTCATGTGTTCGGCTATCGCAAAAAAATAGTTTTAGCCAATCTGAGGCGGTGTTTTCCGGCAAAAACCGAAATTGAAATTCAGAATATCGCATGGAAATTTTACCGCAATTTTTGCGACATCACCCTCGAAAGCATCAAAACCTTCCATCTTTCTGCCAAAGAAATCAAAAAAAGGGCAAATTTTCTCAGCACCGGCCTTGCCAATGATTTGTATGAGCGAAACCAAAGTTTCATTGCCATTTGCGCCCATTATGCAAACTGGGAATGGTGTGCCGCAGTGGGGTTGTATGCCCGGCAAAAAGCCATCACCATTTTCCGTCCGCTCGCAAACCCATATATCAACGCCTATGGGCTGAAATCACGCGAAACATTCGGGATGAAATTTGTCCCAAACCATCAGACTTCGCTCACCTTTGAACAACACCGGCACCAAACCATTGCCGTTACTTTTTTAGCAGACCAAAACCCGGGCAGCATCAAAAAGGCATATTGGGTAAAGTATTTTGATCAGGACACAGCCTGTCCTTATGGCCCCGAAAAGCATGCGCACAACAACAATTTGCCGGTTTATTACGTCCGCGTCGAGCGAATCAAACGGGGATACTATAATATTGAGTTAATACCTTTGGCCGAAAACCCGAAAGACTATGCCGAAGGTGAAATCACTCAAAAGTATATGAGCCTTTTGGAACAAATTGTCAAAAATAAGCCGGAAGACTGGCTTTGGACCCACCGACGGTGGAAACACAAAAAGCCCGAACCGGACGGGATGGGGTAAAAAAAGTCAACTTTTGACCAAATTTAGCACGAAGTGCCTTTGCCCTAATCGTTTTTTTATATTTTTGCAGCCCAAAACCATCTTATCAACTCCATTTTAAAACAACTCCTCAGATAATTACGCCGCCGGGTCTTTCAGATGCGTAGTTATCAGCCTGCTGTTTTTTTCTTTTTCAATGTTAAAAATTAATCCGCAACCATGATGACCATTGGTATTTTAAAAGAAACCGGAGACGAAAACCGCGTATCCTTGCTGCCCGAAGCAGTCAAACAACTGAAAAATATGCAGGTAGCCCATGTTTTCGTAGAAACAGATGCCGGTGCCGGTGCCTTTGCCTCCAATGAGGATTACCTTGCCGCCGGCGCTGAAATAAAAAACAAGCCCGACATTTTACACCTCGCAGATGTGCTGATAAGAATACAACCCTTCACCGCCGAAGAATTGGCAATCATCAAACCGGATGCCGTCCTCCTCAGCGTGTTTCAGGCCTTAGGAAACCCCGAAATAACCGGACCATTGGTGCAGTCCGGCCTTACCACCTTCAGCATGGACCTCGTACCCCGCACAACACGGGCGCAAAGCATGGATATTTTATCCTCTATGGCTACCGTGGCAGGCTACAAAGCGGTTTTGTTGGCCGCATCCCTTTTGCCCAAGTTTTTCCCCATGTTCATGACCGCTGCCGGCACCATTACCCCCGCCAAAGTACTCATTCTGGGTGCCGGAGTGGCAGGGTTACAGGCCATTTCAACCGCCCGGAGGTTGGGCGCAGTCGTAGAAGCCTTCGATGTCCGTTCGGCAGTTAAAGAAGAAGTACTGAGTTTGGGCGCAAAATTTGTCGAGGTAAAAGGCGCAACCGAAGATACCGGCGCAGGTGGTTATGCCGTCGAGCAAAGCGAAGATTACAAACTTAAACAACAAAACCTCATTCAGGAACACGCCATAAAAAGCGATGTGGTCATTGCCACCGCCCAGATACCCGGCAGGAAAGCACCCCTGCTCATCACCGAAGAAACCATCAGTAAAATGAAACCGGGCTCAGTCATCATAGACCTCGCCGCATCAACCGGCGGTAACTGCGCCCTGACCCAAAACAACGAGACCAAGGTTTGTTACGGCGTTACCATAGTCGGACAATCCAACATTCCCGCAAGTATGCCCGCAGATGCCAGCAAAATGTTTGGTAAAAACGTGCTCAATTTCCTTAAACTCCTCATCACCAAAGAAGGAAACCTCTACCTCAATTTCTCGGACGATATCGTACAGGGCACCTGCCTCACCCATCAGGGTCAGATTTTGCACGAAAGGGTCAGACAATCCGTCAGCTAACACCTCAACCTACGGTTAATAACTTCAAACCTTCTGTAAAAACCGGCTTTATCTTCAAAAAACTTCACGAAACATGAACGAAATACTGCATTTTTTTGGCAATAACATCGAAGCCATCTATGTCCTGGCATTATCCATCCTTTTGGGAATAGAAGTCATCAGCAATGTTCCAACCGTGCTTCATACGCCCCTGATGTCCGGCGCAAATGCCATACACGGTGTCGTAATTATCGGCGCAATCATCGTCATGGGGCACGCCCAGCCCGACAATTACCTGGCGCTCGTGCTCGGCTTTATTGCGGTGGTCATGGGTACGCTCAACGTCGTGGGCGGATTTGTCGTAACCGACCGTATGTTGGAAATGTTTAAAAAGAAAGATAAAAAATAGACCCTAACCCCCAAATTTTTACCAACAATGGAGTTCCAAAACAACCTTTTACATCTCATATATTTCCTCGCTTCCCTGTCTTTCATCTTTGGATTAAAAATGCTGAGCCATCCCAAAACAGCACGAAACGGAAATTTGATAGCCGCTGCGGGAATGACCTTAGCCATTATCGGCACGATTTTCTTGTACCATCACGATGGAAAACCCATCGGTAACCTGATTTGGATAGTTTTAGGCATTATCATCGGAACCATCATCGGGGTCGTCATGGCCAAAAAAGTACAAATGACCTCAATGCCCCAGATGGTCTCTTTCTTCAACGGTATGGGTGGTGCCTGTGCCGCATTGATTTCTATCAACGAGTTTGATAAATACACCACCGTCATCAACGCAGAAACCCTGATGAACGGCGAAGTGCTGATGATTTTACTCGGCATCATGATAGGCTCCATCTCTTTTGCAGGAAGTATGATTGCCTTTGGCAAATTAGAAGGTAAAATAAAAGACTACGTATTGCCCAAACAACAACTGTTTAATACCATCCTCCTGCTCCTGATTTTAGGCTTATGTGGATATGTCATGATGCAAACCGAAGGCAGCCTCTCTGTTTTGTTTTTAATCACCCTGCTTTCCTTATTATATGGAATATTGTTTGTTTTGCCGATAGGCGGAGCAGATATGCCGGTAGTTATCTCCCTGCTCAATTCATTTACCGGCTTGGCAGCAGCATTCGGCGGCTTCCTTTACAGCAATCAGGCCATGCTGACAGGCGGCATCCTCGTAGGCTCGGCAGGTACCATCCTCACAATTCTGATGTGCAATGCTATGAACCGCTCATTGCTCAATGTGCTGGTAGGCGCGTTTGGCGGGCAAAGCAAAGCAATCGGCGGTGAACAAGGGGATGCCGGTGTAATCAAAGAAATTTCGCTCAACGATTGCGCCGTGCTCTGCAATTATGCGCAAAGGGTCATCATCGTACCGGGCTATGGTTTAGCTGTCGCACAGGCACAACATATTACCCACGAATTTGAATCTATTCTGGAAGAACAGGGAGTGGAAGTAAAATATGCCATTCACCCCGTCGCAGGCCGGATGCCCGGGCACATGAACGTCCTCTTGGCCGAATCAGATGTGGATTACGACAAACTCATCGAAATGGAAGAAGCCAACCCGTTGTTTAAAAATACGGACGTAGTGTTGGTAATAGGTGCAAATGATGTGGTAAATCCCGCAGCAAAAGATGACCCGACAAGCCCCATCTATGGAATGCCTATCCTCGACGTGGACGAAGCAAAAACAGTGGTTATCTTAAAAAGAGGAATGAGCGCCGGATATGCAGGAATTGAAAACAGACTGTTTTTTAACGACAATACACGAATGTTGTTCGGAGATGCAAAAAGCAGCATCGAAAAATTGGTTCGGGAATTAAAAAGCATCTGACAAAATCCGGAATACTCCTTTTAAATAGCTTTCCAAAATCTACCGGATAACTATCTTTTCTTTTCAAGTTTTAACCGCACAATGGCAAAGATTACGGAAACCCCGCTGATGCAACAGTTTAACCGCATTAAGGCGAAATATCCCGATGCCATTTTGCTGTTCAGAGTTGGCGATTTCTACGAAACCTTCGGTCAGGATGCCATCGAAACCTCCAAAACCCTCGGCATCACCCTCACCAAACGCCACAATGGCGCAGCCTCCGAAATAGAACTTGCCGGCTTTCCCCATCATGCCTTAGATTCCTATCTTCATAAATTAGTGCGCGCCGGTTTCCGCGTAGCAGTTTGCGACCAGTTAGAAAACCCTTCATTAGCGAAAACAGTTGTCAAACGTGGTGTTACCGAACTGGTAACTCCGGGGCTTACCATCAGCGATAAAATATTAGACCATAACTCCAATAACTATTTAGCTTCCGTTTTTTTTACAAAATCTGAATTAGGAATTGCCTTTACCGATATCTCCACCGGCGAATTTCTCCTCTCACAAGGCAACTCCGATTACATTGACAAACTCCTCCAAAGTTTCCGCCCGGCCGAAACTATTATCCCTAAAAGCCGCCTCAAAGAGTTTGTCGAACTGTTTGGCGATAAACTCTACCTCTACCCCATTGACGATTGGGCGTTCGGCACCGACTATGCGCGGGAAACTTTATTGCGCCATTTCCAGACACAATCACTAAAAGGATTTGGAGTCGAAGAAGCCGAAGAAGGCATCATCGCCGCCGGCGCAATCATTCATTATTTAGCCGACACAGAGCATCCAAACCTTCAGCACATCACGGCAATCTCCCGGATTTGGCAAGACAAATACATGTGGTTGGACAGGTTTACCATCCGCAACCTCGAATTGTTGACTACTCCTTTCGAGTCTGGCAAACCTTTAATCGCAGTTTTGGACAAAACTACCACCCCTATGGGCAGCCGTCTTCTGAAAAAATGGATTGTCCTCCCGCTTCGCGACAAAATAGCAATCAACGAACGGTTGAGTATCGTAGAATTTTTCATAGCGCAAACCGAATTTGCAGATACTATTCGACATAACCTGAAGCAAATCGGCGATCTGGAACGTCTGATTGCCCTTGTACCTATGGGAAGAGTTACCCCCCGTCAGGTCGGGCAAATCAAGAAAGCCCTGCAATCCATAGTTCCCATCAAAGAAATGGGTGCCTCCTGCACGAATGAGTTTCTCAACAAATTGGCAGAACAACTCAATCCCTGCAAACTCATCGTCGAAAAATTGGCAAATTGGTTGGTCGAAGACCCATCAAATGCCACCAATAAAGGCGGAATAATCAACAACGGCATCTCCGAAGAATTGGACGAACTTCGCCATATCCAAAACTCAGGCAAAGATTATCTGCTGGAAATGGAACAAAGGGAAATCGAAAAAACAGGCATCAGCAGTTTAAAAATTGGTTTCAATAATGTATTCGGTTACTTTTTTGAAGTTCGCAACAAATACAAAGAACAGGTTCCGACAGCTTGGATTAGAAAACAAACCCTCACAACCGCCGAAAGGTATATTACCGAAGAACTAAAACGATACGAAGAAAAAATATTAGGAGCAGAAGAAAAAATCATCCAGTTAGAAAGTGATTTGTTTACCGCACTAATCACAGAGTTATCAGATTATATCCGTCCAATTCAGCTCAATGCCAATCTTTTAGCGCGAATGGATTGCCTGTTATCTTTTGCTGCTGTCGCACAAAAACAACATTATTGTAAACCGGTGGTAAATGATTCGTTCACCATCAATATCTTCAGAGGCAGGCATCCGGTCATTGAACAACAATTGCAACTTGGTGAAACCTATATCCCCAACGATATTTACCTGGATAACGATAAACAACAAATCCTGATCATTACCGGACCGAATATGTCGGGGAAATCTGCCCTGCTAAGGCAAACTGCGCTGATAACTCTGATGGCACAAATGGGCAGTTTTGTCCCTGCTGCAAGCGCAGAAATCGGATTGGTGGATAAAATATTTACCAGGGTTGGTGCTTCCGATAATATTTCTTCCGGGGAATCTACTTTTATGGTCGAAATGAATGAAACGGCCAGCATTATGAATAACTTATCGGCACGAAGCCTGATTTTGCTCGATGAGATAGGAAGAGGAACCAGCACTTACGATGGAATTTCAATCGCCTGGGCATTAGCAGAATTTTTACACAATCATCCCAAGGCACAGCCCAAAACCCTGTTTGCCACCCATTATCACGAACTGACCGAACTCGCACAAAAAAATCCAAGGATTAAAAACTTTTCAATTGCGGTGAAAGAAGCCGGAAACAAAGTCATTTTTCTTCGAAAATTAATTGAAGGTCCGGCTGAAAAAAGCTTTGGTATTCATGTAGCACAAATGGCTGGAATGCCTAAAGCCATCATAAACAGGGCAAACGAAATCTTGGCTCAATTAGAACAACAACATGAGCTTCAACAAACAAAAGGCACCCTGAATCAAATAGCCCGTCAGGAACCACTTCAACTTACCCTGTTTGAAATTACTGACCCTAAGTTGAAAAAAATAAAAGAAATGCTCAGCATTTTAGACATCAATACCCTCACTCCCATTGAGGCGATGATGAAACTGCACGAACTTCGCAAGGCAGTTGAAGATTAATAACCGCTAACTTAAAAAATCACGTTCTTTTAACCGTAAACTATATGTTCGGGTTTGATCAATGGTTTCTTATGAAATCTTAACCAAACCTGAGCCAGGGCCACTACATCGTTAAGGCAATAGTTTTTGATTTTTTCAAGACCGGTTTCTTCATTCCAGTAAATATCAGCGACCATGCTCCCGTCCATTTCTGTTTTTGGAGAAGGAATATCCAAAATATGGGTCAATAAGTTTAAGGATGTAAAATTTTTATAGTCCCCGAATTTCCATAATTGCATGGTGTCTATCAAGCGTTGTTCCCAGGGCTTAAAAGTATGTACATTTAGAATATCGGGCAATGAAAGGCTGTTTACAATTGCTCTCCTGCACAAAAAAGGGACATCAAATTCGCGGATATTATGCCCGCAAAGGTAAAAATGTTCAGCACTGAATGATTTAGATAATAAATCGAAAAATGGCTTTAGAATTTCGGCTTCATTATGTCCATAAAATGATTTAAGCCTTAATGTTAACGTTTCATTTTCCTTATTCTCAAACCGGAAAATGCCGATTGAAATACAGATAACTTTTCCAAATTCAGCATATACCCCCGATTTTTTAAAGTAATATTCATCGTCAGACATTTCTTCTTCCTGCAATTGCTTAAAACGGTTGGTCCGGTATTGCCATAACAATTTGGTTTCTTCATCCAAATCATTCCAACTGCCTGCCAAAGGGACAGTCTCGATATCTAAAAACAAAATGGTGAGAGGGTTTATATTTGTCAGCATAAATAAATAGGGAATAATGGATGTAAAATAAGCCAATAGATTTAAAGTATTTTTCTTTTTGAGGAAAAATAAACTTTTGGGCAATAAATTTGCGGGATGAAATTATTGTTCCGTCAAATCCGGTTTTTAATACATAAAGACATTATCCTCGAATGGCGGCAACGATATGCAATTAGTGGCATTTTATTGTATGTGCTATCTGCTGTCATGGTAGTCTATTTATCTTTTATGAAAATAGAGCCGGTTGCCTGGGTGGCTGTATTTTGGATTATTATGTTGTTTGCCTCTGTCAATGCCATTACGAAAAGTTTTGTTCAGGAAGGCTCCGGAAGGTTTCATTATTATTATACCTTAGTCAGTCCGCAGGCTGTCATTCTCTCAAAGCTATTATATAATATAGGATTGCTGGTGTTAATTGCTATTTTAGCACTTGGTGCATATATGTTGTTATTGGGCAATCCTGTACAGAATATTTATTTGTTTACTACTTCCGTCTGTTTAGGTGCAGTAGGATTTGCGGTATGTTTTACCCTGATTTCTGCCATTGCAGCAAAAACAGGAAACCGCAACGCAACCCTGATGCCTGTTTTGAGCTTTCCAATCGTCATTCCAATGCTTGGACTGCTTATCATTTTGTCTAAAAATTCAGTCGAGGGCATTGAAACACCCAATACTTTTCGTGATATTCGCAATCTTATCGCCATTGATGCGGTATTAGCGGTATTGACTTGGGTTTTGTATCCTTATTTATGGCGAGACTAAATATTTTTCTAACAGATACCTGAAACGATATGAATACTTTACTTAACAAAAACTGGTGGAAAGCATTCGCTGTTTTGCTGCTCACATTTACGATTGTCGGTGGACTTTTATTGCCGGCCCCTAAGCTGCCAATTTTGAATGAAACCATCCGAAATCTATATTTTCATGTGCCAATGTGGTTTGGCATGATTTTGCTTTTATTGATGTCATTGATTTATAGCATAAAATATTTGCGCACCTTTCAATTGAAATATGACATAGTTGCATCATCGGGCGTTCAAATAGCACTTTGGTTTGGGGTGTTAGGATTGCTAACCGGAATGATTTGGGCAAAATATACCTGGGGAGAATATTGGAGCAATGACCCCAAACAACTGGCATCGGCAGTCGGCTTGTTGATGTATATGGCTTATTTTGTACTTAGAGGTGCCATTGAAGATGAAGACAAGCGGGCTTTGGTCTCATCAGTTTATAGCATCGTAGCTTTTTTTGTATTCATCGTTCTGATTGGTATCCTTCCCCGATTAGCTAATTCGCTTCATCCCGGCGCAGATGGAAATCCTGCTTTCGGACAATATGATTTGGATCATTGGATGCGGATGGTCTTTTACCCCGCCATTATCGGATGGACATTGTTGGGTGTTTGGATGGTTTCTATATTAGTTCGCATCAAGTTGCTCACTATTAAGAAATCTGGTTTAGAGTTATGATTACCCGGAAAGTGTTATCTGTTTCTTTGTACTCCCTTTATCTGAAATAGGTTGCGCAGAAAGAATACATAAAATCAATACAAAAGCCATATTACCGGCCTGCATGTTGATGGCAGAATCAAAAAGAAATATAACAACATAAAATACGATCAAAGAAACACCAAACACCTTAAGCGGGGTATTGCCAATTTTAAAAATACGCTT